>CAKQLT010000064.1:0-8811 GCA_934254715.1 uncultured Clostridia bacterium | reverse complement strand
ATGATGCAACAAGACCAAGTTCCCACCGAAACGTATAACGTGAACGACGTCATCAAAGTGTACGTCAAGAAAATCCGCGACGGTATGCACGGCGCACAAGTGGTCGTGTCGAGAAGTTCCGCGGGCTTCGTACGCAGACTCTTTGAACTCGAAGTTCCCGAAATCAAGGCGGGACTCGTCAAAATCAACAGCATCGTTCGCGAAGCGGGATTCCGCACCAAACTCGCAGTGTCGAGCGAAGACCCCAACGTCGACGCAGTCGGAAGTTGCATAGGTAACAAGGGCGTCAGAGTCAACGCGGTCGTTGCGGAACTCGGCGGCGAAAAGATCGACGTCATCGAATATTGCGACGATCCTATCGAATATATCGCTCGCGCGCTTTCGCCCGCACAAGTGCTTATGGTTTCCATCAACGAGGAAGAAAAGAACGCAAAGGTTATCGTTCCCGACGAGAAACTCTCGCTTGCAATCGGCAGAAGCGGTCAAAACGCTCGTCTTGCGGCAAAACTTACCGGCTGGAAGATAGACGTCAAACCTTATTCCACGCTCAAAGTAGACGAGCAAGAAGTGCAAGGTGAATAAAATGTCCTATCCCAAGAACACCCGAAAATGCGTCGTGTGCAAGGAACACGACGACAAGTCCGAAATGTTGAGATTCGTCAAAGACAAGGACGGAAAAGTGTTTCTCGACCGCTCGCAAAAAGCGGACGGTAGGGGCGTTTGGGTGCATAATTGCGAGGACTGCATACAAAAACTTATCAGGAAAAAGACTCTCAACGCCGCGTTCAAACGCAACGTCGGCGACGAGATATACGGTGAAATAAATGAGTAAAATCGGTGCTTACGTCGGACTTGCGCAACGCTCGGGTTCGGTGCTTTACGGCGAAGATATTATTTGCGAAAAGAAAAACCTCGCAAAAGTCGTGCTCGTTTCATCGACCGCAACCGATAAGTATAAAGAAAGGATATTGAAGAAGATGAGTTGTCCCGTGTATATCGTGGACGGTCTTGGCGAGGCTTTGCACCGCGAGGGTGTCAACGCAATCGCCATAACTAACGACAATCTCGCAAAAGCGGTTGTCGGTGTATTGAGGTGAATATGCCCGAAAACAAAAAAGAAACAAACGTCGATTCCGTAAAAATGCTCGGCGAGTATAAGGCGACCAAACTTGCCGAACTTTCCGAAAATATCTCTCGTCAAAAGTCGAGAGCAGCCGTGATTATGGCTTCTATCAAGGCAAAACGCGACGAACTCGTGCAAAAAGCAGAGCAAATCGAAAAAGCCAAAGAAGAAGCGAAAGCGGTTGAAAAGGCAAAGTTTGAAGAAGTCGAGAACAAAATCGAACGCGAATCCGAAAAAGCCGTCGAAAAAGTCGAGGTAAAGGCGCAAGAAACGCCCGTGGTCGAGACTAAGGCAGAGGTCAAAGCGGAAAAAGAATCGAAAGTCGAAAAGGAAGTCAAAAAAGAAGAATCTTCCGCTTCCGAAAAAGAGACTGTGAAAGCCGAAGAAAAGACGGAAAAGAAATCTCAACCGAAGCAAGACGAGAAAAAGCAAGAGGAAGCAAAGAAACCGCATATTACGGTCGTTCCCAAAACGCCTTTTGAACTTGCGCAAGAGAATCCCGAAATTTTGCCTAACGGCGAAGTGCGCAGAATTTACGTTCCGCCGACGCCGAAGCCGAAAGTTACGACGAGAGTGTTCGGACAAGGCGGTTATCAACAACCGCGCGGACCGAAGCCGCAACAAAACGGTCAAGGTCAAAGACCGCAAGGACAAAATCAAGGTCAAAACGGCGGTCCGAGACGTCCGTCGTCGCAAAGCGTTGCCAACGCCGCGCAGCAATTTCCTCCTAAACCTGCTGCGCAAAAGGGCAAGGGCGGCAAACAAAACTCAAACAACGGTTCGAGCAAGTTCGACGATAAGTCAACGATGAACAAGCGCGCGCTTATGAAACGCGGCTATCTCGTCGACGATAGAATTTCATACGACGAGGACGGCGAAGCAATCGTTCGCAACTACAAAGTCAACAAGAACAGAGGCGGTGGCAACAGCGCAACCGTTATAATCGAAAACGCGGTTATAACCACCGACCCCGTTTCCATCAAGACTTTGAGCGAAAAAATCGGTAAATCCGCCGCGGAAATCGTCAAAACGCTGTTCGTTCTCGGCATTATGAAGACCATAAACGACAGTATCGATTTCGCTACTGCGGAACTCGTTGCCGACGAATTCGGAATCAAACTCGAATACAAACCCGACGTGACGCTCGAAGATACGCTCACCGCGCAACTCGAAGTGGACGACGTGGAAGAACTCGAAAATCTCGTTCCGCGTCCGCCTATCGTCACGATTATGGGTCACGTAGACCACGGCAAAACTTCGCTTCTCGACTACATCAGAAAGTCGAACGTTACGGGCGGCGAAGCGGGCGGCATTACGCAACATATCGGCGCGTATACCGTTACGCTCAACGGCAATCCCATTACGTTCCTCGATACCCCCGGTCACGAAGCGTTCACGTCGATGCGTGCGCGCGGCGCGCAAGTTACGGATATTGCGATTCTGGTCGTTGCTGCGGACGACGGCGTTATGCCTCAAACGCTCGAAGCAATCAGCCACGCAAAGCAAGCAAAAGTGCCTATCATCGTCGCTATGAACAAGATGGACAGAGCGGGCGCAAATCCCGATAAGGTGCTTTCGCAACTCGCAGAAAACGGCGTAACCCCCGAAGAATGGGGCGGCGATACGCCCGTCGTGCGCGTGTCTGCTAAGACCGGTATGGGCGTTGAAGATTTGCTCGAACAAATCCTCGTACGCGCAGAAGTCGAAGAATTGCGCGCGAATCCCGACAGAAACGCAAGAGGCACTATCGTCGAGGCAAAACTCGACAAAGGTCTCGGCAAAATCGCAACTATCCTCGTTCAAACGGGTACGTTGCACGTCGGTGATAACGTCGTCGCAGGCACTTGCACGGGTAAAATCCGCGCTATGATTGACGATAAGGGCAGAAAGGTCAAGAAAGCAGGTCCGTCTATGCCCGTTTCCGTCACCGGTTGGGACGACGTTCCCGAAGCAGGCGACAGAATCGACGTCGTTGCGGACGAAAAGTTTGCAAGAGAACTCGCAGAAGAGAGAAAACTCAAACTCGCCGCAAGTCAAACGGAATCTACGTCCGTTTCGCTCAACGACTTGTTCGACAAGATTTCAAAAGGCGAACTCAAATCCGTTAAACTCATCATCAAAGCGGACGTTCAAGGCTCGGTCGAGGCGGTCAAGCAATCACTTGCCAAACTCGGTAACGAGGAAGTCAATATCGACATCATTCACGCGGCTGTTGGCGGTATCAAAGAAAGCGACGTTTTGCTTGCGGAAACTTCAAACGCAATCATCATCGGCTTCAACGTTCGCCCCGACAACAACGCAAAACAACTCGCCGCGCAAAAGAAAATAGACATCAGATTCTACAATATCATTTACAACGCAATCGAGGACATCGAAAAGGCGGTCAAGGGTATGCTCGATCCCAAGTTCAAAGAGGTCGTTCTCGGTTCTGCGGAAGTGCGTGAATTGTTCAAGATCAGCGGCGTAGGCACTATCGCAGGTTGCCACGTCATCGACGGCAAAGTCGTTCGCGGCGCGCAAGCACGTCTTATCAGAAACGGAAAAGTCGAGTATACAGGCGAAATCGCTTCCTTGCGCCACGGCAAAGACGACGTCAAGGAAATGGCAAAGAACTTCGACTGCGGCATAATGCTGTCCAACTTCCAAGACGTCAAAGTCGACGACGTAATCGAAGCGTTTACGATGGAGAAAACAAATGAAGATTAAGATGGAACGAGTCAATTCCGAACTCGCCAGACAAATCACCAAAATCATTGCCGAAGACGTTAAAGACCCGCGTCTTCACAATGCAATCGTCGGCGTGACCAAACTTTACACCACGCCCGACCTTAAATACGCAAAGGTGTATTTGTCCATATATGCGGCAAACGACGAGGAAAGGCAAGAGGCGTATTACACGATTTGCCGTTCCAAAACGTTCATTCGCAATATGCTCAAAGACAGCGTGCAAATCCGTCTTTTGCCCGAACTCAATTTCATAATTGACGACAGCGTCGATTACAGCATAAAAATCGACGAAATACTCAATAAAATCAAGAAACAGGACGAGCAAAGGACGATTGCAAACACCGACGAGGAACAATGAACGATATTCTTCAAGAAATCTCAAAAAGAATAAATCGCTCGGACGATATTGCGCTTTATTGTCACACGAAACCCGATTGCGACGCTTTGGGCAGTATGCTCGCGCTTTACGTCGCTCTCAAAAACAAGGGCAAAAACGTTTCGGCATACTGCGATTCGCCAGTTCCCGACAAATACAAAACTCTGTTCAAAAGCGAAGATATTGCTTTTCCGCAAAAGAGAGTCCACGACCTCGCAATCAGCATTGACGCGAGTTCCATCGACAGACTCGGACAGTGTATGAAGTCGTTTTTGTCGGCAAAAACGCAAATCGTTATCGACCATCACAAATCCTTTGAGAGATTCGCTTCGCTTTGCTACGTTGACGAAACGGCAAGCGCGTGTGCGGAAATCGTTTTTCAACTGCTCAAATCTATGAAAGCAATCGATGTAAACGTTGCCAAACTGCTATTTTGCGGTATCGTGACGGACAGCGGTTGTTTTTCTTATTCCAACACCACGAAACGCACCCACGAAATCGCATGCGAGTTGCTCGAATACGACTTCGATGCAAGCGAGGCGATTTATCAAGTGTACAGAAGCGTCACTTCAAACAAATTCGACTTGAAACGTCGTGCGCTTGCAAAAGCAAAATTCTTCGAGGACAGACAAATCGCATTGATTTGCTTCACAAAAGACGATTTTGCCGCAACGAACACGACTTGCGACGATACGGAAGGAATCGTAAGCGAACTTATCGACGTCGATTGCGTAAAAGTCGCGTATGCGTTATCGCAAGTTGGCGACAAGAACTTCAAACTCAGTATCCGCACGAAAGATAACGTTGACGCGTCCGACATTGCTATGACTTTCGGCGGGGGCGGACACAAATTCGCTTCGGGTTGCCGAGTCAACGGCTATCTCGAAGACATTGAGGAAAAACTCGTAAAACTCGCAAAAGACAGAATCTAATAGGGTATTTTGTCAAAAATTACATTTTGAATCTAATATGAAAGGCTTTGTCAACATCAACAAACCATACGGTATGACTTCAAGCGACGTCGTTGTCAAAGTGCGCGGAATACTGCGCAGAGTCAGCGGCGAAAAGCAAAAAGTCGGACATCTCGGCACTCTCGACCCAATCGGTACGGGCGTTTTGCCGATTGCCGTCGGAACTGCGACAAGGCTTTTCGATTATATGCAGCAAAAAGTCAAAGTTTATCGCGCAACTTTCGTTTTCGGCGAAACGACCGATACGCTCGATTGTACAGGCAAGGTGGTCGAAAACAGTTCCGTTATCCCGACAAGAGAACAAATCGACGAAGCGGCAAAAAATATCGTCGGCGACGTCGAGCAGATTCCGCCGCAATATTCGGCAAAATCCGTCGGCGGCGTAAGGGCGTACGACTTGGCACGCAAAGGTATTCAAGTCGAGTTGAAACCGAAAAAAGTGACCGTATATTACGTCAAAACGGTTGCTTGCGATATAGACGGCGCGCCGTATGCGCTCAAAGAAAACGAGTACGCGTTTGAAATTGCGTGTTCGAGCGGAACGTATATTCGCTCTATAGCGCGCGACCTTGCCGCTTCGCTTGGCACGGTTGCTTATATGTCGTCGATTTGCAGAATCAAAAGTGGCGACTTTGAAATTTGCGATTCCGTTTCGCTCGCTGATTTTGAAAAAATGCCGTTAGAATACCTAAAACCGATTGATTGTGCATTGAAAAGTTTTGAGAAAGTGCAAATCGACGATACGCAAACGAGCAAGGTTTTGAACGGCGTAAGCATAAAAATCGACAATTTGCCGCTCGGCGATTTCGTCGTCGAACGCGACGGTGAAGCGCTTGGTATGGGCGAGTGCGCAAACGGTTTGCTACATATGAAAACGAGGCTGTGAAAAGTATGAAAATCCTCGACTTTGAAAAACGATACGACATTCCCGTTGCGCTTGCGCTCGGCTTTTTCGATTGTATTCACAAAGGACATCAAAAACTTTGCGAGCGTGCAATCGAGTATGCCAAAGCAAACGGAATAGAAAGCGCGCTTTTGACGTTCACGAACGACCCGAACGTCCTTTTCGGCAACGAAAAACAAATGTATTGTTTTTCCGATAGAGTAAAAGTGCTTGAAAAATGCGGTTTGAACGTCGTTATCGGCGCATCGTTCGACGATAAGTTCGCAAATTTGTCGCCGCTCGATTTTCTCGACGCATTGACGTCGAATTTCAACGTAAAGTCGATTTTCGTCGGTGCGGATTATACGTTCGGCAAATACGCGGCTGGGAACGTCGATTTGCTTCGCGAATATTGCTATAATAATGGTATTTCGCTCTGCGTAGTGCCTTTTGAAACGTCTGACGGCGTGAAAATTTCAACGTCGAAACTCAAATCGTACGTAAAAAACGGTCAAGTCGACAAACTCAACGAATATCTCGCTTTGCCGTATTTTATGAGCGGTGAAGTGTTGCACGCTCGCCACAAAGGCACGGGAATGGGATTCCCGACAACCAACATCGCACCCGACGAATCGCGTTTGCAACTCGAAAACGGCATATATGCGACTTTTTGCGAGGTCGACGGCAAAATTTTCAAATCTATGACCAACGTAGGCACGAAACCCACGTTTTCGGATAATTCCATATCCGTTGAAACGTATATAATAGATTTTTCGGGTGACGTATACGGCAAAAATATCGTCGTATATTTCATCGAAAAAATGCGCGATATTGTCAAATTCGCATCTCAAGCCGAGTTGAAAATACAACTCGACAGCGACGAGGTCAACGCAAAGAAAATTCTTGACGATTTCGAGCGCAATCACGCAGACAGTTTGCTTTTTAGAGGTGACAAATGATAAATAAAAGTAACGTAGCATTGTTCGGACCGTCCGGACACGACGAGCAGTTCGCCAAAGACGGATTGACCGCAACGCTTCAAATGCCGCAATGGTTGAGAGATAAGGGACTCGATTTGTTTGAATATTCCTTCGGCAAAGGCGTTCGCATAAGCGAAGCGACCGCAGAAGCAATAGGGGACGAAGCCGACAAATTCGGCATCGAAATCAGCGTTCACGCGCCGTATTTCATAAATTTTGCTTCAGTCGAGCAAGAAAAAGCGGACAATTCTATAAATTACCTCACGAGTTCGCTCAAAGCGCTCAGACATTTTCACGGTCAAAGATGCGTTTTTCACCCCGGTGCAGAGGGTAAACAACCTCGAAACGAAGCGTTTGCACGCACGCTTGACAATTTTTCGCGCGCACTCGACGCTATAAAACAAAACGGCGACGAAGATTTGATAGTTTGCCCCGAAACTATGGGAAAACAAGCGCAAATCGGCACGGTGAGTGAAGTCATAGAACTTTGCAAACTCGCCCCGAACGTTTATCCGTGCGTCGATTTCGGTCACGTCAACAGCCTTTGGGGCGGCGCATTGAAAACTTCCGATGATTTTCAGCGTATCATTGACGACCTTTTCGACAGGCTCGGCGAAGAAAAGACGAAAAATATGCACGTTCATTTCAGCAAGATTATGTACGGCGCAAAAGGCGAAATAAAGCACTTGACCTTTGCGGACACTATCTACGGACCTGAATTTGAACCGTTTTGCGAAGTGATTGTCAAAAACAATCTAACGCCTCACGTTTTGAGCGAATCCGCCGGCACGCAAATGTTCGATTCGCTCACTATGAAGCGCACTTACGAAAATATGTCAAAGTAAGTAAATATCAAATGACATCTTAAGTAATATCAATTTTAACATCGACAGAGTAGCGTCCACACGGACGCTATTTTTAATAATGGAAATTATCCAAGAATTCTGAATTATCAAGTGGGTAGAAAGAAAAATCCAAACTTCAAAATTAAAAAGAAGTTTGGCAAAAGAGGAAGTCAAACTCAAAATCCAGTTGAAGTCCAAAACTCGAGAGTATTTATCGGCAGAGTGCAACGTTAAAAATCGGACTTTGAAACAAAATTTTTTGCGAAAAGAAGGGCAATTATTAATGTTCAATCCGTATAGAAACTATTCGTAAAATCGCAGCTTTACGCAGAGAAAGTGATAAAATATACACTAAATAGTGGGATTTTTAAAAATCACATTAATTTCGTAAAATATTTTACAAATTCTCATATGCGCGTTTTTTTGAATCTGATTATTTTTAATTTGCGACCGATTTTTATATTAGTTTTTATCGATTGTTTTTTCGGTGTTTTTCGACCGATTCTATTATGTGATTTATTTTTGTATTGTTCGTTAAAATCCGTATTTTGCCGAAAAACCGTCGATTTCTCTATCGTTTTACGAGGATTTTCGACGGCATTTTTGGTTTATGACCGTGCAAATATATATTTGTTTTTACGTTAAATTTGCATTTTTTAACGTTATATTTTACGGTTATTTTCGAGTTTTTTTGACGATTTTAAGCGATTTTCGGTGGCTTTTTTTTAGCAATCTTTTGCGAGGTTTCAGTCGAAATTCAAGGTTTCGAGCGTGTGCAAAACCGCTAAATATGCGTGTTCGTACGTCAAGCCGCCTTGAACGTAGACGATATACGGTTCTTTTATCGGCGAATCCGCGCTCAATTCGATTGACGAGCCTTGAACGAATGCGCCGGCAGCCATAATT
>CAKQLT010000063.1:0-8822 GCA_934254715.1 uncultured Clostridia bacterium | reverse complement strand
TTGTTGCGCTTGTAGTCGATGATACGATATTTGTTTCTGTTGCCGCCGCCGATGTGACGAACGGTGATTCTGCCCATAGAGTTTCTGCCGCCGCTCTTATTGAGTGACACCAAGAGTGAACGCTCGGGCGTTGTGCTTGTGATCTCCTCGTATGCAGACACCGTCATAAAACGACGTGCAGGAGACGTTGGTTTATATTTCTTAATAGCCATATTCTTTACTCTCCTTATGCCAAGCTCTCGAAGAATTCGATTGCCTTACTGTCGTCGGTAAGAGTGACGATTGCTTTCTTGAATGCAGAGCGTCTGCCTTCGTTTCTGCCCATTCTTTTCACTTTGCCGTCGTAGTTGGACGTATTTACTTTGTCAACTTTCACTTGGAAGATTTGCTCGACCGCTGCCTTGATTTGCGTTTTGGTTGCGGATTTGACAACCTTGAACGTGTATCTCTTGTTTGCGATGCCGTCATAACTCTTTTCGGAAAGGATAGGCTCGATAATGATGTCGTATGCTGTCATTGTGCTGCCTCCTCGAGTTTTTTAAGTGCGTCAACCGTGATGACGATGTTCTTCGTTGCGACTACGTCGTAAACGCTGAGGGTTCTTGCTTCGCAAACTTCGACGGAAGGAATGTTCTTGCTGGCCTTGAGTGCGACTTGGTCGTACTCGTCGAGGACGAACATAACTTTGCCGTTGAGAGAGAGTGCTTTAACCGTTCCCGCAACGAGTTTGGTTTTTGCTTCTGCGAGTGCAAATTTGTCAAGAACGACAACTTCGTTTTGACGAATCTTTTCAGAAAGCGCGGAATAGAACGCGGCTGTCTTCATACTCTTGTTGATTTTTTGAGAGAAATCTCTGGGTTTCTTTGCGAACACCACGCCGCCGCCGACGTATTGAGGTGCGACGATGGATCCTTGACGCGCACGACCCGTACCTTTTTGACGATAAGGCTTGCAGCCGCCGCCGCGAACTTCCGTTCTGGTGAGCGCGCTCATCGTGCCTTGACGTTTGTTTGCGAGTTGTGCAACGACCACTTGGTGAATAAGTGCTTCGTTATAGTCGCGTGCAAAGATGGAATCGCTGATTTCTACCGTTCCGGCTTTTTTGCCTGCCATATTCAAAACGTTCAGTTTCATATTCTACCTCCGCTTAACCCTTGATGGATTCCTTCACGACGACGACGCCGCCCTTCGGTCCGGGGATTGCACCCTTGATGAGAAGAAGATTTCTTGCTGCATCTACGCGTGCGACAGTAAGGTTTTGGACAGTAACCTTTTCGTGTCCCCATTGTCCTGCCATATGTTTGTTCTTGAACACTCTCGAGGGAGAGGAACAAGCACCCATAGAACCGACGCTTCTGTGAATAGGACCGGTACCGTGAGTCATAGGACCGATTCTGTGAGAGTTCCATCTTTGGATGACGCCCGAATAACCGTGACCTTTGGAAGTGCCCGTAACGTCAACTTTGTCGCCCTCTGTGAACATATCGCAGGTCAGTTCCTGTCCGAGCGTGTAGCTCGCGCAGTTTGCGAAACGGAATTCACGAAGGTACTTCTTGACGGTTACGCCCGCTTTCTTGAAGTGTCCGGCAACCGGCTTGTTTACTCTTGTTTCCTTGACGGTGCCGAAGCCGACTTGAACCGCTTCGTATCCGTCGTTCTCTTTGGTCTTTATCTGCACGACCGGGCACGGACCCGCTTCCACTACGGTTACGGGGATAACCTTGCCTTCTGCAGTAAAGATCTGGCTCATACCGATTTTTTTACCGATGATTGCTTTATCCATGTAAAGTTCATCCTCCTTTTATTTGCTTAGAGTTTGATCGAGATGTCCACACCTGCGGGCAAATCGAGTTTCATCAAAGAATCGACCGTTTTGCTCGTGGGGTTGTAAATATCGATCAAACGCTTGTGAGTTCTGAGTTCAAATTGTTCGCGGCTGTCTTTGTATTTGTGAGTAGCGCGCAAAATCGTGATGATTTCCTTTTCCGTGGGAAGAGGAATGGGACCGGAAACCTTCGTTCCCGTCTTTTTGACGGTTTCGACAATCTTCTCTGCGGAAAGATCGATAAGGTTGTGGTCGTAAGCCTTAAGTTTAATTCTGATCTTTTGTCCAGCCATTATTAGCCTCCTATATTACACTTGTCCGTGTGTGTCTTATATTTTTTACCCGCCGCAACCGCGACGGAAAATGCGTATCTCTTTCGACACGCTCGTTTAATATATAATTTTTGAAAATTAAAGTCAAGCAAAAAATTAAGAAAAAACGAATATTTTTCAAACTTGTGTCCGAAAACTCGAAATAACCGCAAAATCTTGTATATATGGATTAATTTTGTTTTCAAATAGAAGTAAATTATAAATATAATTGCGCGTGCCACGCACTCGGGTGTATCGAGGCAAAAACCGACGGTTTTTGCCTCGATACATAATAACAATGTAACCATTAATAGATTTTTAGATTGGATTTTCCCCCTTCCTCACGTGTTTCCCCAACCGCCGTTCCCCCTCTGCATACTTTGAGGGAACCCACGGCGTCCGCTCTGCGTGGGGCAACACTCAGCACTCGCATAGATAGGGGCATTTCTCTACTTGTGCCACTGCGCTTTGTGCGCCAGCTTCGCACCCAAACGGCGCAGTCGCTTGTACTATCCGTCAAGCTCGGCGTTCGCTTCCTCGCCGCCTTGCGGCTCGCGTTCCGTCTTTGAATTAACACATTCCGTTAATAAGTACGCCTTGAATGAGTGAACGTTAAAAAGTCCGCTCTGCAAGTTCGCGGACGGTGGATTCTTCTCGTCGATGAACAGTTAAAACCGCACTAAATCAATGGATAACGCGAAAGCACCCCTTGAATGGCAACCCTAATTAACAAAACCTCGCTATTGTGATGAAGAACAAGAAAACACCCCATTGAATGTCTCTAATTAACAAAACCGCACTAAATCGATGGATAACGCGAAAGCACCCCTTGAATGGCAACCCTAATTTACTATGCGTAAATGAGTTGACAGTCAAGGGGTGCTGACAAAGTTAGGCGCGATTTAGTGCGGTTTTGAAAGATTTAAGTGTAACTCTCGCATACCCTCTACCTCATCGCATATCTCTTTCAAATTGCAATGCGCACAGTCAACGAGTACGTTGTCGAGAATGTGGTTGAATGCGGAAAGTATTTGCGATGTGTGAAGCGCAAAATTTTGTACGGGTTCAAAATCGGAAGTCGTGTCGGCGACGAAAATCACGGTGACGGCGTTTACTACGTCACGGCTCAAATACGATTTTATTGTGGTTGCGCCGAGTGCCTCGAAGGACAAACCCTTTTTGAGCGCGGTTTTGGAAACGCGCACTTGCTCGCGCTGTCTGAAAGAAGAAGCGCGCATCATAAAGCCTTGGACGTTCTCTTTGTACTTTGCGTATTCCAAAGATTTGGTAAGGTCGAAAATCGCTTGCTCGTCTTCGGGCGCATCCTTTACGGATATTAAAACTATCTTTGCGTAATTGCAATCGCGCTTGATGTCCTTGAGTTCTTTGCCGACCAAAACGATTTTGTTTTCGATTGGCAGATTGCCCGTAATGACGGTTGCGGCGGCGCAAGGCATATCGCTTCCGCCGAGTTCGTACGCGCTGTCCTTTGTCAAAATCAGTTCGCTATGCTCGCTGACCGGCAAGGCTTTGCTCTCGTCGTAAGCGTAAACTTTGGTCGCGTTTTCGTCGATATACGCTTTAAGTTCGTTTATGTCACCGTCAAAAATACTTATCATTTTCTTGCTTCGTCGTCTTTATACGATTCGCTTCGTTTTGCACGAAACGGCACTTTATTTGATTATTTCGAGTCCTTTAAGTGCTTTTTTCACACCAACCACCACTTTTGAGTCGGCGGGAAGTTCAAACACGTTTTCGCCTTTGAGGTCGAACGACGCAAGGTTTTTGTCGTCGCCTATCGTGGCGAGAAGTTGCACGCCGTCGTAGTCGAGCGAGCGTACGGCGGCCTCGTCGGAAACGCGGTTTACGACGATTCCTACCTTGTCGTACATCACGAGTTCGTCAGCAACTTTCTTTATGGTTTTGCAAACGTCTCTACCCTTTTTCGACTGGTCGGTGACGAGAATGAGGTGCGTAACCTTTTCCATAACGCGGCGGTTGATTTGTTCGATGCCCGCTTCGCCGTCGATGACTACGTAGTCGAAATCTTCGGACAAAATGCCGATGACGTCTTTAAGATACGCGTTGATTTTGCAATAGCAACCCGCGCTTTCGGGACGTCCGACCGCAATGAAAACGTAGCCGTCCTTTTCGACCATTGCGTCGAAAATGCGGAAGCGAGCCTCGTTGAGAAGTTCGATTGCGCCCTTTGCGTTGCCGTCCTCGACGTTTTCGATTATGCTCTTTCTTATATCGTCTATGGTGGATTCCACTTCAACGCCGAGCGCGGTGGAAAGACCTACCGCGGGGTCTGCGTCTATTGCCAAAATACGCTTGTCGGGATAGTTTTCAACCAACGTACGCACGATGGTTGCCGCAAGTGAGGTTTTGCCGACGCCGCCTTTTCCGGCGACTGCTATTATCGTTGCTTTTGCCATAACATACCTCCGTCGCAAAGCGACGCTAATATAATACAACTTCCTCGACGTTTTGTCCACATTTATAAGGAATATCCTCTTATTCTGCACACGACGATACGCCTCATATGCGGCAATATGGTAAAGTAGCGTACACTACGTCAAATTTTTTCCCAGTCCGAATATCCAAACAATGCACTTCATTTCGCGACTAAAACTCACAATGCAAAGTTAAAATTATTTTATGCAAAATTAAGTTGTTTTTAAGAATAAAATATTGATTTTTCAAACAAATTGTATTAAAATTTCAACAATAAAAATTTAGTGCACTGCACTTAAAAAGAAGGTAAACTAATATGAAAAAGAAAAATATAGCGCTTTTACTCTCTCTTGTAGCCATAATGGTTTTCGGCGTTTTTGCACTTTCGGCGTGCGGGGACACGGAAGAACCCGAACAGACTGCCACAAAACACAACGTTACCGCACAATCTACCGGCGAGTGTTCTGTTACAGTCGATAAAACGCAAGCGGAATTTGCGGAAACCGTCACTGTTACGGTAGATTTGAAAGTTACAGACAAATACGTCGAAAAGGTCACCTACAACGGACAAGAAGCAACCAAGCGTTCTGAAAACACATATGATTTCCTTATGGGAAACGAAGACGTTGTAGTTGCCGTCGAATTGAAAGAATATAAACAACTTCTTGTCGACCCAAACGGCTTTGCCACATATCTGACCCTAAATCCTACGACTATTGCCAAAAACAACGGAACTATTTCGCTCACGGTGTCGTTGAATGCAAATTATATGACAATTCTGAACTGGGATATTCAATCCACCAATCAAGCGGCAATTCCGGGATCGAGCGTAAAAACTTCCTATTCCGAACTCGCCGAAAGCGGCGCAATATCGGCGGAAGTGCAAACATCGAGTCAAAGCAACGTCATCACATCGCTGAGAATTTATATCGATACGGATAAAATCGAAAGCGGCAAGACTTTCCTTCTCATAAATCTTCAAAACGGAAACTCGTCATCGCAAGCCGCAAGTCTTGTTGTTCCGCTCACCGTTGCGGAAGACATTGTCACGACAAAGTGGAACGAAACCTTGATTTTTAACGTATCCGCTCTTCCAAACAACGTAAAACAAGGCAAATTCAATATATATGTTACTGACTATGATTATGTTGCAGGAAGCGACAACCAGGAATATCAAAATTTTGAAAACATCGAAGCCGACGACAACGACAAAATAGAAATTGCTATCGAATACGTGCCGACAAGACGATACTATATCGCAATCTGGTATGTAGAACAAAACGGTTCTCTAACTTGTTATGACCTTGCCGATACGGTCGGCTCGGGTTCAACCGCCACCGGTTTCAACCAAATCAAAAAATCTATGCTCACACTGCTTTCGGACGGTCAAAGTTTTGAAATAACCGTGTTAAATGAAATAACACACTGAATTTTATTAATTCACTATCAAAATGACAACCGAAATGTACGCGAGTGACAACTAAAATGTATTTACATTTTAACCTATCGGCTTTATAATGAAACTATCAATTTAAGAAGGAGCGATTATGTATAAATTCAATCCAAAATTCTATGCGGACGTGCGTATCGAGGACAGATTCACGACGGCTATCGTTTACAAGAACGGCGCGCTGGACTCGTGCAGAGTACGCAACGAAAAACGTGCTTTTATCCGCGTATACGACGGACAAATCTGGCTTTACGCCTCTACGTCGGACACGAACAAGATTCAATCGGAACTTGACAATTTGTACGCGCAGGCAACCCCTTGCGACGATATTGCAAATCACCCAATCGTAAAACGTTATCAAGTCAACGTTGCAACCGAATACAAATTCGAGGACCGCAACGTAAGGAACGTTTCCGTCGAGGACAAAAAGGAACTTTGCAAGCGCATACTGCCCCACGTCAAGAGCCAATTCCTCGCAATGTCGCAAATCGGCTATCAAGACCGCAACAGCCGCTACGAGTTCTATTCCTCGAAGGGCGCGGACATCAAATACGATTATCAGATGTGCGGCATTTTAGCGGTAGGCGTGCTTGCCGCCCCCGGCGACTTCGTACAAGCGGTATATCAACTCGCAAAACCCTATTTCGACGAGATTAAGGGCTTTGAAGCCGACATCGAAAAGAAAATGGCGGACGCGGACAACTTCGTTCAGAACGCAAAGCCCTGCAAAAAAGGCAAATATCCCGTCATTCTCTCGCCTATGGCGGCAGGTATGTTCGCTCACGAGTCCTTCGGACACAAGAGCGAAGCGGACTTTATGCTCGGCGACGAACAAATGGCAAAAGAGTGGGTGCTCGGCAAGAAAGTCGGCAGCGATATTCTCTCTATCGTCGATACTGGCGCGGACTTCGGTTCGGGTTACGTTCCCTTTGACGACGAGGGCACGAGATGCACGAAAACCTACCTCATCAAAGACGGTATTTTGTGCGGAAGACTTCACAGCGCAACGACTGCAGCGGCTCTCGACGAGGAACTCACGGGCAACGCAAGAGCAATCGATTGCAAATTCGAGCCTATCGTGAGAATGACGAACACCTACATCGAACCCGGCAACAGCACTTTCGACGAGTTGGTCGCAGGCATTGACGAGGGCTACTTTATCGACACGGTTTCGCACGGTTCGGGCGGCTCTACGTTCACGATTGCGCCCTCTATCGCATACGAAATCAAAAACGGCAAACTCGGCGGACCCGTCAAGATTTCCGTCGTAACGGGCGACGTGTTCGAGACCCTTATGAAAATCGACGGCTTGTCCGACGAAACCGTATTCGAGGACGGCGTTTTCGGCGGATGCGGCAAAATGGAACAATTCCCCCTTCACGTTCTGGACGGCGGTCCGTTCGTACGCGTGAAAGAAATGAACGTACAATAAGGAGAACGCTATGGAAAAAGAATATATCGTAAACAAAACTTCCTCTCTTTCTATAAACGTGGTTGCCACAGAGGTCGAATCTCTGCGCAAAGTCGATGAAACGACGTCCACCGTTCGCGTATACGAAGACGGTTATATCGGCGTTGCGGGACAAATCGGCGACGAAAATATCGACGCTCTCGAAGCGCAAGCCGTCGAAAACTTGTCCTCGAAAATCGAATATCCTTGCCAACTCACTCAAAACGAAACGAAAAACGTCGATTCGAGAAAGCATATCGTTGACACCGAACATTTCGTGAAAGTCGCAAGAGATTTGCTTGCCACGCTCAAAACCGAAGTCCCCGACTTCCTTTTCAGCAACAAGATTCAGTATCACGAGAGCGAAACGTCCTATCGCAACAGCCAAAACACCTCTCTTTACTATGCGGGCAACGAAATGGACCTCGTCATCTGCATAAAGAGCAAGGCGAGCGCAAACATTATGGACTTTGCGTATGCGGTTGCCGTTGACGAATACGACAAGCAAAAGACGGTTGCGGACATCAAAGCCCTTTGCGACGCGTATCTCAACGACGTTCCCCTCGAAGACGGCAAATATACCGTGGTTGCGGAACAATCCTTGTTCTTCGGCAACTGTATAGAACATCTTGCGGGCGAAAGTTACGCAACGGGCGCGTCCCTTTTCAAAGACAAACTCGGACAACGCATTTTGAGCGAAAAACTCACGCTCGAACTCGACAGAACGAACAATCTCAATCTCGCGTTCTTCGACGACGAAGGCTCGTTTGCAAAGACGGACGAAAACGTACTGGTTGACAAAGGCACGTTCGCGCGAGTGCTTGCAAACAAGAAAATCGCAAGCACGTACAACCTTCCCCGCGTTTTCTGCTCGAGAGCGGCATACGATTCCGTTCCCGTCACGGGCGGTTCTGGTCTCGTTATGCGCAAGACCGCGGACAGAATCGAAGATTTGCTCGGCAACGAAAAAGCAATCTACATTCTCGACGCGTCGGGCGGCGATATGACCACGAGCGGCGATTTCGCAACGCCTTGCCAAGTCGCTTTGCTCGTCGAAAACGGCAAATTCGTGGGCAGAGTTCCTCAAATCAACTTGTTCGGCAACGTCAAAGAATATCTCGGCGACGATTACGTCGGCGCAAGCGACAGAGGTTTGTTCCAAAACAAAACCGACCTTGCCGTCGCAAAGATGAACATCACTAAAATTTGACGTCGAACTTGCAAAATCAATCGATTTTGCGTGAACGCATTAAAAAATCATAACCACGCGTGAAACGCGAGGTATGCACCAGCCCTTCAAGGGCATGTTACCAGCTAGACGTCTCAAGA
>CAKQLT010000062.1:0-8848 GCA_934254715.1 uncultured Clostridia bacterium | reverse complement strand
GTCGAGGACGGCTCGGTGGATACCGACGATTTGCAAGAGGAAGGCTTGCCCCCGGGAAAAGTGGTGGTGTATAGGCAAGGAAGCACGCCGCCGAGAGTTATTTCGCCTACGCACGTTCCGAGCGAGTTCTCGCAAGAGGAAGAAAAACTGCTCAACGAATTCGTGATGATAAGCGGCGTGAGCGAGGTTACGACCTATTCGCAAGTGCCGTCCAACGTCGCTT
The DNA here is from genome assembly GCA_934254715.1 of uncultured Clostridia bacterium. Classification (GTDB taxonomy): domain Bacteria; phylum Bacillota; class Clostridia; order Christensenellales; family CAG-917; genus CAG-475. The sequence continues at coordinate 8,625 of CAKQLT010000062.1, read as the reverse complement.
CGGGTACTGCGATTTCGCTGTTGCTCGAACAGGACGACACGCGTATCGCTCTCACCGCCGACAGCCTCAGAGAGTGCATAAAGAGAATAGGTAAGCACGTTTTGCGCCTATATCGTCAATACGCGAAAGTGCCGAGAGTGAAGCGTATCACGGGCGAAAACGGCGAAGTGGAAATCGCTTCGTTCTGCGCGGGCAACATCGACAGCGAGGACATCGTTTTCGATACCGTCAGCGACATCGAAGACACGCTTTCTGCAAGGCGCGCTATGGTGTACGACTTGCTCAAACTCGGTCTTTTCGCCGACGAGAACGGAAAACTCTCGACTTCAACGAAAGCGAGAATCTTTGAAATTCTCGGATTCGGAAACTGGGAAGACGGAAGAAACAACGACGAAATGCACCGCAAAAAAGCACTCAAAGAAAATATGGATATGCTCAAAAAAGACGTGCCGTGCGACTTCTACGACGACCACGCGATTCATATCGCCGAACACGTCAGAATGTGCGTGTCCTCGAAGTGTACGCAAAACAAGGCGTTGCGCGACAGAGTGGCGGAACACATCGCAAAGCATACCGAACTTTTGGGATTTAAGGACAACGTAAACTTGCTCGAGAGCAAACTCGAAAAGGGGACAGACAATGAACGACAAACAAATTGAAAACGCAATAAAGAAAGGCATTGAAAGCAAAGGCGCAATCGAAGTGGGCGAAGAAATCGCAAACGCAATACTCGGCGATTCGCAAAACGGCGACTTTATCGAGCAAAACGCGCAAGGTGAAGTGCCCGTTGCGCAAATAGAAATAAAGACTCAAACGAATCAAACCGCGCAAGGCGACAGCGTCGAGAGCGCGGATAAACAAGACAAAAAGCAATCTTTCGGCAAATTCAAAAACCCCGAAGAATTGCTCAAAGCGTATCAAGAACTTGAAAAAGAGTTTACCAAAAAATCGCAAAAACTCTCAAAACTCAAAGCACTCGCTGACGGCGAAAGTCAAGGTTTTGACGACGAATCCTTTAAGGTTGCGGCGGATAAGTTTTTTGAAAATACCCCGTCCGCAAAACCGTTCGCAAAGGACATCGCTCTCAAAATCATCGAAAAGCCCGAACTCAAAAAGGACAAAAATTGCCTTTCCGTCGCGCTTATGCAAGTGCTTATCGACAAGTTCAGAACGCCCGAGCAACTTATGCAAGACGGACAATTTTTGAACGACTACGTGCTTTCGTCGAGCAAGGTCAAGGACGCAATCATCGGCGCGTACCTCAAAGATATTCGCGACGGACAACCGCCAGCGACTCTTTCGGGCGACGGGCTTCAATGCGTAGCACCCTCGAAAAAAATCAGAAGCATAGAAGAAGCGGGAAGAATGTTTTTGAAAAATAACGAATAAAGGAAGACAGAAATTATGGTTACAATCTCAACTGCCGATAAGGCTCTGAAAACTTTTTATCTCGGCGTACTTGCCGACCAACTTAACGTCGGCGTGAATCCGCTCTTTGCAAAAATCGGTCAAACGTCCGCGGACGTATGGGGCAAGGAAGTCAAAAAACTCGCGCCCTACGGTATCAACGGCGGCGTCGGAAGCGGTGAAGAAAACGACAACCTTCCCCAAAGCGGCGGAAATAATTACGCGCAATTCACCCTCACGCTCAAAAACCTTTTCGGCAAAATCGAACTTTCGGACAAGGCTATTCGCGCTTCCCAAAACAACGCGGGCGCGTTCGTAAACCTTCTCAACGCCGAAATGGAAGGCTTGCTCAAAGCAAGCAAATTCAACTTCGGTCGTATGCTCTACGGCGACGGAAGCGGTCTTTTGGCAACTACCGTTGCAAATACGACGGGCGATAAAAACAAAATCAAAGTCGACAAAATCAAAGGTCTTATCGAGGGTATGACTATCGACGTGTACAACGCAAGCGGCGTAAAAGATACCGGGGCTTCCGGCGCGAGAATCGTGTCTATCGACAGAGTGAACAAAATCGTCACCCTCTCTCAACCCGCGTCCACCGTTATCCCCGCAGGCTACTCGGTCTACGTTCAAGGCTCGAAGGGCAACGAAATCACCGGTCTCGAAGCAATCTTCGGCGACAGCGAGTATATCTACGGTCTTAAGAGAAGCGATTATTCCTTCCTCAAACCCTACACCAAGACTATCGCAAAAACCGTCAGCGTCGGCGCGATTCAAGACGCTATCGACGCAGTGGAAGAAACTTCGGGCGGCACTATCGACTTTATCGTCGCTTCCTACAAGATGAGAAAACAATACGTCGACGCTCTTTGCAATAATCGCACGAATATCGACTATCTCACTCTCGACGGCGGCTACAAGGCGTTGTCTTATTCGGGTATTCCGTTCGTTGCGGACAGATTCGTCGGCGACAACGATATGTACTTGCTCAACAGCAACGACTTCAAACTTCATCAACTCTGCGACTGGCGTTGGCTCGAAGGCGAGGGCGGTACGGTGCTTCATCAAGTCGCCGGCAAAGCGTGCTACAGCGCAACTCTCGTCAAATACGCCGACTTGCTCTGCGAAAGACCTATGGGTCAGGCAAAACTCACCTTTACGGGCAGCGACACGGATTACTACTACGTCACGTTCGACTCTAACGGCGGCACGGCAGTTCCCACGCAAATGGTTGCAGCGGGCGGAAAAGCGGTCGCACCCGCAGCACCCTCTAAGACGGGCAAGTCTTTCGACTGCTGGAATCTCAACGGCGTCGAATACAACTTCTCGACTATCGTCAACAGCGACATTACGCTCGTCGCAGCCTGGCTCTGATATGGAACTTCAAAGGATCAGACACGATCTGTTCGGTATCGCGAAAAGACTGAAAAGTATCGACAGAAGATACGAACTGTTCTTTAATCGCAAGAAAAACAGATACGAAATCTACGCTAACTGGGCAATGCAAATGGCATTGCCCTTCGAGCGGCTCGACGCGCGTACTTTGACGTACGCAAGAAAGACTCGCCTCGAAAACCTCGAAAAAATCATTGCGGAAATCGAAGAAGAAAACGCGCGACTCGAAATTCAAAAAACTCTCGAAACGCGCGACAAAATTCTCGCCGCAGAGGAAGGATAATATGAAAATCAAAGACGTTGTCGGCGAGTGCCTCGTCAAAATGGGACAAACCGACTTTTCCAACAATCAAACTCTCGACACAGAGCAAACCGAACTGAAAAACAAACTCGTTGCCGCCGTAAATATCGCGTACAGACACATCGTGAGCGAGTATTTGCCCCTCGTCCAGATAGAAACCGTCAAGGTGACGAACGGGAAAATCGCCGCTTCGTCGCTGTATAAAAAAATCCTGTACCCCATAAAAATCGTGCAAAACGACGAGAAAATAAGTTTCTATTCGGGGGCGGACTGCATATTTTGCGACGCGACGGGCGAAGTTAAACTCACGTACGCCTATATGCCGTCAAACGATTTGACTTTCGCAAGCGAAATCGACGATATGCGCCTCACAAGAAGCGCGCTTGCAGACGGCGCGCTTGCCGAATACTACTTCCAAAACAAGATGTTCGACCTCGCAAAGAGTTTCGATTCCGATTTCAGAAACCAAATCGGCGCGCTTCGATACAGAGGCAAAAACATTATCGTCAAGGCGAGGGGGTGGCAAGCGTGAAAGACGTGAAAACGTACAGAAAACGAATTAAAGTCGGATTCGAGGGGCTGGTAAATTCCGTTGACGAATCTATCGCGGGGTTAGAGTATGCCGTAAACTGCAAAAACTTCGCTTTTGAAAAGGGCGTGATAAGCGGCAAAATCGGAATAGACCCCGCGGGCGGTCACTACAATAACGACGTGTACTACGATACGCACACTTATCCGACGTTCGCCGCCGATAAGACAATCACAAAGACTTTCTACTTCCGTAGAAAAAATCCCGATACGGGCGCGCTCGACGACAGAATCGTGTGCGTGCTGTCCGACGGCACGGTGTGGAATACCAAATTGTTCGCACTTGACACGTGGCATCAATTTGAAAATTTCACGATAGAGTACGAATCGGACGCGGTGAACTACAACTATAAAAGCGAGGACGTTCTTCTCGTTGCCGTCGAACAAATCGGAATGTTTATCATAAGGGCGGATAGGGTGTCCTACCTCGACAAAGCGCCGAAGTTTACCTCTATCGCCGTGCATAACGAAAGAGTGTTCGGAACGCTGAACGAAAAGAAAAATCAAGTGTGGTTTTCCGACGACTTCGACCCGAACAACTGGACGATTTCGTCCTCGGAAGCAGGCTATATAGATTTTTCCGACGACCTCGGCAACGCAATAAAAGTCGTGTCGTTCTTAAACTACCTTTTCGTGTTCCGCGACTACGGAATTATGCGCTTGACCGCATACGGCGACCAGAACGATTTTATAATGAAAAAGGTGTTTACGGATACGGGACGTATATATAAAAACTCGATTGTGCCGTGCGGCGACAAAATTATGTTCTGCGCAGAGGACGGCGTTTACGCCTTCGACGGGTACGAAGCGGTGAAAGTCGGAAAGGAATTTCCCGAAATCATCGACAAGAAAACGGTGCGCGCGGCATACCTCGAAAACAAATACTACCTCGCTTGCAAACTCGGTCAGCCCGGGGATTTGAAAAACGACTCGGTGATTAGATTCGACACCGAAACAAAGGATATTTCCGTGCTTACCGACGTGAAAGTCGCGGGATTCTGTTGCCTAAAATCCGCAAAGGACGCCACTTTGCTTTGCTACTTTTCCGACGACAACAAAAATAGACTCGGTATGATGAGCGAGAGCGGAAAAGTGTTCGGAACGGTCACGACGAAAACCTACGAAAGCCCCGAAAACACGCTCGGCTCGCCGTACTACAAAACTATAAGAGGCGCGTCCGTGTTTACCAAATATCCGATTACGCTGAAAGTGATTCTCGACGGGAAAGAGTACAAATTCAATATAGCGGCAAAGGATACGCAACAGTATATCCCCATAGAAAAGTGCGGAATCAGAGTCAAGTTTGAAATCGAGGCGCAGACGGCGCACGCGTACGTTTCGCCTATCTCGGTGGACGTAGACGTGGAAAGGAGGTCGTTATGAACTTTAACGAAATAGTTTCTTCCGTAGAGGAACTCACCATAAAAATCGCGGCTCTCGAAAAGACCGTGTCAAATCTCAAAACAGCCGCGGATAGCCTCACGTCGAGAGTCGCCGCGCTTGAAAATAACGAAGCAGAAGCATAGGAGGCTTTTATGTCATCATTGTGGGACGAAATTAAGGACTTGTTCAAAACGGATAAACAACTCGAACAAGAAAGACAAGAAAAAATAAATTCCGCTCTCGAAAAAGAAGCGGACGTTTCAAAAAAACTCGCCGAACTCGAAAAACAGTATAAGGATTCTTTGCCAAAAGACGAGGAAATCGACTTCGACAAACTGTTCCCGACCGAGTCTGGACTCAAAGAAATCGAGTATACGCCCGAAAGCGACGAGAGTATCGAAAAAAGAGCGCAAAGCGCAATCGACAGCGAAAAGAAAAAATCGCAGACCAAAATCAAGGATATGTACTCTGACGCCGTCGCCGCGCTCGACGAGGATAAAGATTCCGCGCGACAAACGCTCTCGGACAGTTACTCGAACCTCGCAAAACTGTACGACGAACTCAAAGAAAAGGCAAACGACGACTCTATAAAGAGGGGTATGGCAAGAAGCAGCGTCGCAACCAACAGAATCGACGCGCTCGACCAAAGCCACGTTCAGTCTGCAACCGAAGCCGAAAAGGCGTATATAGGCGCGGTCGCAAAAATCGACGAGGAAATATCAAAACTTCAAAGAGATAAGGACAGCGCGCTCGAACAACTCGACCTCAAATCCGCTTCCGACCTCGAAGAATCTATCGCGAAACTCAAGAGCGAGCGCGACGCGAAAGTCGAAGAATACGAAAAATACAACAACGATATTCGCAAAAAGAACGAGAGTTTCCAAGAAGATCGCCAAAAGAAAATCGACGCGTATATTGCCGACGCAAAGGCGAAAAAAGCCGAAGAAGAAAAGCAACAGCAAGAATACGAAAGCAAGTACGGCTACAGCGGCGAGAAACTTGAAAACTACACCGAAAGATACCGCATTGCGTACGATTTTTACAGCGCGCTTTCACCCGATATTGCCGTGGACGCGCTCAAAGCGTCGCCGAATATGAAATACTATCTCGGCAACCTCTACGACAAGTTGTTGTCCTCTTTGCAAAGCAAAAAGAACGACCAAAAGTATTACTTCTAAAAAAACGAGAGCAAATTTTGCTCTCGTTTTTTCGTTGCCTTTTTTACTTTTTTTATTGATTTTCCGTTCTTATTTTTCCGAATCGAAACTCACTTTGTCGATAAGGTCGGCGTATGCCTTGACGTAAATCTCGAAAATCGCTTTCATTGCTTCGAGGGTGAGTCGCTCGTTGGGTTGGTGGATTATCATCTCGCCGTAACCTTTCATTTCCGGACCGAACGCAACGCAGTTGTCGAACTCTCTCGCATACGTTCCGCCGGGGGTGCATACGGGCTTGGATTCGACGTCGCCCGTCACTTCGCGATAGGCGTTGTAAAGCACTCGTATCATATCCGAATCGGGGTCGATTTTGAAACCTTCGGACTCGCTCAAAAGAACGACTTTTGCACAAATTTCTTTTTTAAGCGTCGATTTTATGCCGTTAAACATCGTTTTCGTGTCGGTTGAGAAGGGAAGACGCGAATTGATTTTGATTGAGAATTTGCCGTTTTCATAGTGGCAAAGTCCGACGTTGACGGCGATTTTGCCGTACTCGTCCTCGGCAAAGCAACCGAGTTTTTCACCGTGTACGCAAGTGGAAATATAGGCGTTGTATATGCGAACGAAGTCGTTGTTCACAACGCCGTCGAGCGCGGCTACGGCGTACGATATTGCGTTTACGCCGAGTTGGGGAACAGAGCCGTGCGCCGCCTTGCCGTGTACGGTGAAACGTATCTCGTCGCCGTCAATAGCGTATTCGTGTTCGATTCCGTTTTTGCTCAATGCGTCGCATATTCTTTGCGCCACGTCGGAAGGATTTTCACCGTTTGCGTTTACCGTAAGCGTGCAAATGTCGGGAACTGCGTTTATCACGATTCCGCCGTCGAGGGACACGAGTTTCGCGCCCTTGCCGTCCGTCGATTCGCCCTTGATTTCTACGCTGTTTATGGTCTTTTCCGCAAATATCACGGGGAACTCGGAATCGGGGGATACGCCGTAGGAAATGGGTTCTTCCACTTCAAGATAATGCTTCATACAAAGCGAGCCGGTTTCCTCGTTGCACCCGAATATCACGCGCACGCGCTTGTTGAATTTGAATCCGTCGTCCATCAACGCTTTAATCGCGTAGAGGGATATAATCGCAGGGCCTTTGTCGTCTATCGTGCCTCTGCCCCAAATCGCGCCTTCTTCGAGCGCGCCCGAATAGGGCGGATACTTCCAGCCGTCGCCTTCGGGTACGACGTCGAGATGTCCGACTATGCCGACGAGTTCCTTGCCTTCGCCGATTTCCGCATATCCGCAATATCCGTCGAGATTCACAGTGCGGAATCCGAGTTGCTCGGCAACCGAAAGAACGTAGGCAAGACAATCTTTGTTGCCTTGTCCGAACGGTCCGCCAAGTACGGGCGCGTCAAGCACTGTCTTTATGCGAACAGCGTTTTGAATGGTCTGTATCATTTGAGGATAATATTTTTCAAGATTCATATTTGCCTCCGAAATTTTATGTGCAAATTATACCACTTGCGACTCTCGCGCGCAAGAGTAGAATGATTAATTATAATAAAGCAAAGTAGTATTTTTAGTAATGCAAGTCTTACGACTTGCTTCCGTTGCGCCCCGATTGTGCTCAATGCAAACACACTTCGTGTTACATTTCATTTATTTTACCGCACGATTTATGCGAGCATAAAGTGCGGTAAAATAAATGAAACACCCTCACAAGTGAGGGTGTTTGCGTTGGCAGGAGCTATAGGAATCGAACCTACACAGTGGGAGTCAGAGGCCCAAGTGCTACCACTACACCAAGCTCCATCGCGTACGCTATTATATATCACCGCTCACGGTTTTGCAATCGATTTTCAGCAGCGCGACAAAAAAATAATGGCGGAAAACATAATTTTTAAGATAATTGACTTGTTTTTGTTGCAAAAATGCGCAAATTGATGTATATTGCAAAGGCAGTCAAAATTGACAGCAATCTTTTAATCCTTTTCGGGGTGTAGCGCAGTTTGGTAGCGCGTACGGTTCGGGACCGTAAGGCCGCGAGTTCAAGTCTCGCCACTCCGACCAGACAAAAAGACACGGACAATGCTGTCCGTGTCTTTTTGTCTACGAAGTGGCTCGACCGAAACAAACACTGACGCGATTGACTTGCGTAACAATCGCTATTCCACCGCGAGCATTTCCGAAGGCAAGGCTCGCGGCTTACAAGTCTCGCCACTCCGACAACAAGCACGCATTGCGTGCCGAAGTTTGTGCAGAGGTATGAGCGTTAGCGAAATACCAGAAAAAAACAATACTGTCCGTGTCTTTGTGCCGTGGAACGAGCGATAGCGAAGTACCAAAAACGATAAAGCACAATTGTTGTGCCGAGTTTCTTGAATTGGTATGAGC
>CAKQLT010000061.1:0-8945 GCA_934254715.1 uncultured Clostridia bacterium | reverse complement strand
GTGGATATAGCGCAGTTGGTTAGCGTGCCAGGTTGTGGCCCTGGAGGTCGTGGGTTCGAATCCCACTATTCACCCCACTTTGATACGTCGCTCTGAAAAGAGTCGATATAGTTTGAATTTGATAAGCAATTTATCGAATTTGAATTGATAGAGAATCTATTTTAAGATTTTCTGTCACAGCCGAAACAAAAATTATTTACATTCGGCAAAAAAGTGCAGTATATTTGTTGCAAAAACTTTGTTTTGGTGATAAGATAGACTGCGTTGTAGGGGTATCGCCAAGCGGTAAGGCACCAGATTTTGATTCTGGCATTCGTTGGTTCAAATCCAGCTACCCCTGCCAAATGACTCACTAGCTCAGCCGGTAGAGCACCGCACTTTTAATGCGATGGTCCGGAGTTCGAATCTCCGGTGGGTCACCAAGCAAAAAGGCTACTAAACAGTAGCCTTTTTTCGTTCTCAAAAACCCTCCGAAATTCCCTTATTCTGTCAATTTGCTGTTATACAGTGCAATTTGCCGTTGCTCAAAATCCGTGTTTATATGCGTATATACACTTTCCGTCATATCGGGTGTTGCGTGCCCTGCCCATCGTTGCACGATATGCCGGGCTATCCCCATCTCTGCGCAACGCGTTATAAACGTGTGACGTAAACTATGAATTGTAAATCCTTGTCCGTTCAACCCTGCTTCTTTCAAAACGTTTTGAAAATGCTCGCGCAGCGCGTGTTGTTTTATCGGGAACAATCGCCCGCTCTTTGGCAAATCTGCCGAAACAAGAAACTTGTAAAGATTATCGAAAATAGGGACTTTCCTTATGCTCGATGCCGTCTTCGGCTCTGTGATTATTCCGTCTATATATTGCTTCGAAACATACACCGTGCGCTCATCCAGATTGATATCTTCCGCCGTCAATGCCAGCAACTCACCGCGCCGAAGCCCGGTATATATACAGATGATAAATGCCAATCCTCTTTTGTTGGATTCGCAAGCCGTTATAAACGCCTGCTCCTGCGCCGTTGAAAACGCCTTGCCGTGCTTCTTCTGATGCTTCGTTATCTCCAACGCTTTAATAGGATTGTAATCTATCAACCGAATGCGCGCTGCCTTCTCAAACATTTCCATAAGCAATGCATAGCAATCATCTTTCGTTGCCGGACTCACGATTGTATTCAATCGCCGTTGCGCCTCGATGACATCGAAGTCGGATATAAGCATATCGCCGAACACCTTATTTATATTCCGGATTATCCGTCCGTACCTCTCATAAGTGGTCGTGCGGATTTTCCCTGACATAAATGTTGTAAGCCACTTCTCCGCCCATTCCGCAACCGTATACTCACATTTTTTAGGCTTCGACAACAGCAACTCATACAATGCATTTAGTTTGTTTTCCAAATCTTCAATCGTTGCCATTTTCTCTAAGTTCGCGCCGTACGGTATTTCTGCTTATATAAGTAACGTTCTTTTTCTCGTCGATTTCTTTCACGACGTCTTGCAACGTCATCGTTTGAACCTGCGGAAGTTCCACGGATTTTAGCATTGCAACTATTTCTTGATATGCGCGATCTATTTCTTCCGGCGTTACGTCTTCTTCAAAATCAAATCTGTTCAATACGCCATATCCTTGAATCATCTTACGTCTGTACAATGCCTTGTAAAGTTGCTTGAATTCTTCGTAATTGAATATCGGTGCGCCTTTTTTGAAAGTGCCTTTGAGCGCATACTTGAACACTTGATGATAATTATACGTCCCGTTGGCCCGCTTTCTCGTGTCGTCCATTATTACCGAATACCCTTGTTTTAGATTATTCAACGCTTTTTCGGTTAAACGTTCACCGTCATAGAGCAACCGCCAAACTTTTTGAAACAATATCTCGTTGTCCGAAAACTCTCGAGTCTTAATACCGTTGCTATAAGAAAAATCATTTGTATGCTTTTTCTGTTTGTCCAAACCTTTACGGAATATAAACAACGTATGAAAATGCGGGTGAAATTCGTATCCGTTCGAAAGTGTTTTTGTAGTGACCTCTAAACCTCGAACCGCGCCGACAAAACCAAACTTCACAAAATTCACGTTATTGCACTTACGCTTGCCTTGCAAATACTGAACTACATACGGAAACTTGCTATACATCCTATCCAACGTTGAAACCAAATCTTCTGCGGCACAGTTCGGAACGGTAAAAACAATATGATATATATCGTAACGTTTGCGTAAATCATCTAAAATGTTTTGATACTTCATTTCACGTTTAAGTGCAGTGTTGTTTTGGCAATTCAAGCAAAACTTGTCCTTGCATAAGGTTATACGCCTAATGTCCTTTACGCTCTGCTGCCGGTAATGGTCTATATCCCAAAACTTATAGCATTGCGACACCCACTCTGAGCGGTTAAACAACGTGTCGCTTCCTTTTTCCTCTGCGAACATTTTGTAATATTCCGCAATATCCTCATTGCCGGCAACTCGATTTACGCTTTTTTTGACTGTCTTTTTATTGACTTCAATTTTTGAGATATCCATAACGCGATTTTTGTACAATTTGTGTAGAGTTATTTCTAATAGTTCAAGAGCGCTCCTTGCGGAGCGCCGTCATCTCCGCTAAAACCACTCTGTTCGAGGGTTACTTGCTTTGTCTCAACTTCTTCTGCAACAACGGATGGATCTTACCCTTGTTGCACTTCGAATCGATAACGTTCAGACTTTCAGACAACCTCTCGTTTATGCTCATAATAAAGTGCGACTTCTGCAAATCGAGTTCGTCCTTCGTCGCCCTTACCGATTTGTATATCGGAGTCTTATCCATTCCGACACTCGCGCGCAGCGAACGGACAGACAACATATCGCCCAAGCAATCCGTCGCATAACGTTTGCTCAAATCCTTCTTATTCGATATGTAATACTTATACATTCGCTTTTCGTTCTCTTGCGCACCGTCCTGAATCGATACGCTCATCAACTCGTATCCGAAGATACCGTATATGCGCTTGTAGTAAGATTCAACCTTGCTTGCAAGCGTGTGTAACAGATAGTACAAAAGGAAGTTGCAGTTGTCCTTGTTGTAACGTACTGTAATATGCAATTTCGTTATAATAGCCCGGTGGATCGCGTATAAGATTTCGCCAAGGAAAAACCCCGGCATTGCAAGTTTATCTTTCTCAACGTCCTCTACACGCAAAATTTCGCCAACTTCTCTAAGCCCGGCGCGTAAGTTCTGCTCTCGCTGATCGTCCGAAAAAATCTTCAAAAAACAACGGTGAGCGATATTTGCATTGTGTCCGCACATCTTCACCCAGTCTACAAATCCGTCATTCTTCGGATTGCTTTCGTCCGAGTCCTTGTCTATGCCTTGCATTTCGACTTGATTCAGGCATTCCTTTGCTATCTCGGTTATGTCCAACACACCGAACTCAAACGCAAACTTGCTGTTGTCGCAAACCTTTTTGCCTAACCTCACTATGTCGTAATCGAGGATATGGCAGTGCCTGCTGTGCGCTTCTGCGTATTTGCTATCTATCTTAAAGAACTCGCTATTCCACTTCGGGAAGTTTCCGCGAGTGACTAACTGATCATCCTCTCTTATCGAATAATTGCTCACTATGAGCGATGTCTGACACACAAAAACGAAATATGCTTGCGCGTAATCTACAAGCACGTCTTGAAGTTTTTCTATGTACTTTGCATTGTCATATTCGAGACCGTATCGATAGAATTCATAACTGAATACATAACGACGTTGCGGATGTTTGTAAAACTTCATCATCTTCGACAGCACAAAACGTTTAACCGTTGCCAAATTGTAAACGCTGCCTTTGTCCATTGCTTTCATAAGCGAACGTTCAAACGTAAGCCACGGAAAGTTCGGAAACTTTAAGTCGCTTTCAAGAATAACGTCGTACGCCATTCTTCGAAGCCCTACCGCCATTGACAAAGCCATACTTGTCGAAAGTTTTGTTTTGCCCGATCGCATAGGCGCAACTATGAGAGAGAACACACCCCTCTCGTTTATAAAGCCACAATTTTTTGCTTCGTGGTGATAAAGTTTCTGATAACCGATATACTTTCGAAATGCATTAAACAAAACGCACCCGATAACTATCCATCCCCACGCCGGGATAAACTTGAACATAACGGACAAATCCAAAAGCAATTTATAAAACTGCGTATAAAGGCTTGCGACGTCTATGCTCGATACAAAATAGTAATAGTAGGCAACACACTCAACCGCTATCGAAAACAAGTTGAAGTTGAACGCCCATATTACGCCCCATATGTAAAGATAGCACTTATGGCTCTTTACAAATTCCTTAAATTCAATCGCCCGGGCTTTTGCCGGGACGTACGTTTTATCCGATATTCTCTTAAACATCCTCAACGGTTTGCTATCGCCGACGTATTGACCAACGTTTTTGTTCAATGCAACGTACACCAACACAAAAAACGCGATACACACCGGCACAAACACGGATAACGCTATTGACAAACCGCGCGCCGAACTTTGAAACGTGTTCAGATATGACAAAAAGTTTTCGCCGTTAGCAAACACTTCCCAGTACTTATCCCAAGCGACTTTGAAGTCTTCCCAACTTGACGGAAACTTGTCCGATATCGTAAAAGGCATTTTTGAAAGCGTTGTAACAGACGGTGCGATATACGCAGGCAATCCGAAACTGCTTACAAACCAATACCCGATAGATCTTCCGAAATCTCGAAACGCTTCGGCTATCCTTCCGTACGCATACGGAAAGACAAGCGCAGATACCACCACAAAAACTGCGGTGATCACAACGCAGATATAATGACGGTAGTTTAATTCTTTGAAGAAATTCTTTATGTTCGGTACGGTCAACTTTTTCATAGTATTTTACCTACATACGCGCAATAGCCTATAAAAAAGGCTACAAGCAGCAGGAGCAATAATTTGAGTACGCTTTTGAAAACTTTCACTTTTTATCGCTCCTAAACAGCCACGCAATAAACTTGAACGGCGCGCTTATAATCGTCCAGATGACTTTGCATATAAACTTCAAAATTGCGCCTACGGGCTTTACTACAACGCAAAGCACGACGATTGCAACCGCTATTAAGATCAAACCCATTATGCCGAGGATATATTTGAGCGTGTCAGACAGTTCGACTATCGTATCAGTCACATTGATAGGATCTCGGCTGCCCGATTGCTTGTTGTCTATAACGCCGAGATTATAGACAACGCCGTCTGTCTCGAACTTCAAACGGAGAATGGTAACATCCCCCACTATGGTAGAGCGTTCGGTTGTTGTGCCTGAAACACCGCTCAATTCGTAAGGGGTTTCGGCGAAACGCAATACCCATTTTTTAGATTGCAACTCTTGCTTTGCTTCGTCGGTTATTTTCGATGCAACTTTTACATCGATAATTGCTCCGGAATATACTTCCTTTTCAAAATCGACCGAAGCGACAAAAGCATCAACAGACTGTATCCTATCCCACTTATACGTCCCGGCAAACAAACCGTCACCGGTATGCTCGACTTTGTCCGTATACTTCAAATACGCATATTCATCGGATTTATCCTTGAAATACTCATTAACCCCGACGCCCAATGCAGACTGCCACACATATTGTTGCGTAGTGTAATAAACGTCCGCTTCGAGCAGTTTGTCTATCGGCTTATCCGTATCGAAGGCTACAAAGTGACTGTCGCAAGAACTTGCGACAAATTGGAATCCGTTCGGATAACGCACGAATCCGACAAACTTACTCGTTACTACAATCGTTTCGAGGTCAACGCAGTTGACGTACGAATTGCCGTTCACAGAACCGAAACAGTATTGCCTTGCGACCTCGAAGTCGACTTCCGTAATTTGATTCCCTCCGCTTGTTTGTTCGTCAACGGTATCATCGAATGCCCTGTATATCGAACTTATCGCGTAATAGCGAACAGGATCGTCTTTCACGATAAATTCGTCCACTCGATATTTGTAAAAAACCCCGGAGGAATTTAGAAAACTAAGTTTATAGTTGTGATAACTTATCTCGTCGTTTATAGTCGTCGAGATATTTATCGACGTTGCCTTATAGTCTTTCTTAATTCCACTCGGCTGATAGACGTAAACGACCAATTCTTTTTCGGTTGTTTCGGCAATCTGAATCAACTTCAAAGAATAGTCGTTATAATCGGACGGATAATTGCTTTCGTCAAAACTTTCATCGGTATGCAAATCTTGCAAAACGTCAGAACCCGATACGTTATCTGCTGCATATGCAATTTTTGCAGATCCGGACGAAATCAAAAAGAGTATCGCTACTATTAAAACGATACTTAATACGATTTTGATATTTGCAATACTCTTTTCGATTTTCATAAGCAATTAACGGCAACAGAATGAAATCAACGAATCACTACCGGCGGCCAATTTTACAAAAACAGTGTCTTTTAACAATGCCGAAAAAGGTACATTATAATAATATATATTTTTGGAAGAAACAAAAGAGATAGTGCTTACATCTACGATTTTGACATAACCGAGAAATTGATTTGCACCATCGTAACAAAAAATATAATTATTCGTCATAACGCTTCCACGGAACAGCAATGCTTCCTTATATTGAACGATATTAATATCTTTTGAAACGCAACTGTTTTCTTTTTCTATAATTTCACCTGTGGTCAAATTAAAATAACTATTTGTTTGATCAACCTCAAACAAATTCTCCGTGTAGTTCTTGAAACCTTGCTCGCGGTTTGCGCTGACTTTGAGTTGCTTTGCATACTTTACAACTTCCATAGACGTAACTTTGTCATCGTCATTCGGAGTGATAACGATGCGCACATACTTCGCAAAGAACGGAACACCGTCTTCGGTGAACGTGCCGGTAAGTTTGCCGGTTGTATGTACGAACTCGTTGTTTTGATCGTAGAAATAAAGTTGATACGAAATCGTGCTGTCAAACACAAGGTTGCAATTCAGACCTTGACATTCGATGGGCTTCTTCGTATAAATGCTTGCGTTCGTCGACATATAGTTGCCGTTGCTGTCCAATCCGCCGACCTCATACTTGCCCAAAAAGGACAACTCTTTCTGATCGAACTTATCGGATTGAGTCCAAGCCACAACGCCGACTATACCGCCGACCACCGCAAGACACAACACGATTATAAGTATTGTTTTTGCTATTTTGTTCATTAAATAAAAATCCTTTCCCCTGTTCGCTGGGGTCAACGTAATTTGGGTTGGGCCAGTTTTGTAAATCGGTCGCCCCTCGCCGAACTTTTTTATGCTTCGCCTTTTGATTCCAACTCGACGTCAATCAAGTAGTTGAGCAACTGCTTCGATTCAGGCTTCGGATAAAGTGAAAACGTCTTGTCCAAAACAGTCAACTTGATAGAGTTGTATTGCTTGACTTCACCGTCTTCCGTCTTAAACGCCTCTTTGGTGATTTCAACTTCTTTAATCATCTCGTTATTACCTCCTTGTTCAAATTTTTCACGGCGAACCGTATGTTCTCACTTTTTGCGCTTCTTTGCTTTAAAGCAATTTGCGCTGTCTTTTCGAGCATCCAAATATCCCGAACGATATGCGCGTTCCTTGTCGCTGAGCCGAATCGCTTTCTTGCTTTTGTCGACTTTGAACTTCCCGGAATTTGTCCGCTTCACACCCTGTTTGAGTTCTTTGGCAAACTTCGCACCTTTTTCGGACGGATTCAAAAGTGTAACCCTCTTTCCGTCTTTCCTCTCAAATACCCTCATTGCACACCTCCTAAAATATTGAATTAATACGATATATCGTACTAATATAAAATAATCCGATATATCGGAAATGTCAAGACAATAGTCCGAAATATCTTATTATTTATTTATGATAAATAAATTTGGAAAAAGAGTAGAAGAACTGCTAATTGAGCACGACATAACAAAATACAAACTTTCAAAAGATACTGGCATAAGCAAAAGTATTATAAGTGACTATTGCAAAGGAAAAGTACAGCCAACAGCCGATATAATAATTGTTATTGCGGAATATTTTGACGTAACTACAGATTATCTATTAGGCGTCGAAAACTTCGACGGTAGCAGAAAAAACTATCATTTTAATAACTCGCTTAATCAAAATAACGGAACTATAAATTTTAAGTAATTTTGAATTTGCTTAAAGACTCATAAGCGTTTATCGGTCCGCGCTCGCTACACCGCTTTTGCGCGGACCTCATCTAAGCGCCCTATTGAGTCTTTTTTAATCGGAAAATTCCAACTTCTTCCCCTTCGTTGACAGAGTCCTGCGGACGTCCTTTTTTGCAAAACAAAAAGGAGGTTATTTATTATGACTCTTTACGAGATACTAAGCCTATCATTAGCCGTGATTTCCATCTTAGTAACCGCACTTAAAAAGAATAAATAACACTCCTTTTCGTTTAGGGTAGCACATCCGTTGCACTCTGTCAACTGCCCAAGCCGCTATAGCCTCCCCCGTCCGCGTGTCATAAAGCAAAATGAGCGCCGTCAACGCCCTTGCCGACGTTTTCCTTGTCCTCTACTGCTACGCTGCGCTAAATCTCGCTACGCTCGATGGCGTGCGCTAAAAGCCCATTCCTCATTCAGTTTTTCCCCCTGCTATAAGGGCATATTTTGCGCTTCTTCGAATCTCCGGTGGGTCACCAACAGACAATAATACGAACTCAAGTAATGGGTTCGTATTATTTTTTCTCCGAGAATTTTTTGCAACAAAACTTCGACTATAAATTCTATGAATTTATAAAAATCACGTATTGTTGATTTTACTCAATTAAAACACCACCCTATTTATCTATACATCTGCTTACGCACAAATTTTGTGCGTAACCCCTTTTATACTCCATAAAGCGTTGTATTCCATTAGCGATTAAATCACATTATAAAAATTAACTGCTCCGAGTTTTCTATTGCCTTTCGGCGTAGTGGTTTAGCACAGAGAAAAGCCTATATCA
>CAKQLT010000060.1:0-9106 GCA_934254715.1 uncultured Clostridia bacterium | reverse complement strand
AAAAAAACCGCAAAAAAACCGCAAAAAAACCGCAAAAAAACCGCAAAAAAACCGCAAAAAAACCGCAAAAAAACCGCAAAAAAATCAATAAAAAATCAATAAAAAATCACGATAAAAACTATAAAAACGATAAAAAAATACGCTCGGTTGACGAGCGTATTTTCGTTGTAACGATATGAATTTTTGTAGTATCGGTTTTTACAATTCGTTTTACAATGTCGATTATTCTTTGTCGGAAGCGACTTCTTCCATTGCGGATTCGGTTGCGTTTTGGCAATCCGTGCATTCGCAGCAAGCGCATTGTTCTTCGTTGCAAGCGGTTTCTTGGGCTGCTTTTTTCTTCTTTTCGCCCCAGTTGCGCATAACGAGGAATTTGTTGCCGAGGAAACTCATAACCAATGCGGTGATTCCGCCGACTGCTTGACCGGTGAGGTTGTAGATTTGATACAAGAACTCGGTTTGAGCAACGGGTTTTGCGCCCATACAAGCGGTCATAATCGCGCTGCCGAGCAAGGTTTGAACGAATATAATCGTGACAGCCAAAATGACGTACATAATGCCCGAAATCACGATGTTGTTGGTGCAGTTGAAGGTCTTTTTGCGGTTAAGCACGAACGTGAGCACTTGACCGACGATAGAACCAATCAAAAAGCCGATGAAGTCGGACGTTGTGGGGTAGCCGAAAACGTCTTTCAACTCGCCGAGGTCGAAGCCGTTGAATTTTTGGGTAAGCACGCCGCCGCCGAGTTTGAGCAAAGCGGGAAGAACCAACGTTATGATAAGTTGCGAGCCGCCGCAGATGAAACTGAAAAGAGTGAAGACGACCATTTGGCGCACTTCTTCGTTGGACTTGATTTTGTCAACGAGTTTTTGAAGCCAAGCGGGAAGTTTGACTTTTTTCTTTGCTTTGCCGTTCGTCGTTTCCGTCGTTTCCGTCGTTTGTTCGGTCACAACTTCTTGATTTTCGACGCTTTCGTTTGTTACGTCGGTTTTGATTTCGTCCATAATTTTCCGTCCTTTTGTTAGGATTTTTATATCTTTAACAAACTGTATTATATATAAATATACGAGGTTTGTCAACGACTTGTTTTTTCAAGTGTACAGAGGCAAAAATCGGCGGTCAGCGAGAGGGCGTTTTTCTGCTTTACGCGCTCGACTTTGTCTTTTGGCGCGCGGTAGACGTACGGGGTCATAGTGAGCAAGTCGGAAATCTGTTTCGAGGATTCGAGATTGAAAGAATACGTGACTTCCTTTTTGCTCAAAAGCGAAAGAGTGCTGCTCGGCAAATCCGTTTCCACCTTTCTCACGTCGTCGTAAAGCGCGCGGCGAAGTTCTATGAGGTGATTTTCGCAAGGGTACACCAAAACGAGAATACCGCCGCTTTTCAGCACCCGCGCGTATTCGTCCATAGCAAAGGGCGAAAACACGCAAACCACGACGTCCGCAAACTCGTCCTTTACTGGAATATCGTATACGCTTGCAACCGCAACGTCCGCTTGCTTTGCGCGCTTTGCACAAATTTTCACGGCGTTTTTCGATATATCGACTGCGGCGTAAACGTCGCTTTCGTTGCGCCTTTCTTCGATTATGCGCGACAAATAGTAGCCCGTGCCCGCGCCGGCGTCCAAGAGGGTGATAGGGCGATTTGCAAAACGCGAATTAATCTCGTTTGCGATTGCCTCTGCCAAAGGCGCATAAAAGTCGCAATCGAGAAAATCTCTGCGCGCTCTCACCATTTCGGCGTTGTCGCCCGGTGCGTTGGACTTTGGCGGAAGAAGATAAAAATATCCCTCTTTCGCACAATCGAAAAGATGACCGTTTTGGCAAACGGCGTCGCGACCTTTCATAGCAAGAGGCTTTTTGCATACGGGGCATAAAAAGTTGGTCATAAAAAGATTATAGCACCAAATCCGAATTGCGCAAACGATTTCAAAAGTCGATTGCAAAGCAATACGCTTTTGTGCTATACTCGAAGTATGTTGGAACTTCTCGCACCCGCCGGTGATACGGAAGCGTTTGACGTTGCGATAGAGAGCGGCGCGGACGCGGTATACCTCGGACTTGACAACTTCAACGCGCGTATGAAAGCGCAAAATTTCGATTGCGGCAATATTGCCGAAATCGTTTCGCGCGCCCATTTTTACGGCGTGAAAGTTTACGTCACCGTCAACACGATTTTGCAAAACGACGAGTTTAGCGACCTAATATCGCTCGTTAAAGCGGCGGTTGACGCAAAAGTGGACGCATTTTTGGTGCAAGACCTCGGCGTATGCAAGGTGCTGAAAGAGTGCTTTAAGGGGATTGTGCTTCACGCAAGCACGCAACTGGGCGTACACAACCTTCTCGGCGCAAAGGTGTGCGAAGAAGCGGGATTTTCGAGAGTGGTGCTGTCAAGAGAAACGAAACTCGAAGATATAAAAGCGATAAAGCAAAACACGAATCTCGAAATCGAATATTTCGTGCAAGGCGCGCTTTGCGTGGCGTTTTCGGGCAACTGCTATCTTTCGTCAAAGGAACAAGGCGCAAGCGGAAACAGAGGACTTTGCAAGCAACTTTGTCGTTTGCCATACCGCGCGGAAGTGGGCGGAAAAACCTACGACGGCTACCTTTTGAGCGCAAGGGATTTGTGTCTTTACTCGTCGATTAAACAACTTGCCGAGGCGGGCGTATGCTCTTTCAAAATCGAAGGCAGATTGAGAAGAAAGGGCTACGTCGCATGCGCCGTGCAAGCGTACAGAAAGGCGATTGACGAAGCGGAAAACGGCAAGAGTCCCGTTCTCGACGACAAGACGAAAACTATGCTGAAAATCGCTTTTTCAAGAGGCGAATACCTTGAAAGAGCGTATCTCGACGACGGCACGCCGAAAGTCATCGAAAAAAGATTTAACAACCATACGGGCATAAAAATCGGCGTTGTGCGAAGCGTAAAGGATTTCGGAAAGGACGGACTTTTCGAGATTACCGTTGCGACGAAATACCCGCTCGAAAAGGGCGACGGTCTCAAATTTTTCGACGGCGACAAAGAAAAGGCGAGTTTGGGCATAGGCGAAGCGAAGCCGTGCGGAAGCGGCGCGTATTCGTTCGTCACCAAAACGAAAGTTAAGGTCGGTTGGCAAGTCAATCTTATTCTCGACGCAAAGGCGGACGACGAACTTTTGAGAGTGAAGCGTTACGTACCTATAAAACTCGAAGTCGAGGCTATGGAAGGTCAGCCGCTCGCAATTAAGGCGATATACGAAAAGGGCGGTTGCAAATGCGAGGCGCAAAAGCGCACCGAGCAAGTGCTCGAAAAAGCGAAAAACGCACCGATGAGCGCAAACGACGTGGCGGCGGCTTGCTCGAAAGTGGGCGACAGCGGTTTTTGCGTGACAACTTGCCGAGTGAACACCAACGGCGTGTTCGTGGCAAAGTCGGTTGTGAACGCTCTGCGCCGCGAAGTGCTTGCCGAGTTGAAAGAGAAAATTATAATTGCGAACGCACCCGAAAAGGTTACGTTCGACAAGAATAAAGCGGACGAATTGCTTTCTGTTCTCGACGACGTAAAAGAGGTCGAGGCAAAGCAAATCAGAGTGGTGAAAAGCGAGAAAATCAAAAGCGTGCTTGTGAGGGCAAACGAAACGTTTTTGCTCAAACCCGACGTTTATTCGGCGCAAAACATACGAAGAACGCTCGATTTGTTGGATTTGAGCGTTGATAACGTCATTCTCGATTTGCCGATACTTGCAAACGGCAAGGACTTGAAAGTGCTTGAAAAAGCCGTTGCGGAAAGCGGAATAAAACGACTTGCGAGCGAGAATATATACGGACTGTACTTTGCAAAGCAAGGCTACGAAGTGATTGCGGGCGAGGGACATAACGTTGCAAACGTCTTTGCGGCGCGCGAGGCAAAAGCACTCGGCGCAAGCGCGTATATGCCCTCGTGCGAATATAAGGATTTCCCCGCGCGCGACGACGTAGAGCGTATTGCCGCGGACGAGGATATTCCGCTTATGACGTTTGCGCATTGTCCGTACAAAACGATTTTCGAGTGCGAGTGCAAGGATTGCGCCTACAAGCCCGACCTCGTGCTTGAAAGAGAAAAGAGAAAATACGCCGTGCGCAGAGTGCGACTTGCTTCTTGCCGATTTGAATTGTATCCGCTGTGAGTGAATACGAGCAAATTATATCGGGAATAATGAAATTATGACTTGTCAAAATCAAAGCGTTGTGCTAATATAATTGCAAGCGAAAGCGAATATATTTGTAAGGAGATAAAACTATGCCCAGAGTTATCAGCGATGAGTGCATCCAATGCGGTGCTTGCGCAGATACTTGCCCCGTCGGAGCAATCGCAGAAGGCGACAGCAAATACGTTGTCGATCCCGAGCAATGCATCGATTGCGGCGCGTGTGAAGACGGCTGCCCCGTCGGCGCAATCAAGGAAGCGTAATTAGCAACAAAGATCAAATAAAAAACGGTGCGATCGTCGCACCGTTTTTTATTGCCTACTTGACAAGTCTAAAAAGACTTAATATAGTATTTATAAATAGGACAAAAGTCCCGTTTTTTTGGCGGAGGAAAGAAAAATGTCATTGAAAAAATCATTTGTCAACGTCGTTTGCGCGTTGATTTTGTGCGCGGTCGCGCTCACGCAATTCGTTGCGTGCGGCGATAACGGCGCAAACGACTCGAACAACGGAAATAACGGCGGCGATACGCCCGTGATAAACGAGATTGAAATCGAAAGCGTGCTCGAACAAAACTCGGCGTATGCAAATTTCGATTTGCAAACCGCAATCGAGGAAGCGATTTTGCAACGAGTCGCTTCGCAGTTTGACGTGACGACGAGCAACGTCGAATTGTTAGATGTGCAACGCAAAAACAATTTGACCGTCGTGGCAAAAGTGAGCGGAAGCAAAATCGTCACGGCATATTGCCAAAACAACGCCTTTGCGGCATACGAGGGCGCAGACAAAAAAGATTTGGTGTTGCAAAAGGCAGACTACACCGCAAAGCAGAAAATAGAGCAGTCCCAAAAGGACGAAGCAAACGCTAAAATCACACAAGCCGTCAACGAGGTTGTGGCAACAATCGAGCAACTCGGAAATGCCGACTTTGACAAAACCAACGTGATTCTCGACGGATTTTCGGACGAAAAATATATTCCCGATTCCTTGAAATCGGCGTGCGATTTTGCGTTTTTGGGCAAAGTCCGCGAGGACGGAACGGTGATTGCAATCACCCTCACAAACGGAACGCTCAAAGACAACGTTTTATCCGTCGAGGGCAAGGAAGATTTGACAAACGAGCAGATTTTGACAACCGTTGCAAGCGGAAACGGCTTTTCGACAACCACGCGCACCATTGACGCAAGCAAAACCTACGAAACGCCAAAACTCGAAGAAAAACCGATTGAAATGATTACCGTCGGTGAAATATTTGACCAAAATTTTTCAAACGTCGATTTTGCTGCGGATATTGAAAGTGCGTTTCAAAGCATTTATGCAAGACGTTTTTCGGGATGTGAAGTAAGTACGCTTTTCTACACGCAAGAAGAAAAGAAAGTAGCGGTTTATGTAAATCTTATTTATCAAGATGGAAGACCTTCATTATATTCAATTACATTTGACTGTAAATTTGATATTAAGCAAGCGAGCGTAAATTGCAAAGAAACTGTATTAAAGCAAGCGGAATATTCGTCTACGGAAGAAGTTGATAAAAAAGATAGCAAAATCATAAAAGACAATATTCAAAAAGCAATAGATAATATCAAAGATAAAATTCAAATTGTCGGTGAATTGGAAAATAAACTAGTAAAAAGAAATGGCATACAAAACGCTACAAGTGATGATGTTGACGAAGCCGCGTTCGGGAAAAAACTTTGCCCCGATAAAGACGTTATCGCCACTTATGTCGGAAGTATGAGTAGTAGATCAAATGATTCGGCTGGAATGTTTAATACAGGTTACTGGACTAGTTTTGATATGGCGGTTGTGTATAAAGAAAACGACACGATAATAATTAGAAAAGTCAAAATTTACGTACCTTGGTATACAGATTCAACAAATCAAAGTTTGTACAATTCGTTTTTGAACGGCGAAGAAAACAAAAAGTATCAAATCTATGAAATGGGCATAGAAACTGTCAACAATCCCGTGTTGGCAGAGGGGATAGGGGACAATCAAGATTGACGTAAGAGTAAAAAAAGAGGCGGCGGACTTTAAGTCCGCCGCTTCTTTTTTATAGGGAAAATTATGAGGGGTTTTAGTTTGTGCCGCCGTCGGCGGCAATGGGATTAGTGCTTGGACGAAACGGTGATTTCGCCGTCTTTTGCGTCCACGACTATCGTGTCGCCCTCGTCCATATTGCCTTGCAAGATTGCTCTTGCAACTTTGGTTTCGACGTTGCTTTCGATGTAACGCTTCAAGGGTCTTGCGCCGAAGGTCACGTCGTAGCCGCCGTCAACGATGAGGTCTTTTGCCGCTTGCGTAACCTCGAGTTTGAGGTTTTGTTTGTCAAGCCTCGATTCGAGTTTTTTGAGCATTATATCGATAATCTTGTACACGCTTTCTCTCGAAAGAGGCGTGAACAACACGGTGTCGTCAAGTCTGTTGAGGAACTCGGGGCGGAAGGTTTGTTTGAGCAGTTTGTCGATTTGCTCTTTCGCCTCGTCCGTGATGTTGCCGTTTTTGTCGATGTTGTCGAGGATTATGCCGCTGCCGAGGTTCGAGGTGAGAATGATTATCGTATTCTTGAAGTTGACCGTTCTGCCTTGGCTGTCGGTGATTCTGCCGTCGTCAAGCACTTGAAGCAGAATGTTGAACACGTCGGGGTGCGCTTTTTCGATTTCGTCGAACAAGACGACAGAGTAGGGTTTTCTTCTCACTGCTTCGGTGAGTTGTCCGCCCTCGTCGTAGCCGACGTATCCCGGAGGTGCGCCTATAAGACGAGATACGCTGAATTTTTCCATATACTCCGTCATATCGATACGCACCATGTTGCGCTCGTCGTCAAACAGATAGGAAGCGAGAGTCTTTGCAAGTTCGGTCTTGCCCACGCCCGTCGGGCCGAGGAACAAGAACGAGCCGATAGGTCTGTTCTCGTCGGATATGCCCGCACGAGAACGAAGCACCGCTTCGCTCACCGCGTCCACCGCTTCGTTTTGTCCGATGACTCTCTTGTGAAGTTCGTCGGAAAGGTGAAGCAGTTTTTCCTTTTCGCTTTCCATAAGTTTGGTTACGGGAATACCCGTCCACTTTGCCACTATCTTTGCGATTTCGTCCGCGGTCACTTCGTCACGAAGAAGGGAAGTGCCTTTTGCGGATTTCTTTTCCGCTTCTTCGAGTTTCTTGGTGAGAGCGGGCAGTTCGCCGTATTGAAGTTGCGCCGCCTTGCCGTAGTCGCTGTTGCGCTTTGCTTCCTCGATTTGAAGATTTATGCGGTCGATTTCGGCTTTGGTGTCTTGCACGCTGTTGATTTCCTTTTTCTCGTTGTCCCATTGCGCTTTCATTGCGTTGAATTGGTCGTGAAGTTCGGCAAGTTCTTTCTTTATGGATTCGCGACGGTCAACGGACAGTTTGTCGGTTTCCTTTTCAAGAGCCATTTCCTCGATTTCGAGTTGCATAATCTTACGGCTGATGACGTCCATTTCGATGGGCATACTGTCGATTTCCGTTCTTATCATCGCGCACGCCTCGTCCACGAGGTCGATTGCCTTGTCGGGCAAGAATCTGTCGGTGATGTATCTGTCCGAAAGCGTTGCCGCCGCAACGAGCGCTTGGTCGTGAATACGCACGCCGTGGAAGATTTCGTATCTCTCTTTCAAGCCACGCAGTATCGCAATCGTGTCCTCAACCGTCGGTTCGTTGACCATAACGGGTTGAAAACGTCTTTCGAGCGCAGGGTCTTTTTCGATGTATTTGCGGTATTCGTCAAGCGTGGTCGCGCCGATACAATGCAATTCGCCTCTTGCAAGCATAGGCTTCAAAAGGTTGCCTGCGTCCATACTGCCTTCGGTTTTGCCTGCGCCGACGATGGTGTGAAGTTCGTCGATGAACAGAAGCATTCTGCCGTTTTGCTTCTTGATTTCGGTGAGGACGGCTTTGAGTCTTTCCTCAAATTCACCTCTGTATTTTGCGCCGGCGATAAGCGCGCCCATATCGAGCGCAAAGATGTGTTTGTCTTTGAGTCCTTCGGGAACGTCGCCTCTGACGATACGTTGCGCAAGTCCTTCCGCGATTGCCGTCTTACCAACGCCCGCTTCACCGATGAGAACGGGGTTGTTCTTGGTTTTTCTCGAAAGAATACGGATTACGTTTCTTATCTCGTCGTCACGACCGATGACGGGGTCGAGTTGTCCACGAGCGGCTCTTTCGACCATATCGTGACCGTATTTGTTGAGTACGTCGTAAGTGTCCTCGGGGCTGTCGCTCGTCACTTTCGAGGTTTTAACTTGCGAAAGTGCGTTCATAAAGTCCTTTTTGTTGAGTTTGCACTTTGCAAACACCGCTTTGAGGGCAGGGGTGGGATTGTCGAGAATCGCCGCGAATATATGCTCGACGCTCACGAAGTCGTCGCCTTGTTTCTTCGCGTCTTTCTCGGCTTGCGAGAGCATAAGCGAACAGTCTTGCGACAAGTACGCTTCGCCTGCGCCGCTACCGGTGACTGACGGCATTTGCGATATAAGTCTGTCGATTTCTCTCAAAAGTTGAGGTGCGTCCGCACCGCATTTTGTGACGAGTTTAGGAATAAGTCCTTCATCGTCGTTGAGTAGTGCGTAAGCAACGTGTTCCTTGCAAATTTGTTGTTGATGTCTCTCGAGAGCAAGGTTCTGAGCGGCATTCAATGCGTCCAGCGCTTTTTTAGTAAATTTGTTGGTGTCCATAGTTCATACCTCCTTTGAAATATGTTCCGTGTCGTGCCGCCGTCAAACGCTTTCCGTTGCCGCCACTCGCCGTTTCGCTTGTGACCTTTGGCAATCTTTTCGCTTGACTGTTAGCACTCTTTATCTTCGATTGCTAATTATAGCACCAAATTTTGCATTGTCAATATATTCTGCACAAATTTTTTATAATTTTTTCAAGGTGAAGATTTTTAATTTTTGTTAATTCTCTACAAGAATATAATG
>CAKQLT010000059.1:0-9134 GCA_934254715.1 uncultured Clostridia bacterium | reverse complement strand
CGTCTTGAGACGTCTAGCTGGTAACATGCCCTTGAAGGGCTGGTGCATACCTCGCGTTTCACGCGTGGTTATGATTGCGAAAAACGTCGGAAAAATGATTTTAGAACGACGCGCATATCAACGTAAATAACGCGCGGTCGGTCGTGCCTTTTATTAAAATTCGGCAATGCTATTTTTTGTATTGATTGTTTGAACGATTGCTGTTATAATGATACAGTAGTATTGTTTTTTATAAACAAAATATATGCTATGTGGTGAAATTATGAGTGATTCTTCTCAAACGACAGAAAAAGTCGGTGCAAAGGTTAAACTCAACGCTTTCGCGCACAAGTTGTTCGGCTCAACGCCCGGCGACGGCGAAATGCAACCCAAAGAAGGCTTCAGTTATTCTCTTTGCGGTTTCGGTCAAAACCTTATTTGCACGATTATCGGTTCTTATCTGACCGTCTTTATGACGGACGCAATCGGCTTCAACGCGTTGGCGGTTGCATTCCTTATGCTCGGCGCGCGTATCTTCGACGCACTCAACGACCCGATTATGGGTTCTATCGTTGACAGAACGCGTACGAAGTGGGGCAAATGCCGTCCGTATATGAAGTGGATGGCTCTGCCTATCGCACTTATGACAGCGATATGCTTCTTGCCGTGGTATCCGAAAAACGACGGCGGCTTTGCGGCGATTTCCGTAATGTACGTCATTTGGGGTATGGTTTACACGGTTGCGGACGTTCCGTACTGGGGACTTTCAACCGCAATGAGCAACGATACTTATCGCAGAGGCAACTTGCTCACCATCGCGCGTTTGTTCTGCACGGCGGGCGCAGGTATCGTCACCGTTATCACCCCGATTATCACCGACAATATGACCAAAGGTCTCGATCCCGCCGCAAAGGGCGATATGCTCAAATGGATCTACTTTGTCATTGCTATTATTTGCTGCGTTATCGCAGTTCCGCTTTTCTTCCTCGGCTTTAAGAACACTAAGGAAAGAAACGTAACCGAAGAAAATCCCCCGTCGCTCGGACACAACCTCAAACTTTTGTTCAAGAACAAGCCTTTGATGCTCATCGTGCTTTCGGGTATCGGCGGCGCGGCGAGAATGCTTTTCACCTACACGGGCGGTTTGTATTTTGCAAAATACATAATGGATAAAGAATCTATGTATTCCTTGTTCACTATGGCAATCGTTCCGGGCGGACTTATCGCTTCCTTGCTCGTTCCTTGGTGCACAAAGAAATTCGGCAAAAAGAACACTTATATTTGGTCGCATATCGTCGGCGGTGTTGCAATGCTCATCGCGTTTATCGTCGGTATCGCTTGCGACCGCGGCGCATACACGAGCACCGCAACGACGGTCGTGTTGCTCATCGCACTCGTTATAGCAGGTATTCCTTCGGGCTTCGGCAACATCATCACTTACGCAATGATCGGCGACACCGTCGAATATCTCGAACTCAAAACGGGCGAAAGAGCGGAAGGTATCTGCTTTGCAATGCAAACGCTCATCAACAAAATCGGTATGGCAGTCGGCGCATTCGTTGGCGTTTTGGCTTACTATATGGCAGGTGTTGCGGCAAACGACGCAAGTTCCGTCACCCCCGAAGGCAAAGACACTATGTGGTTTATGCTCGTCGGTATCGCGGCAATCAGTTTCTTCTTGACTGTCATTCCGCTTTTCTTCTACAAGTTCAACGAGAAGGAACAACAAGCGGCAAAGGCTGAGATCGAAGCAAGAAAGCACGCTCACGACGAAAACAACGAGCTCGTCCAAGAAATCGCAGACGAAGCGGCGCAAGATATCCAAAACGAAGGCGCACCTCAAATGATTTTCCCCAACGAAGACAATCAAGCGGTTGTAATCGAGCAAGAAAAAATTTGCGACGATAACTGCGCGGAATGCGACAAGCAAGAAGATTGTCCCGACAAAAAAGACAACGAATAAAAAATGAGTCGTCAATCGACTAAAGAGCCGCACGCAAACCGCGTGCGGCTTTTCGTATGCGGAAACGCAAACCGCACAAAGAAAAAAATCGCAAAATCGTTGATTTAGTTAACTTTTTAGTTTTTGTTGAAATGCGGCGAAATTGATGTTATAATATCGATATGGATTTGAAAAATACGGCTTATTTTTTTGCGGCGTTCAGAAAATTGCTCAGAGAATACACTGATTATCAACTCAGAGAATTGAAAGACTACGACCTTACGCCAAACGAAATCGTGGTGCTTTCGAGTATCGGGGTGGTGGGTATGGCGAGCGATATTGCACAAAACGCCTGTGTATCGAAGGCTCTCGTTTCGCGTAGCGTGAAAGAACTGCGCGACAAGGGGCTTATTTGTGCGTCCATTTCGGAAGTGGACAAGCGCGAGCAGAAACTCTCGCTTACGGCAGAGGGCGAAAAGGTTGCGCAGTTGATTGCGGAAGCGAATCACAAGTTCTATCAAGTGGCGTTCAGACACTTCGAGGACAACGAAAAGCAAGTGTTGCAAGCACTTTTGCAACTTATGCTCAACAATCTCGACGAAACGAATCGCTGACGCATTTTTTTGAGTAAATCACGATAAACATATAAAGAGGGAAATTATGAAAATTGTATTTATCGGCGCAGGTATGGCGTCACTCGTGGCAAGCGAAAGGCTTGCAAGAGCAGGCTTCGACGTGAGCGTATACGAAAAGGATTCCTACGACAACTTGTCGTACGACTGGCACGACGACGTAAACCGCGACGCGTTCGATATGTTTAATCTTCCGTTGCCGAAAGAGGGAACTTATTTCCCCAAGCGCAACTGGACTTTCGTTCCGCCGGCAGAGCGCATAGAGGTGAGTCTGCACATTCCCGAAAAGGAACTCGACTGGTCGACCGAAAGACGAATCCTCGCCCAGCAATACGTTGACAGAGCAAAGGACGTCGTGGACTTCCACTTTTCTTCGCCCGTTGAAAGCCTCATTGTAGAGGACGGCAAGGTTAAGGGCGTTACGGTCGACGGCGAAAAAGTGTACGCCGACCTCGTCGTTGACAATTCGGGCGCGATGTCGCCGTTCAGAGGTCAACTTCCCAAAACGGCGCACGTCACGGCAAATCCGCAAAAGAACGAGATTTTCGTTGCGTATCGCGCGTTCCACAAGAAAGCGGACGGCGTAAAAGACCCCGAAAACACCAACAAAGCATATCTCAAACATCTCGGCGAAGAAGGAATAAGTTGGAGTATAATCGACCCCGCTGGCACTGTAAACGTGCTTATCGGCAGAGCGGGCGAGTTGTCAAAGGAAACGTTTGACAGAGCGTACGAGGCTCTCAAAGCGTCAAATCCCATAATAAGCGACGAAGTCGTGCGCGGCGGTCGCACGTGCATTATTCCTATAAGGTATCCGCTCACGAGAATGGTTGCCGACGGCTATGCCGCAATCGGCGACGCGGCGTTTATGACCATTCCTATGATTGGAAGCGGCATCGAAAACTCGATGAAAGCGGCTTGCATACTCGCAGACGTAATCATAAAATCCAACTCGGTCAAGAAAGAGGATTTGTGGAAATACGAAGTCGAGTACTATAAACTTCGCGGCGCGAACCATATCGGCATCGACATTCTCAAACGCTGGCTTTTGGGCGCAAAACCCGCCGACCTCGATTGGTTGTTTGAAAAAGGCGTCGTTGACGACAGCAATATGGCGGCAGGCGCAACGGGCAAACTCATCGTGCTTTCACCCAAAGACCTCGTCGTCAAGGTTGCGAGAGGGTGGACGAGACTTCCGCTTCTTCTTGCAATGAACAATATGCTTATACGCTCGAAGAAAGCGGCAAAAATCGCAAAGAGAATCCCGCAAACCTACGACGAAGCAAAAATCTCGAAGTGGGAAAGCAAAATCGAAAAACTCGTATATCACAAGTGACCGCCTATAAACGGAGGTGCTGTCAATGCTAATTTGCTTAATTGGTTGCCTCTTAAACTGCGCCATTGCTTTTTTGACGTTCACTTGGACAGCGGAAATGGATAGGGCGTTGAATTATAGTATGAAAAAGAAAATTCGTGCTAAAAAAATTCCGCTTTGGTTTCCGTCGGATAGAAAGAACGAATCGGCATTCGGACCTTCGTTGGAAGAGCCGAACGAAGGGACTTATTTGCCGGCATTTATATGGTGTATAATAACGTATGTGATACTTTTCGTATCCGTTATATCGCAAATAACCGTTCATTGCGTTGTCAAAGTCTACAAGGTCGATGTTTATATGATGCTTGGAACTTTCGCGGCAAATATAATAAACACTTGCGTCGTTCGAACAATTGTCGAACATTATGCACGCAAGTATGCTTGGAACAAACCGTACTATATGAACAAAATATCAGAGGTTCAAAAAGGCAAAGACAACGACGATAAGTGAAGATAACAAATGAAGATAATAAAAAGCACCGCAATAAGCGGTGCTTTTTATTAATCGATAATTTATTTGATAATTCCTCGTCTGTTGGTTTTCATTTCTTTGCGGAAGGCTTTGAGTTCCGAAAGCAACGTTGAGGCGATTTCGGGATAGGTCTTTGACAGACTGTATCCTTCGGCGGGGTCGGTGTCGAGATTGAACAGATAGTTCTTGTACACTTGGTCGATGAACGCCGAGTTTTCGGTGCGCACGCTGTCGTAGTACTTGAAGTCGTAGGTCGTTCCGTCAAGTTCCACCGCCATTTGCACGGCTTGACATTTGCCCTTTTTCAGATAGAAAAGTTTGTCGTGCACGCGCGTGGACGAGGGGACGGTGCAGTTCCAAAGCGAGGTAAAGTCAACGCCGTCTATGATTCTGTCAGAGGGAAGATACACGCTTCCGTCCGCGTTCGTTATGCCGCAGTAACTCAAAATGGTGTTGAACAAATCGAAGTTCATACTGCTTGCGTCGATATGCTTCGTCGTTGCGCTCGTTGCCACGCTCGATTTAACCTTGCTTGCAACGTTATCTTGCGAGGTGCGCTCGGAATTGTTTTCCCATTGATAATAGTAGTAGGTTTCGCTCTCGATTGCATCGCCTTTACCGACATACTTGGGGTAACTGACGAGGATAGGCACTTTCATACCGCCTTCGAAGGTGGTGTTCTTTCTGCCTCTCATATCGCCGGTGACGCCCTCGCGACCTGGGCCGTTGTCAGAGGTGAATACGACGAGTGTGTTGTCGTAAAGCGAGCCGTTTCCGCTCGGGTCGGGCGTGTCTTTGAGGTAGTTGAGAATGTCGCCGAGATACTTGTCAAATTCCTCTATACATTGAACGTAGGTGTCGTCGCTCGTGTTGCCTTTGCCGCTTCCGCTGTTGTCCGAGTAGATGGGGAAGTGCGGCCACGGCGTGGTGTAATAGGCGAGGAATTTCTCGTCGTTTTCAACCGACGAGGATATGAAGTTGAGCATTTGCGCGGTGAGCAATCTCGTAGATTCGGATTGGTCGAGGTTTTCCTTGTGCGTGCGCACTTCCTTTGAATGGAAGTTGCCGCTTTCGTCCACGTAGTCCTCGACCCAGTTGTACGGGGTCATATCGTTGACGTAATAACTGCCGTAGAAGTAGTCGAAGCCTTGGTTTGTGGGAAGATACTCGCCGTAGTCGCCGAGATTCCACTTGCCTATGCAACCCGTGTTGTAGCCTGCCGCTTGCAACACTTCCGCAAACGTGATTTCGTCGCCCAAAATTCCGTCGACGTTGTTGAGGAACTGATAGGGATTGAGGAAGTGCGTGGGCGACCACGGATTGGATTGAATGTCGCTTGGGAACACCACGTTGTCCAAATATCCGCGCGAGGAATATCTGCCCGTGAGTATCGAAAAGCGCGAGGGCGAGCATACCGGCGACGCCGAATAGAAGTTGTCCATCATAATTCCGCCGTCCGCAATCGAGTCGATGTTGGGGGTGTTGATGGTGGCGTTTTTGGAATCGGTCACCGTTCCTCCTTCTCCGTTCACTTTCGATGCAAGATAACTGTATGCCGAGATGTCGCTGTACGCCATATCGTCCATAAGAATGACAAGGACGTTCGGGCTGTCGTTTTTCGTGTTGTACTTGTTCTTTACGCTCGCAAGATAGTCGTCGTGACCCGCTTGCAAACTCTCGACGGTGGGGCGGCAGCGCAAGTTCATAAAGAAAACGCACACGATTGCCGTGCCGACCATAAGGAACGCGCACACCGCGCAAGTCACTTTCAACGCCGCTTTTTTGGCGATAAACTTGTCGGCAAGATACACGAGGGTTGCAAGAAGCACGGGGAAAAGAACGATAACGAAGTTGTACCAAAGGTTCTTTCCGAAACTTTCCGCACCCCATATGAGGAAGAACACGAACAGTCCGCAAATGCAAACCATATAGGAAATCCACATATAGAGTCCGACGTTGCTTTTTGCGAGCATACGCGCAAAAATGAATACGCCCGCGACGATTGCGAGTATGTCGGCGACGAGGGGTAGGAAGTTGTAACCCGTGCACCACATAACGAGCATAAACGCCGAGCAAAGCGCAAGATACACGATGTCGAAAATACGTTTCGACTTGTCGATATGCACAAACTTTTTGCCGTCTACGCTTTCGACGTTATCGGCAGTTTGCGCCTCGTCGTTTTGAACTTGGACGTCGTTTTCGTCAAATTCGTTCATAATAGCCACCTATTAATTGTAATATACAATTAATTTAACACAAAATGTAGAATAAAACAAGAAAGAAAACGAGAGAAGGGGATTTTAATTTTCTATATCGCTCATTTGTGTTGAAAAAGCCGTAAAACAGATGAATAACAAGGAAAAACGCTTGCATTGTAACCCTAATTTACAATTTTCAACTCAACACCTCGTTTCTGTTGAAGAAAGCGTAAAACAGATGAAGAACAAGAAAGAGTCGTTTTCAATTTCCACTCAAATCTTGTTTCTGTTGAAAAAGGCATAAAACAGATGAAGAACAAGGAAAAATCGCTTGAATGACAACCCTAATTTACAAATCGTAAATGAGTTGACAGACAAGCGATTTTGACGCAGTTATTCGCTGTTTTATGCCTTTTTCCAAGACTTAAAGTTAAAGAGAAGTAGAATAGGTAATATTTCCAACCTTCCGAGCAACATATCGAAGCAAAGCACCAGTTTTGCAAATATCGTGTAACCCGCGTAATTGCCCGTCGGACCTACCGCGCCGCTTCCCGGTCCTACGTTGTTGAAGCAAGAAATGACCGCGGATACGTTGGTTTCAAACGCGTCGAACGCGCCGAAATCGTTGTTGCCGATGGATATGAGAAGCACCGACACGAACATAATGAACATATAGATTATGAAGAAACTCTTGACGTTGCGCCTCGTTGCTTCGTCGATGGGCGTTCCGTCCATTTTTGCCGTGTAAACGGAACGGGGCGAGAGCGTCTTTTTGACGTTGATAATCGACGATTTGCTGAGCATAACGATACGCGAAACTTTAAGTCCGCCCGCAGTCGAGCCGGCGCAACCGCCTATGCACATAACCGCAAACAGCACGATACGCGAGAACACGGGCCACTTCGTATAGTCCGCCGTGCCGAATCCCGACGTGCTCATAAGCGACGACACGTTGAAAGCGGCGTCTTTGAGGGCAGTGCCGAAACTCGTGTAGGTTTTTGAAGCCATAAGATTTGCGACAATCAACGCAACTGCCGCCGCGAATATCGCAAAGAACCAAATGAGTTCCTCGTTTCGTATCGCCTTGACGAATTGACCTATCAAAATGAGGTAGTAGACGGTGAAGTTGACGGAAAACAGAAGCATAAAGATTGTGAGAGTCACTTCGATTCCGACCGAATTGTAGTACGCAATGCTTGCCGCTTTTATGCCGAATCCACCCGTAGAAGCCGTCGAAAACGCGTGGCAGAAACTGTCGAAAACGGGCATTTTGAGCGCGCAGAGTATGCCGACCAAAATGAAGGTCAACACGATGTAAATCGCGTACAAAATGAGGGATGTAAAGCGCAATTTGCTCACGATTTTGCCGAATTGCGGCCCCGGAACTTCCGCTTTTGCAAGAGCGGTTGACATCTTGTCGTTTTTTGGAATGAAAACTATCACGAAAACGAGTACGCCCATACCGCCGACGAACTGCGTGAGCGAACGCCAGAAAAGCAAGGATTTTGGCAACGCTTCGACGTTTTGCACTATGCTCGCGCCCGTCGTGGTGTAACCCGAAATGGTTTCGAAAAGCGCGTCGATGTAGTTGGGAATATATCCCGATACGCGGAAAGGAATCGCACTCACGAGCGCGATAAAAATCCAAAACAGAGCGCACATAGCAAAGCCGCTCGTCGAACGCATATCGCGTTTGTCCTTTGGCGGTCTTGCGAGAATACCGACGACGCCGAGCAAAAGGCATACGCCGATTGCGATGCCGAAGCCCAAAATGGTCGTGTCTTCGCCGTATCCTATCGCCATAAAGAGAGGAATGGACATCAACGCACCTATTATTACGGCGATTTCGCCGAGAACGAATGCAAGCAAACGTAAATTCATAAGCCTCAGTTGTCGAGAATATCTCTCAAATCGTCAAGCCCTTCTTCGAGCGTGACGATGATGACGCTATCGCCTTCTTTGATAACGTCCTGACCCGACGGGGTGATAAGCACGCCTTTGCGGATTATGCCCGCAACGAGCAAATGCTTTTTGAGATTGAGTTTTTGAAGGGGAATATCGAACTTTTTGAAGTTCTCTTTCGCCTCGAATTCGAGAATTTCGGTCGAGTCGTCAACGATGTGGAACATACGTTTGACGGTGCTTCCCGACTTGTTGCTCAAAAGACGTACGAATCGTATGATGTGGTCGGCAGTCGAGTTCTTTGTGGAAACCGCGCTGTAAATGCCGCTCTTTTGAAGCATATCGTAGTAGCCGAGTTGGTCGATTTTGGTGATGACTTTCGGCACGTTTTGCGAGGCGGCAAACATACTCATAATGATGTTTTGCTCGTCGATATTGCCAAGCGCGACGAAAGCGTCGGTCGTTGAAATGTTTTCTTCAAACAGCAATTCTTGATCCGTGCCGTCGCCCAAAATGACGTTAACCTTCTTGAAATCTTGCGAGAACAATTCGGCTTTTTGCTTGTTTTTCTCGATGAGTTTCGAGTGTATGCCGAGTTTGTCGAGTTCTTGGCAAAGGTAGTACGCCGTCGTAG
>CAKQLT010000058.1:0-9526 GCA_934254715.1 uncultured Clostridia bacterium | reverse complement strand
ACTTTCCACAGCACTATGCCCGCAAAAGCGTATATGTACGGAATCCCGTATTCCGTATACGACCAATACAAAGTGAGAAAATACGGCTTCCACGGCACTTCTCACAAATTCGTCAGCGAGGAAACCATTAAACTTCTCGGCAAAAAGGACAGCAAAATCATCGTATGCCACCTCGGCAACGGTTCGTCCATTTCTGCGGTGAGAGACGGCAAGTGCCTCGACACGTCTATGGGCTTTACGCCGCTCGAAGGTCTCGTTATGGGTACGCGCTCGGGCGACATCGACCCCGCGGCAAGCGAATTTATCCGCGCAAAACTCGGTTTGACCCCCGAAGAACTCGTGCAATACCTCAACAAAAAATGCGGTATGCTCGGCGTGAGCGAATTGAGTTCGGATATGCGCGACCTTGAAAAAGGTATCAACGAAGGCAACGAAAAAGCAAAACTCGCAGTGGAAGTTGCCGCATATCGTATCAAAAAATATATCGGTTCTTACGCGGCAACGCTCAACGGCGTCGACGCAATCGTTTTCACGGGCGGTATCGGCGAGCATAGCGACCTTATGCGCAGACTCGTTATGGAAGATATGGAATATCTCGGCGTAGATTTCGACTTCGAGGCAAACAAGGAACATTCCGACGGCGTTCGCATTCTCTCGAAGCCCGACAGCAAAGTCAAAGTGTTCATTCTTCCCACGAACGAAGAATTGTCTATCGCAAGAGAAACGAAGGCTCTCGCGCTGTAAAAAGGCAAGTCAAAGCGCGTTTTCGGGCATTTTGAGCGCAAATTTCGCCAAAACGTCCGAAAATGCAAAATAATTGACTTCAAAAGCGCGCAACTTTCAAAAAGCGTTTGACAACTATTGTCAGATTTTATATAATCATAACACTGTATATCAGATGTTGCGAAAATGTTGGAGGTAATAAGATGGCAGTACCTAAAAATAAAGTTTCAAAATCCAAAACGAATTCCCGTTTTGCAAACTGGAAAGTTAAAGCGCCCGGTCTCACCGAGTGCCCTCAATGCCACGAATTGATTAAGAGCCACCAAGTATGCCCGAAATGCGGATACTATGATGGTGAGCAAATCGTTCAAAAAAAGAGTGAAAAATAATTTAAGCGCACTATTTGGCTAATAGCATTGTCAAAGCCTCATCACAACAACTCATTTACGCAAGTAAATTAGGGTTGCTGTGACGAGGCTTTTTCGCGCTCTTAATCCAAATATCGCACTTAAATACACCCGCACAAACTTTTATAACTTTTCCAAATTTTCCATATAACAAAAAATATCCACAATCCCTAAATACATTATTTTCTTGTATTCCGTTTAAGTTCTTGTTATAATAATCACATCAATATATTATAGGTGATTTATGAAAATCATTGTTGACGCTATGGGCGGCGATAATGCGCCTTTGCAAATCGTTTTGGGTGCGGTTGACGCTCTCAATCAAGACAAAAATCTCAAAGTCGTGCTTGTTGGCGACCAAAACGCAATCGAGCAATCTCTTTGCGAATGCAAAGAATACGACAAGAGTAGGTTGGACATAATCGACGCAAAAGACGTGATAACCAACGACGATACGCCCACGACGGCGATAAGAACGAAGAAAGAAAGTTCTTTAGTCAAGGCGTTCGACGCGCTTATGCACGACGACGAGGCGGGCGGATTCGTTTCGGCAGGTTCGACGGGTGCGGTGCTTGTGGGCGCGTATCTCAAAGTCGGTCGCATAAAGGGCGTAACTCGTCCCGCGCTTGCGCCCGTGCTTCCCACGCTCAAGGGCAACGGCGTAGTGCTTTGCGATTGCGGCGCAAACGTCGATTGCAAGAGCGTAAATCTCGTTCATTTTGCCATTATGGCAAGCGCGTACGCAACCGCTATGCTCGGCGTAAAGAATCCGAGAGTGGGACTTCTCAACAACGGCGTTGAGGAACACAAGGGCAACGAACTCACACAAGAAGCGCACAAATTGCTTGCGCAAACGGAAGGAATCAATTTCGTGGGTAACTGCGAAGCGCGCGATATTTTAAGCGGCGATTTCGATGTCGTGGTTTCTGACGGATTCAACGGCAACATCGCTCTAAAATCCGCGGAAGGCACGGCAAACACTATGCTTTCGCTCATAAAAGAGGGCGTATATTCGGGCGGATTGCGCACCAAACTCGGCGCGCTTATGCTTAAACCCGTCTTTGCGAAAGTCAAAAAGAAAATGGACTACAACGCACACGGCGGCGCGTGCTTCCTCGGCGTAAAGAAAGTCGTGGTCAAGTCGCACGGCGCGTCAAAGGCAAAATCCGTCACCGCAAGCATATTGCAAGCGAAATCTCTTGCCGAAAGCAAGATTTGCGACAAAATCGCAAGCGGGATGAGCGTACTCGACAAACCCGAAACCGCCGAAAACTAAGCGATAACGTAATCCGAAATCAAACGAAAAACCGTCGAAAATAAGCGATAATCAAGCGCAAAACTGCAAAATTATCGTCGAAAATCACGCAAAAAAAATAGCGAAAAACACGCAAAAATAACTGCATTTTTCAATAAGAATGGAAGAAAAAGACATAAAGAAAATAGAAAAAATCGTCGGATACACGTTCAAGGACAAGTCCTTGCTTCAACGTGCGCTTACGCACGGTTCGGCTTCCAAAAATGCGCTTGAAAACTATCAATCGTTGGAATTTTTGGGGGATAGTATTCTCGACTTTATCGTTGCTAAACGCCTTATGGAAATCAATCCGAACGCACACGAGGGCGCGCTCACGAGAATCCGCGCAACAATCGTGTCCAAAGAGCCGCTCGCAGAGGAAGTCAAGAAACTCGGACTTGAAAACTATCTTATCGTAGGTAAAGGCGAAAACGTCGCGTATATCAGTTCGCAAGCCAAAATTATGTCCGACTTGTTCGAGTCTATGATTGCGGCAATCTATCTCGACAGCAAGAGCATAGACGTTGCAGAGAAGTTTATTCTTTCAAAACTTGCGGATTTGTTCAACGGCAAATGCAAACATTTCGGCGAGGACGATTACAAGAGCAGACTCAACGAGTTTGCGTCGAGAAACGACGTTTCGGTGTCGTATAGCGAAGTCGAGCGCACCGGTCCTGCGCACAATCCGACTTTCGTCGTCGAAGTGAAAATCAACACGTTCACGGCAGGCGTAGGCAAGGGCAAGAGCAAAAGAGAAGCCGAGCAAAACGCCGCAAAAGTCGCGCTCGAAGGCGTGATGAAAAAATAATTTTTCAAAAATTCGCTTAAAAATTCAAAGCAAAACGCCGCATTTTCTCGAAAACGCGGCATAATACGAAAACGTTTCACAAAAAGTCACAAACGCCGTTTTGTGACTTTTCAATATTCTAACCCACTTAAAAATGAAAATTACAAAAATTTGCGTTCGATGTTTCACGGACGGTGTGAAACTTGTGTGAAACATAAGAAAAACCGCTTGAAAACGCCGCTTTTATATGTTATTATGTATAAGTATTAAAATAAGGTAAGGTATACGATTTTGTTAAATTTCGTCAAAATCGAAGCGAGAGGCTTCAAGTCTTTTGCGGATAAAATCGAAATCCCTTTTCAAGAGGGTGTAACGGCGATTATCGGCCCGAACGGGTGCGGTAAGTCGAACGTTGCCGACGCTATCCGTTGGACTTTGGGCGAACAGAGCGCGAAATCACTGCGCGGCAAAAATATGCAAGACGTCATATTTGCCGGTACTGAAAAGCGTAAAAGTATGTCCTATTGCGAAGTTTCCCTCGTTTTCAACAACTCGAATCAGCATATCTTCCCGACTATGCCGTTTGAAGAAGTGGTTATCACGAGAAAACTCGACCGCAGCGGTTTGAGCGAGTACTACATAAACCACAACCGCGTGCGTATGCGTGATATTATCTCGCTTTTCCACGACACCGGTATCGGCAAGGAAGGTTATTCGATTATAGGTCAAGGCAGAGTTGCGGAAATTATGTCCGCAAAACCGGGCGACCGCCGTCAGATTTTTGAAGAAGCGGCGGGCATTTCCAAATTCCGCGCGCAACGCACGGAAGCGGAAAGAAAACTCGAAAAAACCGCCGTCAATCTCGAAACGGCAAATCAGGTTATCGACGAAATCCAAAAGCAGATAAATCCGCTCAAAAAGCAAGCCGAAACCGCCGAAAAATACTTTGCGCTCAAAGACGACCTCAAAAAGAACGAAGTCAATCTTTACATCTACAATTACGAGAACAATCAGAGCATAAAGCAAAAGATTTACGACCGTTTGGCGGCGAGTGAAAAAGACCTCAAAGTCAAGGAAATGCAACTCAACGAGTGCATAAAGAGATACGACGATTGCATAAGAGAATCCGCGGGTATCGACCGACTCTACGACGAGAGCAACAGCGAACTTATCGCGCTCAAAGTCGACGCGGCGAAACTCGAAGGCGCGGCGGGAATTTTGCAAGAGAAAATCAAGCATACGCAAGGCGAAATTCAGCGTCTTAACAGCGAATTGCAGTCAATAGACGGTCAACTCACCGTGTCGGGTCAACTCATTCAAAAGGCGGAAGAAAAGAAAGAAGCCGAGTTTGAGATATATCTTCAAACGAGCAGAGAAGCAGAGGCGTTGCAACAAAAATACGCTTCGCTTTCAAAATCGCTTGCGGGTGCGGAAACCGACCTCGAAGCGCGCAATATCGACTACGTTAAAGCAATCGAAGATTTGGGCGCGCTCAAATCCAACCTTTCGGGATTCATCGCCGAAAAGGGTATAAACGACGAGAGAGCAAAGACGCTTTTGTCGCTCGTAAATCAGCAAAAGGCTCGTCTTGACGAGGAACTTACCAATCTTGCCATTTACGACGGAAAAGTTAAGTCCACGAAGGAACGTATGCGCGCGCTTATGAGCGAGTACAACGAGGCTTTGTCCACGAAACTGGAAAATCAAGAGGCGATTCAAAGTTACGCCGAGGACATCGTGAGCCTCAACTCGAAACTCGGTCTTGCGCAAGGCAATCTCAATCTTTTGACGTCCATAAAGAACGAATATTCGGGTTATCAAGACGCCGTCAAACGCCTTATGCAAGACAGCAAGCACGACCCCGTGATAGGCTCGAAGATTTGGGGCGTTTTGGCGGAAGTCATCACCGTTCCTAGCGACTTCGAGGCGGCAATCGAGTACGCTTTGGGCGGCGCAATGCAAAACGTGTTGGTGGAAAACGAGCGTGACGCAAGCGACCTCATTAACTACTTGAAGCAAAAGGGTTACGGACGCGTTACGTTCAGACCGTTGACTTCTTGCCGTCCTCGTCCGCTTACGGGCGAGAATAGGGGCGTACTCACCGAACCGGGTTGCTACGGTTTGGCAAGCGACCTCATCAAATACGACAAGAAATTCGACGGATTCGTGCAAACGCTTTTGGGCGGTACGGTGGTCGTAAACAACATCGACAACGCAATCCGAATCTTCAAAAAATACAATCAATCCATAAAAATTGTGACGCTCGACGGCGAAATCTTCTCGCGCGGCGGCGAAATTACGGGCGGTTCGAGAAGGTCGCAAACGCAAGGTTTGCTCG
This sequence comes from uncultured Clostridia bacterium, assembly GCA_934254715.1. Classification (GTDB taxonomy): domain Bacteria; phylum Bacillota; class Clostridia; order Christensenellales; family CAG-917; genus CAG-475. Next base: position 3,977 of record CAKQLT010000058.1, on the reverse strand, counting down.
CACAAGAAAAGAAAATCGAACAAGCGCAAGCGAATCTCGAAAAAATCAAGAACAATATTGCGCTTCTCAACAATCAACGCGCCGAACGCGAGCAAGAACTCAAGGATTTGACCGATAAAATCGAGCAACTCAATCAAGAGATAAGCGAACTTCGTATCGAGAACAGCCTCAACGAGGACAAATCAAAACAAGCCTACGAAGTTACGCAATCCTTGCAAGAGGAAATTTCCAAAAACGCCGAAGAATACGAAATCGTTAAGGCGAGAATCAAGGAACTCGAAGAAAAAATCAGTTCTATCGACGAACTCGAAAAGGTCGTTGCCGAAAAGAAAGAAGAATACACTTCTATGCTTGAAAGTTCAAAGAACGTCAGCAGCGAGCAAAAGAGCGAAAGAGAAGTGATGGCTGAGCAAGTGACCGAAATCCGAGTCAAACTTGCGGGACATAAGAGTATTTTGGACGCTTGCGATCAAGATTTGTTCCGTTATAGACGCGAAAGAGAAGCCCTCGAAGACGAGAAACTCGACGTTATCGCGGCTTTGAAACTCGAACAACAAAACCTCGACAACATCACCAACGCGCCCGAAAAGACGACGTTCTCGAAAGAGGACGAGGCTCGAATCGCCGCTTTGGAAAAGCAAATCGCCGACCTCAACGTGAGAAAGCGCACCATATCCGACGAAATCGTATCGCTCGACCAAGAAAAAACTCGTATTACCGACGAGAGAATGGCGGTCAACGAAAAGAAAGTGCGCGACGAGAATATGCTCGAAAACGTGGACATCGAAATGCGCACGCAACAACAACATATCCTCGAAGAATACGATTTGACGTACGCAAGCGCGGTTGAGTTCAAAGACCCCGAATTTAAGGCGTACGGTGCGTTGACGGTCATATCCGACCTCAAAAAGTCCATAAACCGACTCGGCGACGTCAACCCGCTCGCGCTTCAAACCCTCAAAGAAACAGAGGAAAGATTGCAAGAGCAAACGACCTATCGCGACGACATTCAAAAGGCGTACGACGACATCGTTACGATAATCAACGAACTTACGGGCGAAATGCAAACCAAGTTCTCGGACGCATTCGACCAAATCAGCGAGAACTTCAAGGACGTATTCCAACAACTGTTCGGCGGTGGTAAGGGCGAGTTGCGCCTCAATATGCAAGATACGGACGACGTGCTCGAAGCGGGTATCGACATCTACGCGCAACCCCCGGGAAAGAAACTGCAAAACATCAGTCTTTTGAGCGGTGGCGAACAAGCGTTGACGGCAATCTCGATTCTGTTTGCAATCTTGAAACTCAAGCCGATGCCGTTCTGCGTACTCGACGAAATCGAAGCGGCACTCGACGACGCCAATGTTAACTTGTTTGCGGAATTTCTCAAAAAATTCAGCGACTATACGCAGTTTATCGTCATCACGCACAGAAAACCGACTATGCGCCACGCAGACACGATTTTCGGTGTTACGATGGAAGAAAAGGGCGTAACGAAGATTGTTTCGATTGAGTTTGAGGAAGCGGCGAAACACGCAAAATAATCGTCGCCAAGGCAACGGCAACACGCAATTTTGCGTATTGCCGAGAGCCTTGCTAGATTATTTTGCTTCTAACGCGCAGAAAATCTTTGCTATCAAAATAAGACGGGCAAGGAATCAAGCCGCAGTTTCGCAAGATTGTCTGCTTGTTTTGGCGCACTTCGTGCGCTAAGGCAACAATGTTGCGCCGAGTGCAAAACATAAAATAATTAGCACAAAGGCAACTGTAACACGCAAATTTGCGTATTGCCGAAAGCCTTGCTAGATTATTTTGCTTCTAACCGCACAATCGTGCGTGTGCTATCAGTTCAAGCACGGGTAAAAACTCAAACCGCAGTTCCGCACGCACGATTGTTTGGTAAAAGCGCACTTCGTGCGCAAGCGGAAAAATAAAAACACATACAAAATATTTCTTTAAGGTGGACTATGGGATTTTTTCAAAAAATCGTACAAGGGATAAAGAAAACCAAAGACGCGTTTTCAAAGAAATTGTTTTTTGCTTTCTCGGCAAGAGAACTCAACGACGAGTTCTATGAGAACCTCGAAGAAGCGTTGCTCACCGCAGACGTAGGTATAACCGCAACCGAAAACCTTATCGACGAACTCAAAGACGAGATTTTCAAGCGCAAAATCAAGAAACCCGAAGACGCAAAAGGCGTTCTTGCCGAACTTATGATTGGGGACATCGACTACGATATTCCCGAATACGAATATCCGCTCGTCATATTGCTTTCGGGCGTAAACGGCGTGGGCAAAACCACTGCAATCGGCAAACTCGCGCATATGTTCAAAGAGCAAGGACATTCGGTCGTAGTCGCTGCCGCAGATACGTTCAGAGCCGCCGCAAGCGAACAACTCGAAGTGTGGGGCGAACGTGCGGGCGTGAGGGTTATCCGTCATAACGAGGGTGCAGACCCCGCTGCTGTCGTGTTTGACGCGATTTCTTCGGCAAAAGCAAAGGGCAACGACGTGATTTTGGTTGATACCGCAGGCAGACTTCACAACAAAAAGAACCTTATGGCGGAACTTCAAAAGATTTGCCGCGTGGTCGAGCGTGAATTGCCGAATGCGGACTTCCGCAAATATCTCGTTCTTGACGCAACGACGGGTCAAAACGCGGTGTCGCAAGCGGAAATATTCAGCGAGGACATCGACACGGACGGCATTATCCTCACCAAACTCGACGGAACGGCAAAGGGCGGCGTAGTGCTTGCGATAAGCGAGGAACTCGGACTTCCCGTCGTGTACGTCGGCGTCGGCGAAAAAATCGACGATTTGATTCCGTTCGACGCAAAAGACTTTATCAACGCATTGCTGTAATAATATCAAAAAACTGCGTTAGATTATCGAAAAATCTTTGATTTGAGAAAAATTATGAGAATTGAAAACTTTGAATCGTTCGACAAAAAGCAAATTGCAACGTACTTTTGGACGGACGTTGAAGGCGAACCAAAAGGCATAGTGCAACTGTGTCACGGAATGTGCGAACATCTCGGAAGATACGACGATTTTGCGAAATTTTTGAACAAAAACGGATATATCGTTTTTGGCGACGACCACCGTGCGTACGGTCGCACCGACAATAACAGCGGATATTGCAAGGGCGATTTTGTCAACGATACGATAAAAGACCTCGATTTCCTTGCAAAGAAGGTTAAAGCCGAATATCCGAATTTGCCGATTGTGTTTGTCGGACACAGTTACGGAAGTTGCCTTGCGCAAAGATACGTTCAACTCAATCCCGACATAGTCGGTTGCGTGATGACGGGAACGGGAAGCGCACCGCATTTTGCTTGCGCTTTGGCAAGCGTAGTTCTTGCGCCGATTTCCGCGATTATTCCGAAAGTCGGAATCGCTATGAGCGAGAGTGCGAACAACAAGGGCTTTTCAGACACGGATATTCCGCACGCTTGGCTCACGAAAGACAAAGAAATAAGACGAATTTATGCAAACGACAATTTGAGCGGCGGAAAAGCGTCGATGTCGTATTATTATCATTTCGTCAAACTTATGAGCGCTTGCACGAAAAAATCGAATATCAAAAAGATTGACAAAAATTTGCCGATTGCGATATTGTGCGGCAAGGACGATCCGTGCGGATTGAAAGGTAAAATGCCCAAAAAAGTTGCGGATTCGTACAAAAAAGCGGGCATAAAAGACGTTTTTCTCAAACTTTATGAAAACGACCGTCACGAAGTTCTCAACGAAACCGACAAGGACGTCGTGTACAACGATATACTCGCATTTTGCGACCGAGTTTGCGGCGTAAAGAAATAATACGGTGTTAAGAAAGGTAAATATAAATATTTATATAAAATAATTTTTAGGTGTCTTGCAAAAATGCTTGACACCTTTTTTATTTTGGCGTATGATAGTGTCAAGTTAAAATGCTTGATAGGGTGATATGGATAGATTTGAAATTTCCACGCTCAGAAG
>CAKQLT010000057.1:0-9600 GCA_934254715.1 uncultured Clostridia bacterium | reverse complement strand
CTAGCACAGGGGGAATTTTTTGTTCACCGCTAAAGCTCCACTGAACCACCGGACTATCCGGTGGTTTTGTAATACAACGAAAACGGCACTCGAAAGAGTGCCGTTTTTAATTGTTAAATCGTGATTATAATCAACTTGCTTAACTAACCTATAAACAAACTAATCATTTGATTTTTCTAATAAATAAGGCAAATACTGTTTATTTGATTTTTAAGTTGCGTTATTTTTTCTTGTCGTTCGTTATTTGTTCGAGGGCAGATTCTTTTCAAGGCAACGGAAGGGCATAAACTTTCCCGCCAAGTCGTTCATTTGCGCCGCATCCATATGCTCGAAGATAACGTTGTTTGCGTATTTGGTTGCGTCTTCGAGAGTTTCTTGCGACTTTATCGTCCACATAAGGATAGGCACTTTTTTGCCCCATTTGACAATCCACTTGTTTTCTTTGAGGTTTCTGTCAACCGCGCGAACGTCGTATGCGATGAAGTCGGGGCGGGTGATTTTGTTTATCCAAAGTTTGCCCATAAAGTCGGTTGCCCACCATCTGTTGCGCTTTCCGTCGGGGGAACACCAAGTGCAGAGTTCGCCGACGGCGTAGTCGGAATGGCGTTTTGCATACAAAACCGCGCCGAAATCGAAGGATTGAAGGGCGATGTTGCCTTTGTAGCCCACTTCGTTCAAAACCTTTATCGTTTCTCTCACGATACGGTGATTGAATGGATTGATACCCTTGATTTCGCAAAGTATGCCGACTTTTCCGTCTACGAGAGCGAGGAACTCTTTGAAAGTGGGAATCGTATATTCGGAATTTGCAAGGGGATAGGATTTGAGTTCCGCCACGGTGCAGTCTTTGACGAGTTTGTCGATTCCGCAAACTCTTTTGAGGTTGTCGTCGTGGAAAACGACCACTTCGCCGTCTTTGGAAACGTGAACGTCGATTTCGATGTTGAAGTTATGCGCGATCGCTTGTTCGTAAGCGGGCATACTGTTTTCGGGATACTGTTCGTCGTGCAAACCGCGATGTGCAATGGGTCTGTCGAAAAGCCATTGAAAATTCATACTTAACCCTCGTATTTGTCTTTTTATTTTGTTGATAAAATTTTATTATTCAATTATAATAAAGTCAATAGTTTTCAAAATTTATTCCGAATTTTTGCGATATTGCGGAAGTTCGAGAACGTAGAGGGCAAGTTGAGCAAGAAACACATACGCAATTTTTCCATAATCGCGCACATCGACCACGGCAAGAGTACGCTTGCCGACCGACTCATCGAAAAGACGGGTACGGTTTCCGCGCGCGAAATGTCCGAGCAACTTCTCGACAATATGGAAATCGAAAAAGAGAGAGGAATTACCATAAAACTTCAGACGTGTAGGCTGTATTATCAGTATAAGGGCGAGGAATATATATTCAACCTTATCGATACCCCCGGTCACGTTGACTTCACATACGAAGTTTCGCGCTCTCTCGCCGCTTGCGAAGGCGCGTTGCTCGTGGTTGACGCAACGCAAGGCGTAGAGGCTCAAACGCTGTCTAACGTCTATCTTGCTCTTGAAAATGACCTCGAAATATTGCCCGTCATCAACAAAATCGACCTTGCTTCCGCCGACGTGGACGCCGTGAAACTCGAAGTCGAGGACATCATAGGACTCGACACCGACGGTTGTCCGCTCGTATCGGCAAAAGAGGGCATAGGAATAGACGACCTCATCGAGCAGATAATCGAAAAACTGCCCGCCCCCAAAGGCGACGATGACGCGCCGCTCAAAGCGTTGATTTTCGACAGTTTTTACGACAATTATCGCGGCGCAATCTCTATGGTGCGCATTATGGACGGCACGGTCAAAGTCGGCGATACTATCAAAATGATGTCGTCGGGCAAGACGTTTGAAGTCGTGGAAGTGGGCTATTTTTCACCCGGTATGCGCCCTTGCGACGTGTTGAGTTCGGGTGAAGTCGGATATATCGCGGCAAGCATAAAGAACGTAAGCGACACTGCTGTCGGCGATACTATAACCAACGCGCAAAATCCCGCAAAAGAGGCGCTTCCGGGGTATAAAAAGGCTACGCCTATGGTGTATACTGGCGTTTTCCCCGCGGACGGCGCAAGATACGACGATTTGAAAGAGGCTCTTTTGAAATTGCAACTCAACGACGCTTCGCTCAGTTTCGACCCCGAAGTTTCAACTGCACTCGGATTCGGTTTCCGTTGCGGTTTCCTCGGACTTTTGCATATGGAAATCATCGAGGAACGCCTCGAAAGAGAGTTCGACCTCGATTTGATAACCACCGCGCCGAGCGTTTCGTATATCGTCACTAAGACCAACGGCGACAAACTCACAATCGACAATCCGACCGCTTTGCCCAACCCGAGCGAGATTGCAAGCATAGAAGAACCCATAGTTAAAGCAACGCTTTACACGCCGCCCGAATACGTCGGACCTATTATGGAACTTTGTCAAGGCAAGAGAGGCGTTTTCGTGGATATGAGTTACATCGACCCGACCCGCGTTCAACTCATCTATCGTATGCCGCTCAACGAAATCATTTACGACTTTTTCGACAGCCTCAAATCGAGAACGCGCGGTTATGCGTCCCTCGATTACGAAATGGACGGCTACGAAAAGAGCGACCTTGTGCGCCTCGATATGATGATAAACGGCGATATGTGCGACGCGCTTTCAATAATCGTGCATAAAGACAACGCATACGCAAGGGGCAGAGGCATTGCCGAAAAACTCAAAGACGTCATTCCTCGCCAACTTTTCGAGATACCCATTCAAGCCACCGTCGGCGGCAAAATCATTGCGAGAGAAACCGTCAAAGCAATGCGCAAAGACGTGCTTGCAAAGTGCTACGGCGGCGACATAACGAGAAAGAAAAAGTTGCTCGAAAAGCAAAAAGAAGGCAAAAAACGTATGCGCAAAGTGGGCAGTGTGGAAGTGCCGAGCGAGGCGTTTATTTCCATACTCAAAGTTGACCCCAACAAATAAAATCAAACCCCGAAAAACGCAAATTTTTTCGGGGTTTTCAAACGAAAAAATGCAAATTTACGTCCACGTTCCGTTCTGTAAATCGAAGTGCAGATACTGCGATTTCAATTCCTACGCTTGTCACGACAAACAAGCGATTTTCGATTATCTAACCGCATTAAATCGAGAAATCGAACTTGCGGGCAAAGCGTTTTTTAACGCGAAAATCGACACGGTTTATGTAGGTGGCGGAACGCCGAGTTTGCTTGACGTGAGTCAAATAGAAAATCTTTGCGAAAACCTTGCAAAAAACTTTGATTTGTCGGGGGTAAAAGAGTTCAGCATAGAGTGCAATCCCGAAAGTCTGGACGAGGAAAAGTTAAAGGCGTATCGAAAAGAGGGTATAAACAGAATCAGCATAGGCGTGCAAAGTCTTTTCGACGACAATTTGAGAGCGATAGGCAGACTTCACGACTCAAAAACCGCAATCGAGAAAATAAAACTTGCAAATCGCTATTTCGACAACGTATCGGCGGATTTAATCGTCGGACTTCCTTTCGACACGACGCGCGGAATAAAAGAGGAAGTCGAAACGCTTGCGCCGCTCGTTCGACACCTTTCGATGTACGAGTTGAGTATAGAAGAAGGCACTTCGCTCGAAAAGTTGATAAAGCAAGGCAAAATATCCGTTCCGAGCGACGACGAAACGCAGGATTTGTTCGACGCCTCTTACGATACGGCGCAAAAGTGCGGCTTTGATAGATACGAAGTATCTAATTTCGCAAAAGACGGCAAAATTTCCTATCATAATTACGGATATTGGACGAGAGAGGAATATCTCGGATTCGGCGCGGGCGCGCACTCGTTTTTGAAGACTTCGGACGGCGAAAATCAGCTCGAAAATCAAGTGCGATTTGCAAATTTCAAGAATCTCGACAAGTATAAAACCGCGGTCGAAAGCGCAAAATCCTATGCGGAAATCTGCCGCGAATACAAAGAAAATCTCGACGAAAAATCCGCGTACGAGGAAGAAATTATGCTCGCGTTGCGCACGAAAAAGGGTGTAAAAGCCGAGCGTATGCCGAGCGTTCCCGAACAACTCGAACGGTTTTTCGAGCGAAAAGACGGCTACGTTTCGCTCAAAAGAGAGGGTATGGCGGTTATGAACTCGATACTCGTGGAAATTCTCGACATTTAATCTTAAAATAATATTTTTTTGTTGACTAATATCGATTGTCAAGGCGAAAAATATTTGATATACTTTTTTTACAACCTACGGAGGCACAAATGACACCGGATTTTTCAGTCTATACAGAGACGCCCAGCGCGCCTATCGCGCTCATCGCCACACCCGGCGCGGAAGAACTTGCACAACTCATCGACAAAAGACTTATCACGCTGTTTAGCGAATCGCATCTCGGAAAAAAACTGCATAAAGACACCTTTATCCTCAAATCCGACTGTCCGCGTTTCACCAACGGCGACGCAAAGGGTATAATCTACGAGACCGTCCGCGGCAAAGATTTGTATATCATCTGCGACCCGGGCAATCACGGTGTAACCTATCCCTTCTTCGGAAAAGAAATTCCGCTCACGCCCGACGAGCATTTTCAAAACCTCAAACGCATAATATGTGCTTGTACGGGCAAACCCGCACGTATCACGGTCATTATGCCGATGCTCTACGGCGGTCGCCAGCATAGAAGAAGCGCAAGGGAATCCCTCGACTGCGCTCAAATGCTTCAAGAACTTCAAAGTATGGGCGTAACGGACATCATAACGTTCGACGCTCACGACCCCAGAGTGCAAAATTCCGTTCCTCTTATGGGATTCGACAACTATTTTGCGCACTATCAAATTCTCAAATGCCTCACCAGACGTTTCCCCGACGTCAAACTTCAAAAGGACAGCCTTATGGTCATCTCGCCCGACGAAGGCGCAATGACGAGAAACGTGTTCTACGCGTCGGTGCTCGGACTCGATCTCGGTATGTTCTACAAGAGAAGGGATTATTCCACGATCGTCAACGGCCGCAATCCCATCGTCGCGCACGAATACATCGGCGCAAGCGTAGAGGGTATGAACGTGTTTGTCGCAGACGATATGATCGCAACGGGCGATTCCATTCTCAAACTCGCAAAAGAGATAAAAGAGAAGGGCGCAAAGAAAGTATTTCTTGCCGCAACGTTCTCGCTCTTTACCGAAGGCGTGGAAAAATTCAACAAGGCTTACGAAGAAGGTATTTTCGACGCTGTGTTGTCAACGAACCTTACTTACCGCATTCCCGAACTCAAAGAATGCAAGTGGTTTGTGGAAGCCGATTTGTCGAAGTATATCTCGTATATAATCGCTGCGGCAAACGTCAACGAATCCGTTGCGAACTTGCTCGACCCGTCGCAAAAAATTCGCGAACTCGTGGAAAGGCTCAACGGTTGACGAAAAAAAAGGAGTAAAAAATGAAAATCACTTGGCTTGGTCACTCGTCGTTTTTGCTTGAAGAAAGCACGGGAACGAAGATTGTAACCGACCCTTACCATTCTTACGTCGGATATGAAATGCCCGACGTCGAAGCGGACATCGTAACGGTGTCCCACGCTCACAACGATCATTGCTGCGTATCGAAAGTGAGCGGCGATCCCACCGTTCTCAACAGAGCCGGCGCATACGAAATCGGCGGCGTACACATTCTTGCAAGTCGTTCCTATCACGACGACAAGAAGGGAAGTTTGAGAGGGGACAACCTCATTTTCAAATATCGTATGGACGGCGTGGACGTGTGCCATATGGGCGATATAGGCGAGGAATGCAACGCTATTTTGGTTGAATCCCTTATGCCCGTAAACGTCTTGCTCATTCCCGTCGGCGGCAACTACACGATAGACGCAAAGGAAGCAAAGGAATACGTTGACCGCATTATGCCCGACGTCGTGATTCCTATGCACTACAAGACCAAAGACTGCGAGTTCGACATTGACAAAGTCAACGAGTTTTTGTCCCTTTTCGACGACGAAAACATCGTTTATGCCGACTCGACGACCGTAGAGTTCGACAGGGCGGACTTCGACGGCGAAGAAACAAAAGTTTTGGTTCTTGACAAACTTTCAAAATAATTACACTCGATTTTAAGCCGTTGCCGACAAAAGTCGGCAACGGACAAATACACTTTCAATCCTAAAACATTAATATCGTAATACATTTTTTTACGAGCGTTGGCTCGTATATAGGAGAAATAAATGCAAAAATTCTCGAAACAAGAGTTGGAGGCAAAAAGCATTTTCGAGATGCGCGCCCTTGCAAAAGACGTAGGCGTGAGCGCACCCACGAAACTCAACAAAGCCGATCTCGTCGATTTGGTGTACAAAATCACAAACGGCGAAATGACGCCCCCCGAAGCACCGCGCAGAGGCAGACCCAAAAAGTCAGCGGAAACGACGGAAACCGCTCAAACGACGAGCGAAAGCAAACCCGAGCGTCATTACGTCGAAGTTCTCACCGCTTCGCCCGCGCCCACGGTCGAACAAAACAACGATACGCCGCTTCCCAGAGGCTTTGAAAAGCCCAAATTCCAACCTACGTTCCGCAATCAGAATCAATATCAACAAAACAGAAATCAAAATTTCAATCAAAGACAAAACACGTACCGTTCCCAAAATCAACCCGTTCGCGAAAATATCCTTGCAGAACGCACCGATATTGACGACAGCGAACAGATAAGAGAAGGTTATCTCGAAATCAATCCCGACGGATACGGCTTTTTGCGCGTGAAAAACGGCGAATTTAACGAAATGGACGCCTACGTTTCCGCAATGAAAATCAAACAATACGGTTTGCGTAGAGGCGATTACGTTACGTCGCTTTGCAAAAAGGTGCAAGAGGGCAGACCGTCCGCAGTCGTGAGCGTTACGACGATAAACGGAATCGAAGCGGATAAAGTGGGCAAACGTCCGAACTTTGACGACCTCGTGCCTATCTATCCAAACGAGCGCATACGCCTCGAAGTTTCGCCAAGAGAATACGCAACGCGCTGTATCGACCTCGTTTCGCCTATCGGCAAAGGTCAAAGAGGCATAATCGTTTCGCCGCCGAAAGCGGGTAAAACCACGCTTTTGAAAATGATTGCAAGTTCGATTGCGAAGAATTATCCCGAAATCGAACTCAAAGTTTTGCTTATCGACGAACGCCCCGAAGAAGTCACGGATATGCAACGCTCGATAAAGGGCGAAGTGGTTTATTCAACTTTCGACGAACTTCCCGAACACCACACCAAAACAGCGGAAATGCTTTTGGAAAGAGCAAAACGCCTCGTGGAAATGGGCAAAGACGTCGTGATTTTGCTTGACTCGCTCACAAGACTCGCGCGTGCGTACAACCTTACCATTCCGCCGACGGGCAGAACGCTCTCGGGCGGTATCGACCCCGGCGCGCTTCATAGCCCCAAACGCTTCTTCGGCTCGGCAAGAAACATCGAAAACGGCGGCTCGCTCACAATCATCGCAACCGCGCTTATCGACACGGGTAGCCGTATGGACGACGTTATTTTCGAAGAATTCAAGGGTACGGGCAATATGGAAATCCACCTCGACCGCAGACTCAGCGAAAAGAGAATTTTCCCCGCAATCGACCTTGCAAAGAGCGGCACGAGAAAGGAAGAATTGCTGCTTACGCCCAGCGAACTCGAAGGCACTTGGGGTATTCGCAAGATTTTGTCGAACTCGGACAACGCCGAAGCAACCGAAAATCTCATCGGTATGATTGTCAAAACGACGTCGAACAAAGAGTTTATCGACCAACTCAATCTTCAACTTCGCGTGCTTGCCAAAGAAGGCTACACGGTGAGAAGCTTGAAATGATTTGCGGATTCTAACCGCATTAAATCGAATAATAAGGCAAAAATCGTATTGTCAAAATTCTGTAAAAAGAGGTGAAATGATATGAGCGAATTCAAAGATTTGCGTATTGTTGACAACTTTTATCAGACGTCGGCGTTTTTCCCGATGCCCGTCGTGCTTGCTTCCACCGTTTCGGAAAGCGGACAAACGAATATAGGTTCGTACTCGCTTTGTTTTCCGTACTACATCGCCGGCAAAGACTACTATGCGATGATTTTGGAAGTCAGAAACTCGTCGAATACCGCGCAAAATATCTTGCGCACGGGCAAAGTCGCGCTCAACTTCATACCCGACGACAAAAAATTCTTCAAAGAAGCCGTCAGATTGGGTTTCCCCGGCGACACGACCGAGCAAAAAATGAAAGATTGCATTTTTACGTTGCAATCGAGCACGCTCGGCTCGGACCGTCCGCAAATCGTCAAAGAGGCGTTTCAAGTTTTTGAATGTACGTGGGACAGTTCGCTCGAGGACGCGTATCTCGACAAAGCGGGTTGTCTTGAAGGCTACGAGCCGCCGTACCGCAATTTCAACGGTATCACGAGCAAATTCGGCGCGCATTTTATCCTCAAAATAGACAAAATTTGGATGAAAGAGGAATATTACGATTCCATAATCAACGGCGTGAACAAGCGAAATTATCCGCCCGTCCCAGTTGACTACGGCTATCGCGACAGCACGAATTTTTGGTGTTCTCGCTTCAAAAAGCCTTATCCCGAGAAAATACAAGCAAAGGAAGGGGACGTTAATTCCGTCAAGTACGCCGCGTCGCGTATCGACCCTGCCGTGAAGTTCACCGACGAAGCGTGCGCAAAACTCACCAAAATACCGAGAGTTTTTCTTAAAGCCGCGCTCACGCAAATGGTTGAAATCGCAAAGAGCGAGGGTATTTCCCTCATCGACGAAAAGGCACTTGCGCTCATCAACGACAAGCGTAGGGAAGAAAAGAAAAAGTAATCTTTTCGCGATTTTATAAACGAATTTGAAAGCAATTTAATTGCCGCTCGAATTTGAAACGGAATCAAAAAAAAGGCAACCGAACGGTTGCCTTTTTCGTTGCAAAATCTTTTTTTCGTTGAAAATTTGAAAGATAATCGAAAAATCAGTCTTTATTCTCGTCCTTGTCGTGCTTGTCGAACAGTTTGAACTTCTGTTCTTGCTCGGTTTCGTCGTCGGACACGGGGTTGATATGCACTTTTATTTCGATGATTTTGCGCGCCGTGAGTTTGTTTACGACGACGGTCAGATTCTTGAAATCGAAAGATTGCGATTTTTTGGGAATCTCGCCGAATTGCTCGATAACCCAGCCGCTGACCGTTTGCGAATCGAAGTTTTCCGTTTCGTCCTCGTCCACGTTAAATTCCTTGAAGAAATCGTCGAGTTCCGCGCGACCGTCCACGAGATAGTTTTCATCGTCCACTTTGGTGAAGTAGTTGACCACTTCGTCGTGTTCGTCCCAAATTTCGCCCACGAGTTCTTCGAGTATGTCTTCGAGGGTGACTATGCCGAGCGTTCCGCCGTACTCGTCGACGACGACAGCCATATGCACTTTTTGGCGTTGCATACTTTTGAGCAATGCGGATATTTTCATATGCTCGGTCGCAACCGCAACGGGCGTTATGTAGTTTTTTATACTCTTGTCGCCTTTTTCGAGGGCGGTAAAAAAGTCGATGTTGTGAATCATACCGACGATTTGGTCGATAGAATCTTTGTACACGGGCAAGCGCGAATAGTTGTATTCGAG
>CAKQLT010000056.1:0-9987 GCA_934254715.1 uncultured Clostridia bacterium | reverse complement strand
GATGTATAACGCGAAAGAGACACCCGAACGGCAACCCTAATTTACAATGCGTAAATGAGTTGACGGGCGGGTGTCTCTGACAAAGTTAGACGCTGTTTGGTGCGATTATTTTATAATGGACGGGTTCCAGTGGGGATCACCCTCAAACCCCATAATCTTCACTGCCGTTGCCGCTACGTCGGAAAGTCCGAACGAACCGTCGGCGATTTCGCAATCGTAGTTATAGACGATGAACGGAACGGGATTGAGCGAGTGCGCGGTACGCACGGAAATGACGCCTTTCTTGTTCTTTTCGAGCATTTCGTCGGCGTTGCCGTGATCGGCGGTGACAATGAGCGCGTAATCGTGCTTTTTGACGATCGGAAGAAGTCTTGCAAGAGCGAGATCAACCGCTTCCACGCCGATTCTGGTTGCGTCGAGATTGCCGGTGTGTCCGACCATATCGCCGTTTGGATAGTTGCAACGAATGAAGCCGTATTGCTCGGATTCGATCGCTTCGATAACCTTGTCTGTGACTTCTGCGGATTTCATCCACGGACGTTGGTCGAAAGACACCTTGTCGGAAGGCACTTCTTCCCAAACTTCGAGTTCGTCGCTGAACTTTTCAGAGCGGTTTCCATTCCAGAAATACGTGACGTGACCGTACTTTTGCGTTTCGGACACTGCATAGGATTTCACGCCGTGATTGACGAGAAATTCGCTGAGCGTGTACTTGATTTGCGGCGGTTCGACGAGGAATCTCGTCGGCAAATGCAAGTCGCCGTCGTATTGAAGCATACCCGCGTAAAGCACTTTGGGCATATTGCCTCTGTCGAAGCCGTTGAAGTCCGCATTGTCGAACGCCATAGAAATTTCGATGGCTCTGTCGCCACGGAAGTTGAACAAAATCACGCTGTCGCCGTCGTGCATTGCGCCGACGGGTTGACCGTCCTTTTTGATGACGAAAGCGGGCAAATCTTGGTCGATAACGCCGGGATTTTCGTTGCGGTAAGTTTCGATGGCTTCGGTTGCGCTCGCAAATCCTCTGCCCTCGCCGTAAACGTGGGTGTAGAATCCCGCTTTAACCATATCCCAGTTTGCGAAATATCTGTCCATCGTGATGACCATACGACCGCCGCCGCTTGCTATGCAGGCGTGGAAATTATCGTCGTTCAATTCCGCCATAGCGTTTTCGAGCATATCGACGTAAGTGAGCGCGCTCGTTGCGGGAACGTCTCTGCCGTCAAGCAAGATATGAGCATACACTTTCTTTACGCCGTCGCGCTTTGCGCCCTTAATCAAGGCGATTAGATGTCCGATATTGCTGTGTACGTTGCCGTCCGAGAGCAAGCCGATGAAGTGCATTGCGCTTGCGTTTGCAACGCAGTTGTTTTTGAGTTCTTGCCACGCGGCAGAATTGAAAATATCGCCGCTTTCGATGGCTTCCTCAACGAGTTTTGCGCCTTGCGAATAGACTTGACCGCAACCGAGTGCGTTGTGTCCCACTTCGCTGTTGCCCATATCGTCGTCGCTGGGAAGACCTACCGCCGTGCCGTGCGCCTTGATGTAAGTGTTCGGGCACTCTTTCAAGAGCATATCCAAAGTCGGCGTATTTGCAAGCGTAACAGCGTCGCCGAGTCCCGTTTTCGACTTTCCGACGCCGTCCATAACAACCAAAACGAGTTTTTTCATAGTTATATCCTTTTTGTTGTAAGTTAAATTTTTATACGGTTAGATTGCCGATTTTGCGGCACGTCGTGCCACGCAAAACTCGGCAATCCATTTTTTTGAACGCTAAATTCCGATTAGTCGTTAAAAACTTAGTAGTTGACGACTTGCGAGAAATCGACCGCTTTCAAAGACGCGCCGCCGATAAGTCCGCCGTCGATTTCGGGCATAGACATAAGTTCTTTGACGTTCTTGGGGTTCATACTTCCGCCGTATTGAATACGAACGCGATTTTCCGCGCACTTGGGGCAATAAAGTTCCGCCATAGTTCTGCGAATGATTGCGATGGTTTCGTTTGCGACTTCAGCCGTTGCGGTTTTGCCCGTACCGATTGCCCAAACGGGTTCGTATGCGATGACGATGTTGTCGAGTTCGTCTTTGTCGATACCGTCGAACGCACCCTTCGTTTGACGAACGAGCACTTCTTCGACCTTTCCGTTTTCTCTTTCTTCGAGAGTTTCGCCTACGCAAATGATGGGTTTAAGACCTGCCGCAAGAGCCGCTTTTGCACGAGCGTTGACGGTTTGGTCGGTTTCGCCGAAGTATTGACGACGTTCAGAGTGACCGATGATGACGTATTCAACGCCGAGTTCGACGAGCATTTTTGCGGAAATTTCACCCGTAAATGCGCCTTTTTCAGCCCAGTGTACGTTCTCTGCGCCGACTTTGATGTTAGTGCCTTTTGTCATTTCGACAGCGGTTGCAAGGTCGGTATACGGCGTGCAGATGACGACGTCGCATTGCGCGTCCTTAACGAGCGGCGCAAGGTCGGTGATAAGTGCCTTCGTATCGGCGATGGTGTTGTTCATTTTCCAGTTTCCTGCGATAATGGGTTTTCTCATATTAGCCTCTAAAAGTGGTATTTTAATGTTGTACGCCTACGGCGTAAGTTTGGTTTGGTTGGATTACACGCCCGCTTGTTTTTTTTTGTGTAACAGCAATAATCGGATGAAGAACAAGGAAGCGTGCGTTCGCTACAAAACCCAGCGTACAAAACGTACGCGATTTTGTAGCGAATGTATGCTGACGACGTTATTCGCCGATTAGTGCTTGTCGTTAAGGCAAGCGATGCCGGGAAGAACCTTCCCCTCAAGGAACTCAAGCGATGCGCCGCCGCCCGTCGAGATGTGGGTCATCTTGTCGGCATAGCCGAGTTGTGCGACTGCCGCTGCGGAATCGCCGCCGCCGATGATGGTGGTTGCGTCGGTTTCTGCCATTGCTTTTGCGACTGCGTTCGTGCCTGCTGCGAGTTGCGGATTTTCAAAAACGCCCATAGGTCCGTTCCATACGACGGTTTTTGCGTTCTTGACGGCAGACGCAAAGAGTTCTTGCGTTTTCGGACCGATGTCAAGTCCTTCTCTGTCGGAAGGAATATTGAAACTGTCGTAATATTCGATGTCGACGTGTGCGTCGATGGGGTCGGGGAATCCTGCGCAAGTTGCGGTGTCGACGGGAAGATAAATGGTCTTGCCGAGCGATTTTGCCTTTTCGAGCATCTTGTTGCAGTACTCGATTTTTTCGTCGTCAACGAGGGAAAGACCTACGCTGCCGCCTTGTGCCTTGATGAAGGTGTACGCCATACCGCCGCCGATGATGAGCGTGTCGCATTTGTTGAGAAGATTGTCGATGACGTTGAGTTTGTCTGCAACTTTTGCGCCGCCGAGAATCGCAACGAAAGGACGAACGGGATTTTCAACCGCGTTGCCGAGGAATTTGAGTTCCTTTTCGATAAGGAAACCGCTCACTGCGACGGGTGCGAATCCGTATTGAACGATACCGGCGGTTGTTGCGTGTGCGCGGTGTGCCGTGCCGAACGCGTCGTTGACATAGATGTCGCAGAAGTCAGCGAGTTTTCTGCAAAGTTCTTCACTGTTCTTTTCCTCGCCCGCGTCGAAACGAGTGTTTTCCAAAAGCACGATTTCGCCGTCTTTGAGAGCCGCGACTTTATTGTGTGCGTCTTCGCCAACGAGGTCGGTTGCAAAGGTGACTTTGCCGGGGAAATGCTCTGCGAGTTTGTCCGCAACGGGTTTCAAAGTGAACTTCTTGGGGTCGTTTTTGAGAGCCTTTGCGATATATTCGGCTTTTGCCGCCGCTTGTTCGTTTTCGGGAAGTGCTTCGACAGCCTTTTTCTCTTTCTTGTTGAGACCGAAGCCCTCGGTGAAGATGTTGTGGGGCTTGCCCATATGCGAGCAAAGGATAACTTTTGCGCCGTTATCGACGAGATACTTGATTGTGGGAAGTGCGCCGTTGATACGGTTCTCGTCGGTGATTACGCCGTCAACCATAGGAACGTTGAAGTCGCAACGAACCAAACACTTTTTGCCTTTGACGTCTACGTCGCGGATTGTCATTTTTGCCATAGATATTCTCCTTTATAAGAAAATTGATTTTTCGAGATTTTGGCTTAAAACCTATCGAAACGTGCTTGCACATACGCCGCGTGCGCTTGCGCCTTATGCGCGTATCAATATATTTTTAGCGATAATCAGTATATCACACGCGCGCAAAAATTTCAAGAAAAATATAAAACATTGCGGTTTGAAATCCTCGATTGCGTTTTGATTACGTTTTGCCGCTTTATCCGAAAATGCCCGCCGTAAAAAGCGAGCGGCTTGCGGTAGTCTATATAACCGCATTTACAGTCGTGTTTTATAACACTTTTCGTGTTTCATTTCGATTGTTATATTTTTGCAATATACACTTATCGTGTTTTTTTAAACCGTTTTTATAATAGAAAAACGGCGATTTTTCGCCGTTTTCCACATTTTTATTGAATTTTGCAACACATATCGTGTTTTATGCCGTTTTACCGAAATCCGACAAAATTCGATTATTTTTCAAAATTTCGTGAGGTGTCCTTCGCAAAGCAGGTTGTCGAATCCGAGATGCCGCATACCTTCGTACACCACGATTGCAACCGAGTTGGACAAATTGAGCGAGCGAGCCTCTTTGACCATAGGAATACGCATACACATATCGTAGTTGTCGTGCAAGAGTTCTTCGGGAAGTCCTTTCGACTCTCTGCCGAAAAACAAGAAATCGTTTTGCGAGTAATTCGCCTCGTCGTAGCGCAACTTCGCTTTCGTCGAGCAAAAATAGAAGTGCGGCGTTTTTCCGTCTATCGAGTTGTCGTCGATATGCCAACTTCCGTCAGCCTCTTTGTGGACTCTGCCCTCTGCGTTTTTCTCGAAAAATTCTTCGAGATTTTCGTAAACGATAAAATCGGTCAAATGCCAGTAATCGAGCCCCGCTCTTTTCAACGCCTTGTCGCTTATATCGAAACCGATTGGTTTTATCAAATGCACTTTGCAACCCGTTGCCGCCGCCGTACGCACGATGTTGCCCGTGTTTTGCGGTATTTCGGGTTCTACCAAAACAATGTTGAACGCCATATTCCACTTCCTTTTTTTATGCGACAATGATAGCACTTTTCTCGTTTGTTTTCAAGCGCATACGCGCATAAACGAACTTATCGAACGACACAAAAAAAACAACCGCGTTTGCGGTTGCCTTTTCGTTTTCGTTTTTCGTTTCGATTACGCATAAAGGTAAAGCGGAACAAACAATATCGTTGTCAAAATGATAAGCACGGTAAAAATGTATGCGACCTTTCCGCCTACACCGGGAAGTTTTGCATTGTTCCAGCCGTACCACGCGCCTGCAAGTGCAAGTACGAGAGTGGTTGCGAGTCCGCACCAAATGCCTTCCCAAGCGTAAGTGCCTTCCGCAATGAGAATTATCGTTACGATACCGAGCAGCGCAGCCAAAATGAGCGCATAGCATATGATTTGATTGACGACGCTCTTTGACGGTTTCTTTGCCATATAGTTACCTCCATAGGATAATTTTTTGATTGAGGTTATTATATCATTCAATGCGTTTTCGTCAAGACGTCGGCGCAAAAATTTATGCAATTTTTAGGTTAAAAATGCGGTGATAATTTTTACGATACAAAGTGCAATTTATCAAGAGATTTCTCGCGCGATATTTGCTTTTGCAAAAACGATTGCAAGCAATATTTCGCTTACTTCTTGACGAGATATTGCGTTTGCAATACAATATTCTTATGAAAAACGAAAAAAGCAAACTTCAAAAGAATCTTACAAAGCAACTTGCGTTGTCAATCGTACTCACCATTATGCTTCCTTTAGGCATTGCGATGACCATAATCGGCGCAACTCGCAAAGAAGAAGGCGGCGCGATTTTCACGGCGATTATGGCAATCGGCATAGTGTTCGTCGTGCTTGGATTTTACGGCTCGCCTATGGCGTGGGTGCGTTACGCGCCGCAAAAGAGATACGCGCGCATAATCGACGCAATCAAGCGCGAAGGATTCAGAGATACGACCGAAATCGCAAATCACCTTTCTATGCAACCAAACGACGTTATCGACGCGGTGCGCGTATGCATAGACAAGCAATATCTTTGCGACTATACAATCGAGGACACCAAAATTTTGCCGCTTAACAATCGCCCCGACGACATCGGAACGTACACCGTGCAATGTCCGTACTGCGGCGGTATAACCGAAACGAGCAACAATCTGCAAGTCAAATGCTCGTACTGCGGACGTATGATAGACGTCGAAAAGAAATAACAATATAAATCAATTAAAGTAAAAATCATATTTAAAGCACTCGAAAGAGTGTTTTTTTATTCAAGCATATTGTTCCTCATTATTTTACACAAATTATCTTATACCTTAAACAGTACACAATAATACCCTATCAAATCCTTACGGTATCAATTTTGCCCTTTTGTATACCGTTTTGGAACATACTTTTATACTTGTGTGTATTATTTCTCACTTATGGTATAAAGTGTTGTTGACTGCAAATTTGAGGCATATATAATATGTGTAGAAAACAAACCGAAAGAGGTAAAAAATATGAAAAAATCAACAACTATTCTATGGTTTTTGGCAAGTATATTGATGATTGCGGCAGGCGTCGTTTGCTTCTGTCTGCCCGTTGACACGACAATGTCCGTGCTTGCGTACATCGTCGGCGCAATCGTGCTTGTAATAGGCATCGTGGAAATTGCGGGATTCTTCACCACGGCAAGATTCGTAGGTGGCGGCGCATTCCTCGCAGACGGCGTAATCACAACCATTCTTGGCATAATCTTGCTCGCAAACGAAGGCGTTGTGGCAGGCTTTTTGCCCTTCATCTTTGCAATGTGGTTCATCGTGGAAGGCATTTCGGAATTGTCCCTTGCAATCTCGGCAGGAAGATGTCACGTTCCTTACTGGTGGTCGCTTTTGATTCTCTCGATTCTTGAAATCATCTTCGGCTTCCTCACCTTCTTCGACCCCATCGGCGGCGCAATCTCGCTCACGGTTATGGTCGGCACGTTCCTCATTGTACACGGCATCTCGATGCTCGGCGACTGGATTGTTGCACTGCGCGTCAAAAAGTTCTTCAAAGGCTTCTTCGGCCGTCCCGCGGTGTACAACGAAGGCGAAATGGACGAATCCCGTTGCGACGACCAACGCTAAAGCAGACAACATATCATTCATTGATTGTTCCTAATAATTTTCCCCTAATGAAAAAAGCACTCGACGAGTGCTTTTTTCGTTATCTAACCGAGTGAAATATAAAAGAGAATACAAAGCAAACAAAGAATAGAAAAGCAAACGACGATAAAAACAATGATAACGATAAAAACGAAAACCGCAGTAAATCTGCGGTTTTCGATATTGTATCGTTGAATATTCGATATTCCTATATTCGCTTATTCTGCGAGGTAGTCGCGGCAAGCGTCTTCGAGCGCGCGGCAAATCGCAAACGCGTCTTCGAGGTCTTTGCCTCTGACCATAACGCCGTGATGTCCCATAAAGCAAGCGGGTGCGTCGCCGATTGCCGCGGCAACGTTTTTGACGAGTCCGCTCGTGCCGGGAAGCGCCGCTTTTGCGCACGGAATCTCTTTGCCCAAAACGTCTTGATACTTTTCGGGAACGGGCATAGCCTTGCCCATTGCGGCGAGGATACAGCCGTAGAACGGGTGCGTGTGAATGGTTGCGTTGATATTCTTGTCGCCTTTGAGCAAAATTGCGTGGATACCTTTTTCGCTGGTGGCTTTGTTAGTGCCCGTCCATTCGAGAGTTTCCATATTGACTTTTGCCATTTGTTCGGGTTTGAGCATAACGTAATCGATTCCCGACGGCGTTGCGAGCATATATTGGTCGTCGAGTTTGACGGCGATATTGCCCCAAGTGCCTTGAACGAGGTTTTCGTCAAGAAGTCTTACGCCTGCGTCTTTGATGTCTTGAGCGACTTTCTTTTCCTCGTCGGTGACGACTGCGGTTGCTCTTTCCTCTTTTTGTTCCTTTTCACCGCTCTCGGCAGCCTTTTGTTGCTTTTGGTTGGTTTTGGAATATTTGAGTTTGAACACGACGTGTTCCAAAAGTGCGTTGATTGCGCCCATATGTTGCGTTCCGCCCTTCTTTTCCGCAAGGATTTCGGCGTTGCAAGCCTTGTCCAAAACGAGCGTTGCGGTGAAAACTTCGTCGAGAGTACGTCCCGTCACGACCGCGCCCGCTTCGGGAAGCAAGCAGCAGTTGCGTTGACCCGAAAGAGCCGCAACCACGTCGGAAGCGACGTTCTTTTGCGCGCATTTGATTGAAACGCCGCAAACTTGCGCCATATCGTCGAGGATAGGCATAAGAGTTTTTCTCTTTTTGGAAAATTCGACGGTGCTGTCGCTGTCTACGATTGCCGCCGCATTGGCCTCTTTGTCCTGACGGATTGCGCAGAACAAGATAACCGCCGCCGCGCGGAAGTTGCCTTCGAGCGTTTCGATATTCTTGTCGTTGACGAAAGTCAAATCTTCTTCCTTTACGTCGGAATAATTTATTCTCGGACGAGTGATGACGATGCCGTCTTCTTCTCTGACCGCGATGTAACCGCTTTGCAAATATTTCTTTTCCGCGAGCATATTCGCGTATTTTTTGACGTTTGCAACAATCAATTCGTTCATACTGTTCTCCTAACTCTGCCGCGTATGCGCACGACAGTTATTATTGCTTTATCGATATTATATCAAACGCGGACGAAAAATCAAGTTATTATTTTCGCAACTACGCGCATTAAAACCTTATTTTTTCCGTCGTTTGACCGTTCGTATCGCAAGGCAAAACGAGTTGCCTTAAAAAAAACGTCGGCGCACGTCTTTGTGCGCCGACGACGTTATCTCTTAGTGAGGTTTCTTTTCAAATCTTGCATTGTCTTCGCACTTTACGACTGTCTTAAAGACGTTCTCGAAGCGGCGAAGTGCCTCGTCGATGATTTCGTCCGTGTCAGCCATAGAGGTGTAAAGACGGCTTCCCGCCAAAGTGACGATTCCGTTTGCCATATACGCCGCGCCCATTTGTTCCATAGCAACTTTTCTTCTGAGCATTTCGGGTTTCTTTTTGAGCATCGGAATGACAGAACCGAGCAAACTCATACTCGAGAAGTCGTAACTCATTGCGCCCGTGCACTCGAGGTGAACGATGCTGCCTTGGTTGTAGACGACGTAAGGAAGATTGTATTTCTTCACGAGAGCCTTAAGACCGGTTGCAAGACGGTCGCCCGCTTTGCCCGCGATTTCGCAAGCGTTGTTCTTTTCGATTTCGCAGATTGCGAGGTATCCTGCATAGGAACTGAGCGGGTTTGCAGCGAGAGTGCCGCCGACGTACGCTTTCTTGCCCATACCCGCAAGACCTGCAGCCATAAGGGAAACGTATTCTTTCTTGCCGCCTACGCCGCCTGCGGAGGGATAGCCGCCCGCGACGATCTTGCCGAATACGGTGAGGTCGGGATACATATCTCTGCCCGTGCCTTGACGTTTGAATTTGACGACTTTGCCGTCGACGAGTTTCTTGTCTTCGATAATCCAAGGCTTACCGTTGATGGTGACGGGTTTATTGTCGACTTTGTAGCCGTATTGCTCGTCGAAGAAGTAACCTGCCGCGCCGTGGATACCAACTCTGAAGCCGGTGACGACTTCGTCGAAGATGAAGAGCGCGCCGTATTTCTTTGCAAGAAGTCTTGCTTTGAGGTTGTAATCGACGTCGATGGGACGAGTACCGGATTCGGGACCGACGGGCTCAACGATGACAGCCGCCGTACCGCCGCGCAAAACGTTCTTTTTGAGCATTGCTTCGAGCATTGCAAGGTCGTTGGGACGAACTTCGTCGGTTGTGCCGTAGCAGTTGGGGATACCGTGAGATTCGAGGAATTGACGGCTTCCGGGGATCTTCAAGCCGTAAACCATTTGATCGGACCAGCCGTGATATGC
>CAKQLT010000055.1:0-11115 GCA_934254715.1 uncultured Clostridia bacterium | reverse complement strand
GCTGTTTGCACCCCGCAAGTTCCACACACCGTCAACTCACCGACGACGAACTCGTCGCGGCCGGCGTTTCCGGCGACCTCGTGCGCCTTTCTTGCGGTCTTGAAAGTTCGCTCGACCTCATCGACGATATAAAACAAGCACTCGACAACGCGCATATCGAGGCGTAAAGAGGTGATTATATGCCTATAATTATCCCAAATCAACTTCCCGCATACAAGATTCTCAGCGACGAAAAGATTTTCGTTATGGACGAAACGAGGGCGACGAGGCAGGACATTCGTCCCATCGAGATTGCCATTCTCAACCTTATGCCCACGAAGGAAACCACAGAAACGCAACTCATAAGGCTGCTTTCAAACTCGCCGCTTCAAATCAACGTCACGCTTATAAAAACGGATTCCTACGAGCCTACGCACGTGTCGATAGGGCATATGATTCGCTTCTACAAGAGCCTCGACGAGATAAAGAGAATGAAATTCGACGGAATGATAGTCACGGGCGCACCCGTCGAAACCATACCGTTCGAGGACGTGAAGTACTGGAAAGAACTTGAACAGATTTTCGACTTTGCGGACAAAAACGTAACGAGCACAATCTACATATGCTGGGGCGCGCAAGCGGCACTTTATCACAAATTCGGCATACAAAAGCGGAATTTGCCGCAAAAACTTTTCGGCATATATCCCGCTCACGCCGTCGTCGAAAACGATATGCTTTTGAAGGGAATGGACGACACTTTCTATATTCCGACTTCTCGTCATACCGAAATCGACGAGGAAGCATTGCGCAACGTGCAGTCCGTCAAGATTCTTGCCGAATCGCCGCAAGCCGGCGTAGTTATCGCCAAAACCACCGACAACAAATCCTTTTTCTTCACTGGTCACAGTGAGTACGACCGTTTCACTCTAAAATCCGAGTACCTTCGCGACCTCGAAAAAGGCTTGCCCATTTCCAAACCCGTCAATTATTTCCTCGACGATTCACTCGACAACGTGGATATGAAGTGGCGTAGCGCGGCGAATTTACTGTTTTATAATTGGTTGAATTATTACGTATACCAAGTCACGCCCTTTAATCTCTAAACGCGCCAAACAGCGTCTAACTTTGTCAGAGGCATCTGTCTGCCAACTCATTTACGACAAGTAAATTAGGGTTGTCATTCAGATGCCTCTTTCGCGTTATACATCTGTTTGGCACATTTAGAGTATTAAATGGGACAAATGTACGCTCGTGTCTATGAGAGCGGCTCTTTCTTGTTCTTCATCTCAATGGACGGGGGTAGTTAGTGAAACTTGTCCGTCAACTCATTTACACCAAGTAAATTAGGGTTGCATTGCTCAAACGGCATTGCGGCAAAGTCAATCGCCCCCGCCGTCATTCAGAGCGTAGCGTGGAAATCCCCCAAATAGAAATGAAAAACTTTGGGGCGATTGACAAAAACCGCACTTGTTCTCGCAATCACTAACCGCGCAAGCCCTCTTTACTCTCAAAATAAGATGGGTAAGAACTCAACCCGCAATTCCGTGCGAGTGCTTGCTTGGTGGGTGCGCACTTTGTGCGCAAGTGGAAAAATTTGAACGGCAATATGGGCGCGACGCGTTAAACAACACATCCGGTGAATGTGTTGTAGCCAAAGCGAACGAGGCGGATTGCTTTGCAAACGCCGAAGTCCAAAGCCCGAAGGAAAGGGGTGATGTGTTATTTAGAGTACACGCCGTCAAACTGTTGTAGAGAAATAACACCCCCCACCGTGAGGAAGGGGGGGGAAGTTTTATTTTTTTGTGTAAAATGTTTGCGCGGATGATAACTAATCCATTTCTCGTTTGTATTCGGTTTCGCACTCGTGTTCGAGTTCGTCAAAGGCTTTCGGTGTGCCGATTGTGCCGTTGCCGAGCGGGGTCAAAGAGAGTAGGGCGAGAAATAGTAACAACGTACCCGTTACGATATAATAGATTTTAAGCGGCGTTATGAACGATACCGCAATCAGCACCGCACCCGAAAAAAGATAGCTTTTCAAATTGCGGCGCGAGAGTATCGCTTGTAAAAGTGAAGATACGGAAAACTTTTGTTTTTGCTTTTTCAGAACGGGTAGGGCGTTGCGTTTTGCGAGGAACTTGTACACTTGCTTCGTTTTTACGATTTCAATCTTGACGTCTTGAAGATTTGCAATTTGCCACGCCTTTCTGTCAACGCCTTTCGTTATAAGATAAACGTGGTTTTTGTCGTGCTTATTTGCAAGTTTGCACACGTTTGCGACGTCGCTTCCGCCAAGCGGCGGAAACTTGAAATTTGCGATAATTATGCTGTTTTCAAGCAAAATATAATTGCAACCGTTCTCAATTTGCGGATTTTTTAGAGAACTTACGAGCAAATCTATGATATATTCGCCGCCTCTTATGCAAAACTCTGTTTCGAGTCTGTCGTATGTATACGGCTTTTGATTTTTCTTTGAAAAGTAGCGTATGCTGAAAACGACCATAAGAGAAAAAGCAACGGAAAATATCAACGCGCCGACGGCGTTTTTGAAAAGTAAAGCCGCCCATACGAACGTCGTAAGGGTGACGATTATGCTCAAACTTATATAATCGAGTGCTTTCGACATATCTTTATTTTTGCCCGAAAACGCTTTTCAAATACTCGAAAATCGCACGAAAAAATCACGAAAATATAGCAGAAAATTAAACGGATACGTTGCGAGTTCTTGAATTATTTTGTGTAGAGATGTATAATCGAGATATGGAAAAGACTTTGGTTTTCGGCGGGGCGTTCGACCCCGTACACAAAGAACACGTCGCAATGTGCAAAAGCGCAATGCTTAGGCTCGGAATATCAAAACTCGTGCTTGTGCCGACGGTTACGCCGCCTCACAAAAGCGCGGGGTTTTTGAGTTTCGAGCAACGTTGCGATTTGCTTAAAATCGCATTCGAGGGCGTGGATTTCGTCATCGACGACATCGAAAACGTGCGCGGAAAAGACAATTACAGCGCGCTCACGCTTCCGATTTTGAAAGAAAAATACGGCGATATTGTTTATCTAGTGGGCGGCGACAGCCTTGAATATTTCGACACTTGGTATCATCCCGAAGCCATCGTCAAGGTATGCCCGATTGCCGTTTGTCAAAGGGAAGGCTTCGACGATATTGCAATGCGCGCGCAATACCTCAAACGAAAATTCGGCGGTGAATTTATTTTGCTCGATTACGTCGGAAAAGACGTTTCTTCGTCCGAAGTGCGTGCAAAACTTCTTATGGGCGACGAACCCGACGAAATCGACGAAAAAGTTCTATGCGAGATTCGCAAAAAAGGAATGTTTTGCGAGTATAAAGAAATGGCGGAAAAACTACATTCCTATCAGCCCGACGAACTTTTTGCGCACAGTAAAGCCGTCGTTCTGACTGCGATGCGACTCAACTCGCGCCATAATTTGAAGCAAGATTTCACGAAAGTTTTTCTTGCTTGTTTCTTGCACGACAACGCAAAGAAACGCCCGTCTTTGGACGGTTTCGACGTGCCGCTCGACGCGGTCGGAACGCCCGTTTTGCACCAGTTTCTCGGCGCGGAAAAGGCGCGGCGCGATTTCGGAATCACCGACGAAAGCGTACTCGACGCAATACGTTATCACACCACCGCAAAAGCGGATATGACTATGCTCGAAAAACTCGTGTACACCGCGGACAGCGTGTCTTTCGACAGAACATACGAGCCGATTCCTCAAATTCGAGAAATTGCTATGCGCGATTTTGACGAGGGATTCAAGGCGGTTTTGAAATACACGTACGACAAGGTGAGCGCAAGCGGAAAGCCTATGCACCCGCTCACTCTCGACGCGGTGAAGTGCTATCTCGGCGATTATTGCAAAAATTGACCGTTGAAAAGCGCGCGATTGTGTGCTAAAATCGTTGTAGAAAAACGCTACGCACTAAAACTTGCAACCAAACACGTTTTTTGCACACGATAAATACTATACCAAAGAACCTCGCACGTTTTTGCGAGAGGAGGATTTTATGGAACCTATTGAAATGAAAGACATCATTTGCGCCGAACTTGACGAACATAAAGCCGTTGACATCACAATTTTGGACGTTGCGCACTTGACGGTTATGACGGACTATTTTGTCATTTGCACGGCAAAGAGCAACAAGCAAGTCAAAGCGCTTGCAGAGTTCGTCGAAGAAAAAATGAGCGAAAACGGCGTCGAACCCACGCATACGGACGGTATGGGCGAGGGCAAATGGGCGGTGCTCGACTACGGCGGCGTTATCGTGCATATCTTCAACGACGAAACGAGAATGTTCTACTGCCTCGAAAAACTTTGGGCAGACGGCAAAAACGTCACGAAGTATAAAGCGTAATTGCGGATTTTATAAGGAATAATCAATCAAAAAAAGCCTCAAAACGAGGCTTTTTTTTGATGTTTTTTTTGTGATTTAGTGCCGACTTTTTCGTGCGTTTTTAATGCTGAACGTTCTGCATTTTGTCGATGTTCAAAACTTTTATCACGGGAATTGCACGTTTTTTATTTGGCGTTTTGCGGCGTGCTTGCAACAAAATCAATGCGCTCTCGATACGACTTTTTCAAACAATTCCGCTTTTTGCGCTTCGGTCATACCGTCTTTGATTTTTTGATATACGTCTACGTCCAAAGTCACGAAAACGTCGGTTTTCGTTTGCTTCGACAAGTCGATTTTCGTTGATTGTAAAAACGCGTCGCGCTCGCTTTTGAGGTAAAACGGGGAAGAAATCAAGGCGACGACGTATGCGTTGTTGTACGAAAAACAGCGCGCGCCGACGACTTTCGGGTTTGAAAGGGCGAGGGCTGCTACGCTTTGCTCGGTCACTTCGCCCGTTTGCATATAATCTTGAACGTACGGCATTTGATTCGTGTATTCCATACTTAAATTATGGCTGTATTCGACGGTTTAATACTTCGATTTCACATTGTGCTTGACATACGCACTTTAAGGGCATATTATAAAAGTGCTTCGGGGCGAGGTGAAAATCCTCACCGGCGGTATAGTCCGCGAACACGCAATGCGTGCCGACAAGGTGCAATTCCTTGACCGACGGTAAAGTCCGGACGGAAGAAGCGACGTAATTTTGCATTTCAATTTACGTTTGCGCCCTCGAAGGCGCATTTTTTTATGCTTTTGCAAATTTTTGGAAAGTGCGCCGAAGGAGAAAAATGGGCAAAAAGACAAAGGAAACGCAGCAAGCGAATATCCTTGCTTCCGACGACAAAAAAAGCGGAAACGCCAAAGTCACCAAAGAGGATATAAAAAAGACGTTCGAGCGATTCAAAAATCCGCGTTTTTCAACCGCATATATCACGAAAATGGCGATTCTAACGGCACTTTCTTTTATTTTGTACGCGTTTGCAAAATTCAATCTGCCGTTTATGTTTCCGAGTTTCTTGGAAATTCAGATAAGCGAATTGCCGGCATTGCTCGCGGGTTTTTCTATGGGGCCCATAAGCGCGTGCGTGGTGATAATTTTGAAGTGCCTTTTCAAATTTCCGCTCACGAGCACCGCATACGTCGGCGAGGCTACGGACATTCTGCTCGGCATTGCTTTCGTGCTTCCCGCGTCGCTGATTTACTATTTCAAAAAGGACAAAAAGCACGCTTTTATCGGCATATGTGTGGGCAGTTTGTGCCTTACCGCGCTGTCGCTTTTGGTCAATAGATTTATATCCATACCGTATTTCGTGCAGTTGTATTTCAACGGCGATTTCTCGCTTATCGTCAATTTGCTCA
Organism: uncultured Clostridia bacterium; assembly: GCA_934254715.1. GTDB lineage: Bacteria > Bacillota > Clostridia > Christensenellales > CAG-917 > CAG-475. Next base: position 5,363 of record CAKQLT010000055.1, on the reverse strand, counting down.
AACCGCTGTACAAAAACGTGACGATGGACACGTTTTACGTCTATTATTTGTTCGTCGGCGTGTTGCCTTTCAACTTGTTTAGATGTATAATAGTCGGTGGACTTACGTTTGTATTATACAAACGTCTTAGCAAAATTTTGCATTGGGACGGGTCGAATATGAAAAAATTGAACACGGTTTTCGGAAAGCATACCGTCAAAAACGTCGAGGAAACTTACGCTTTGGCAAAGAAAATCGCAGATACGTTGCAAGGCGGCGAGGTTATCCTTTTAAGCGGCGATTTGGGCGCGGGCAAAACCACGTTTACGAAAGGGCTTGCAAAGGCTCTCGGCATAGAAGACGAGGTTACGAGCCCGACTTTCACCATACTCAACGTGTACGAGGACGGCAGACTCAAACTCAATCATCTCGATATGTACAGAGTCGAGAGCGCGGACGAACTTGCCGAACTCGGCATAGAGGACTGCTTCGACGACGATTCGGTGACGGTTATCGAATGGAATAAATTCGAGCATTTCGACGGCGAAGTTATCGAGATAAACATAACGCCGACGGGCGAAAACGAGCGTATTTTCGACGTTGAAAAGGAAGAAAACAAATGAATATTCTTGCAATAGACACAACATCCACGGGACTTTCGATTGCTCTCGTCAAGGGCGACGAAACCTATTCTTTCACAAAGCAAATCGGCAAATCGGGACACAGCGCGACGCTTATGCCCGAAATCGATAATATGCTCGAATCCCACGCCGTCAACGTGAACGACCTCGACGTCGTTGCGGTGAACGTCGGTCCGGGGTCTTTTACGGGAATCAGAATAGGCGTTTCGGCAATGACGGCGATTGCGTTTGCAACTGGCGCAAAGCGCGTTTCGGTGACGACGTTTGAACTTATCGCGCACCAAAGAGGCGAAATCCTTGCGGCGGTTGACGCGGGACACGGGAACACTTACCTCGCAAAATGCGAAAACGGAAAGGTTTTGAGCGCGAGTTTTTGCGAAGCGGGCGAGAATACCGACCTTAAAAACGCCGAATACCAACCGCTTAAAAGCGTTGACGAAACCCTTGCCGAAGTCGTGTCGCAAAAGGCAAAAAACGGCGAATTCGTGCAAGTTTTCGAGCCGTTTTATATGAGAAAATCGCAAGCCGAGAGGGAAAAGGATGAAGTTTGAATCCCTTAAATACGAGCATTTGCGACAGATGGCGGAAATCGAGCGCGAAGCGTTCGACCAGCCGTGGAACGAGAGAATGTTTATCCCCGAAGTCGAGGACGAAAACGCGTATTATCTCGTCGGCGTAAGAGGCGACGAGGTGATTTGTTACGGCGGTTTTCACAAAGTGCTTGACGAGGCGCATATAACGAATATAGCGGTAAAGTCCACCGAGCGCGGAAAAGGCATAGGCAAATTGCTTATGAGCGAACTCATATCGAGGGCAAAACTGCTCGGAATCAAGTTTATGACCCTCGAAGTGCGCGACAACAACGAGCACGCAATCCGCTTGTACCAAAGTTTCGGCTTCAAAGTCGAAGGCGTGCGAAAGAAGTATTACAACAACGTTCGCGACGCACTTATAATGTGGCTTGCGATGTAGAGGTCGGCACGAAACAGCAACGAAACATTATCGAAAATTCAAATCCGCATTGCGATAATGCGCAAAATATCAATCGAAATCCGTACGGTTTCGAGAGAAAATTTGCCGTCGCAAACGGCAAAAAATTGTCGTATTTTTCGGTCGGAAACGGCAAAAATACGTTGGTTTTTCTTCACGGGTGGGGCTCGGACGCTACCGCCTTTTTCTTTGCAATGAAACAACTATGCGCAAAATACCGTGTGGTTGCCCTTGATTTTTTCGGATTCGGACAAAGCTATTTTCCGCCCGATTACTACGACGTGGCGCATTACGCAAATGACGTCGCAAAGTTGCTCGAAATTCTCGACATCGAAAAAGCAACGTTTTTGGGACACTCTTTCGGCGGCAGAGTCGCAATCGAACTTGCCGCGTTTTATCCGCAAATCGTCAATCGAATCGTGCTTATAGACAGCGCTGGCATAAAACCGAGGCGCAAACCGTCCTATTATCTGAAAGTGCTTGCGCACAAAATCCTCAAAAAACTCGGTAAAAGCGGCTTGAAAGGGTCGAGCGACTATAGTTCGTTATCCGAGGATATGAAGAAGGTTTTTGTGAAAGTGGTAAACTACGACCAAAAAAATCTGCTCGAAAAGATAAAACGCCCGTGCGCGGTGTTCTGGGGAAAGAGCGACGAGGAAACGCCTCTTTATATGTACAAGTGCTTTTTGAAGAAAATCGACGGGGCGCAAGGCTTTTTGCTCGACGGCGGACATTTTGCGTTTGTCGAGGACAGATACGCATTTTCGCTGATTCTTGCAGCGTACCTTGCCGAAACCGACGAGGGTATATCTTAAAATCGCCTCTTAAAAACTTCTTGATTTTCCAAAATCCTTTGTCCTGAATTTTTCGTATGTTTCACGAAACATTTTTGAAATGAAAAATCGTCTGTTTAGAGGGATTTTTTCGTTCAATCACACAAAAAGCGAGCAAGACATATCTTGATACGAAAAAAGCGAGGTGTGTATGACGCTTGTGCGAGGCGACTGGTTTTATATCCTTTTGTTGATTATCGACAGTTTTTTTATGACGAGACCGTACTTGTATGCCATTCAAAACGACAACTATCGAGTTAGCGAGATATTCAAAAACAAACGTTTGAGGTTCGTTTACCTTCTCGACGTCATAACCGTGACGATATTTTGCGGAATATGGGTTGCGTTTTGGCTGTTGAACGCAAAAGCGTTCTGGGGATTCCTTATCGCGCTGTTCTTTTTCATAACCGAGTTTGCAATGTACTTTATGGAAGACTTGCCCGACCGCAAAAAGCCGTTGCGCTATACGAAACGCGCAGTGCGCTGTCTTTTGACAAATACGACCGTGTCGACGGCGATTGTGTGCGTTGCGCTCGCTATTGCGACTAAACACCTTGCGGACGAATATATGCGTTATCTCGTTTTCTTTGCGTTTCCGCTCGTATATCCGCTGTTATTCATAATCGTTACGTCGGCTGTCAACGTATTCGAGAAGTTGAACAATTTGCGATACGAAAAAAGAGCCGAAAAACGCCTCGATAGGGCAGATTTGATAAAAGTCGCAATCACGGGCAGTTACGGCAAAACGTCGGTGAAGAACTTTTTGAGCGCGATACTGGCGCAAAAATACAACGTTTTGACCACGCCGCAAAGTTACAATACGCCGATGGGAATCGCAAAAACCGTCAATTCGCTTGATTCTACGCACGAAGTGTTCGTTGCGGAATTTGGCGCAAGAAGGGTTGGCGACGTCAAAAAGTTGATGAAAATCGTCAAACCGACGTATACGATTTTGACGGGAATCAACGACCAACACCTCAAAACTTTCAAAACGCAAGAGAATATAAGGCGGGAAAAATGCCGTATTCTCGACGTCGGCGACGGCGTGTGCGTGATAAATTCCGAACTTAAAAACATAACCGAAAGCGTGCTTCTTTCAAAGAAAATCATACCCGAGACCATTTATGCAGGAATCGACGAAAACGCGGATATTTATGCAACCGATATTTGCGTGAGCGAAAACGGAAGCGAGTTTGACGTCGTGATAGGGGAAGACGTTTTTCACGCTCGCACGAAAATTCTCGGAATCCACAACGTGCAGAATATTATGCTTGCCGTGGCAATGGCGTACAAACTCGGCGTGGAAATGCCGTTCATTTTGAACGCAATCGAGAATCTCGAACCCGTCGCTCACCGTCAACAACTCATCAAGGGTAACGGCGTGAACGTCATCGACGACAGTTTCAACTCGAATCCCGACGGCGCAAAATTTGCGCTTATGACCCTTGCGATGTTCAATACGAGAAAGGTTGTCGTAACGCCCGGACTCGTGGAACTCGGAAGTAGGGAAGTCGAAGAAAATCGTTTGCTCGGCAAACGAATCGCAGACGTTGCCGACGTCGTTTTGCTCATCGGTAACGAACGTACCGAACCCATTTTGCGCGCGCTCAAAGAGAGTGAATTTGGCGGCGAAATCAAGAGATACGACTCGCTTGCCGCTTGCGAAAAAGACTTTGTAAACACGCTGAAACTCGGCGATACGCTGTTGATTCTTAACGACTTGCCCGACATATACGATGACCTAAAATAGGGCGTTTTGCGCAAAAGTACTATTAAAAACCGCAAAATTGATAACTGTTTATTCTAAAAATGCCGTTTTAATAGAATACTTTTGTTAAAATAACATACAAAATGTATGATTTGCTCAAAACGTCGATTTTGACAAAATTAGATTATGCGCCGCGATTTTCGCGGCGTTTTTTCACTTTCGTTTAGAGTGAGTCATATTATGGAAGGACAAATTTTTGCGAGGTGAAAAAGTATGAAAAAGAAAGTCGCGCTCGTGTTCGGCGCACGGTCGTTTGAAAGAGATATTTCCGTCATAACCGCAATGCAAACTCTCAACAATATCGACAAATCGAGATATGACGTCGAACCTATATTTGCATACGAAGGGGATTTTTATATCGGCAAACTCGACTCGATAAAATGCTTCGCGCCCTTCGACCCTCTTGCTCACAAGAAAGCGTTTTTGATAAAAGGCGAGTTTTACACTCTCAAGAAAAACAAACTGCAAAAGGCGTTCAAACCCGACGTCGCACTTTTTTGCTGTCACGGCGGCGAGGGTGAAAACGGCATACTGCAAGCGTTGTTCGAGTTCAATTCCGTTGCCGTGACTTGCTCGGACACTCTCGCTTCCGCTTGCTGTATGGACAAGGCGATGTCAAAGAGGTTGTTTGAAAGTTTGCTCTTGAACGTACTTCCGTACGAAGTCGTATCGAAAGACGAATTTGAAAGCGACAAAGACAAGACGATTTCGCGCATAGAGGAACTCATAGATTATCCCGTTATCGTCAAGCCGGCGTGTCAAGGAAGCAGTATCGGCATAGAAGTTGCAAAATGCAGAGAAGAACTCGATTTTGCGTTGCAAGTTGCGGCGAAATTCGACAAAAAAATCGTCGTAGAACACAAACTCGACGATTTTGTCGAGGTCAACTGCGCCGCATACTCAAAAGACGGGCAAGTCGTGATTTCCGACACCGAACAGCCGCGCTGTGCAAGCGATTTTCTCACGTTTTCGGACAAGTATTCGGGCGGAAAAATGAGTGCGTGCGAGCATATTGTGCCTGCAAAAATCGGGTCTTTGGAACTTATCGTGAAAGCGAACACGAAACGACTTTACGAAGAACTCGGACTTTCGGGCGTCGTGAGGGTGGATTATCTCGTGGATACGAAGCGAAACAAGGTGTACGTCAACGAG
>CAKQLT010000054.1:0-11645 GCA_934254715.1 uncultured Clostridia bacterium | reverse complement strand
ACTTTGCGATTTTCAAGACGTCGTAAAATCGTTTAGCGACTTCGACAAAGTGCTGTTTGCCTACGAGGACGAGAAGAAAAACCGCATAAAAGATTGCGATTTGAGCGGCAAAAAGATTGCTTTAATTGTGGGCGCAGAGGGTGGTTTTACCCCCGAAGAAGCGCAAATCGCAAAAGAAGCGGGCGCGCAAATCGTGACGCTCGGCAGACGTATTTTGCGTGCGGAAACTGCCTCAATCGTGGCTTCTGCATTACTTTTGGACACTCTGGGGGAACTTGATTATGAATGACAAACTTCCCAAAATATCCGTATTCACGCTGGGTTGCAAGGTCAATCAGTACGACACGGACGCAATGCTCGCTATTTTCGAGCACGCAGGCTTCGAGATTGCCGAAGGACTTGAATTTGCAGACGTTTACGTCATAAATTCTTGCGCCGTCACCGCCGAAGCCGAGAAAAAATCCCGTCAATCGGTGGCGAGAATACTCAAAGTCAATCCTAACGCAAAGATTTTCGTGTGCGGTTGCGCTTCGCAAAACAATTTTTCGCAGTTTGCAAAAAACAACGTTCAATACATATCGGGCAGCGACGGAAAACTCGATTTCGCTCGCAAAATCGTCACCGAATTTAAGGGCGAAGAAGAACAGTTCGACAAAATCGTTCCCGATAAGTTCGACATCAGTTCGGTTTTCGAGGATAACGACGGAATCGTAAATCTTCGCACGAGGCATTTTATCAAGGTTCAGGACGGTTGCAACAACTTTTGCAGTTACTGCTTGATTCCTTACGTCAGAGGCAGAAGCCGCTCGCGCGCTATCGAAAGTATCGAAAGAGAACTCGACGAGGTGCAAAACGTCGCAAAAGAGGTGGTCGTAACGGGCATAAACCTTTCCGCATACGGCAAGGATAACGGCTCGTCGCTCACCGAACTTATGAAAATGCTCTCGAAATACGATTTTGCCGTGCGACTCGGCTCGCTAGAGGTCGGCGTGGTGTCAAAAGAGTTTTTGGACGCGACGAAGGGCATAAAGAGATTCTGTCCGCATTTCCACTTGTCATTGCAAAGCGGCGACGACAGAGTGCTTAAAGCGATGAATCGTCACTACACTTGCGACGAATACTATGCGGCGGTGCAACTTATCAGAGAATACTATCCCGACGCGGCGATTACGACGGACATCATCGTCGGTTTTCCGTGCGAAAGGGAAGAAGAATTTGAAAACTGCATTGCTTTTGCAAGAAAAGTCGGATTTGCCGATATTCACGTTTTCCCGTATTCGTCGAGAAGGGGAACGGTTGCGGGGCGTATGCCCACACTTCCGCCCGAAGTGGTGCTCGACCGTCAAAAACGTATGAGCGCAGTCAAGCACGAACTTGTGCGCAACTACCTCAACAAGCAACTCGGTATGCCTGCAAACGTACTGTTTGAAACGCAAACGCACGGCGTTTGGTGCGGACATTCCCCGAACTACGTCAAAGTATACTCGAAAAACGGCGCGCATAACGAAATCCGTCTTATCACGCCCACTCACATCTATCTCGACGGCGTTGCAGACGACACCGTAAAATAATAAAAGGAAGAAATCAATATGGACAACTGCATTTTCTGCAAAATCGTTAATGGCGATATTCCGTCTACGAAAGTCTACGAAGACGACGATATGATTATCATAAAGGACTTGAATCCGCAAGCCCCCGTACATCTTTTGCTCATCCCCAAAGAGCATTACGCAAACATAATCGAGATGACGGACTCTCAAGCGCAAACCCTCGCAAAATGCCTCAAAAAACTCTCTACGCTCACCGACGAATTGGGACTTCAAAACGGTTTCCGTCTCGTATCCAACAAGGGTGAGGACGGTTGCCAGTCGGTAGGACATTTGCATATACATATACTTGGTGGTGGAAAACTTAGTGATACGATGTGCTAAAAAACCTCGCTATTGAGCGAATAACTGCGGCAGAGGCATCCGCTTGTCAACTCATTTACGATTTGTAAATTAGGGTTGCCATTCGGATGCCTCTTTCTTGTTCTTCATCTCAATATCGAGGTTTTTTAATTAGGGTTGCCATTCAAGGGGTGCTTTCGCGTTATGCATCGATTTAGCGCATCAAATCTTGCAGATTTATATTTAATCGGGTGCGGGTGTCCCGCCCACAATTATTAATTATTAATTATTAATTATTAATTAAAAAAAGCGCTCACCATTCGGTGAGCGCTTTTTTTATTTAAGCACTGATTTTTGCTTTTTTCTTCTTCGAGAAGTAGATTGCAAGTCCTACGCATACGCCGACTACAACCACACCCGGAATGAGGGTGGAAAGAAGGATAACCGTAAGTTTGTTGTCCTTGATAGGCGTCGCGGAAAGCACTGCGCTGTTGCCGATTTGATCGATCTTGCCGGTTGCTCGGTTGAAGTAGTAACCCGTGAAAGTGATCGTGTCGCCTTCGACTTTGACCTTGCCGAACGTTTGAGAATCGAGCGTATGAAGTATGCTGTCGTCCTTGTTGAATTTGTCGGTGGTCATATCGTTCTCTCTGTAGGTGTAGAACTTCGTGCCGAGTGTGCCGAGCGTGATGTAGAGAACGCCGTCGCCAGTGTAACGCACGCCGTCTTTGCTCGTCTTGTCAACGACGTTGCCGTCTTTGTCAACGAGATAAGTGGTGGTGTAGGTGTGGTCGTGGCCGCCGAATACGACGTTTACGCCTTGCTCTGCAAAGAGAGTGGTGAGTTGAGTTCTCATAGCCTTGACTTCACCGTCGAACGCGTGCGAACCTGCGCTGTACAAACTCTTGTGCATAAGCACGAATTTCCATTTAGCGTCGGTGTTTGCAAGGTCGTTTTTGAGCCATTCGAGTTGAGTTGCGCCGAGTCCGTCGGTGGTCGCGTCGTTGGTGTCGAGAACGGTGAAGTGTGCGTTTGCGTAATCGAAGGAATAGTATTCGCCGCTTATTGCCTTAACTTCTTCGCCGACCTTTTCGGTGTAGTTGAAGTATCTTCCCATTGCGCCCGTATTGTTCTCGTGGTTGCCCGACGTGAAGAACACGGAAGTGTTGAGAGTGAGGTCTTGATAAGTGTCGAGAGCCATACCCCATTGATTGAAGTTCTTGCCGTTGTCGCACATATCGCCTGCGTTGAGAATGAAATCGAAGGTGTTGACTCTTTCGTCTTTAAGAAGTGCGTCGACTGCCTCGTGGCTGTTGTCGTACATACTTTGAATCATACCTTGAATGTCCGCGATAGTGAGGAACTCGAACGCATCAACGTCTCTGCCGACAGCCGTCGTGAAGGTGAGGGCGTTGCCTTCGTAGCCTTGAGTCTTGATGTATTTGACCAAAGAGAATTCGAGGGGTTCGCCGTCCGTTTCGTAGTTGCCGAGAATGTCGTAGTAGTAGGTTTTGCCTGCTTCGAGACCGTTGATAGTGACGGTGTGGACGTTCCAGTAGATAACGCTGTTTGCAACCGCTTTGTCGCGGTCGCCGTAGACGTACGGTTCGTCGTTATTGTCCTTGTCTACGATTTGACCGTGAGTGAGGCAGAGAAGTCCGAGGTCGATGAGCGGAATGTATTGCGGTTTGGTTTGAGTGAATACGGTCGCTTTAACGCCGTTTGAGAACTCTTTGTAAGCCGTCGTGTCGAGATAATCGGTCTTGTTCGTCGCATATGCTTTGAGTGCGGCGGATTTGGAAGTGCTTACGTTGCCGATTTCGTTGCCGTTTTCGTCAAAGAGTCTGAACGTGCCGTACACGTTTTCTTCGGTGTAGAACTTAATCGTGTAGGACGTCGTAGAGTTGGTCGTATCGAAGTTTGCAGTCACGCGAGAGGGAACTCTGCCGTTGTCTTGCGTTGCCGCGTTGAATTCTGCGCCAACTTCCGAGCCTTTGTTTAGAGTGCTGAGGTAAGAGAGGCGCACGCCGTCCTTTTCATACGCTTTGTTGGGTTGATAGTAGGAAGGCGCGTTGGGGTGTGCAAAGTCATCCATATCGGGATAGACGTCGGTTGCAAACGCAATCACGATGTCGTCGGCAATGCCGCCGAGTCCCTTGTAGAAACTGTCGACGAGATAACTGTCGAGGAAGTTTTGAACGATTGAGATAACGTCCGGACCTTCGAGAGAGAAGCCGAGAAGTTTTGCAACGAGAGTCTTGATTGCGGGAAGCAAATCATTGATAACGTCGACGATAACGAAGTTTTCAGCGTCGATAGAGTAGTCTGCGGGAAGTGAAATTTCAACGCCGAGTTGCGCAAGAACGTTCTTGACTGCCGCCATATTCAAAACGGACGGAAGTTTAGAGCCCAAACCTTTTTTGAGGTGAGCAAACGCCGCTTCGGTCATATAGCCTTTGTCGACTGCGTCGTTAAAATCGAACTTATGATTGAGAACTGTTTTGAGCAAAGAACCGTCTTCGGTGAAGATGGGGTCGAGCAACGTCGTGAGCAAATCTTCAACGAATTTGCCGCTGATGAGTTGTTCGTGCATATCTTTGACTGCCGCAACCATACGTAAACGATAGGTGGGGTTGTAGGGGTGTTTGAAAAGGTAATCTTTGCCTTCTTCGACCTTTTGTTCATCGCCGAAAATCGCTTTGATTGATTCTGCGGTTTCGTCGAGAGAGATTTCCATACCCATCGTGTGAGCGGTCATAATGAAGGAAGCGATGTCCGCAACGCCCATCTTGCCGCTGTTTGCGGGGTTAACTGCGGATACGATACTGTCGTCGCCGTATTCCCAAGCAAGAACTTCGTTAACGACCGCGTTTACGAGGTCGAGTGCGGAATTGTAATTCGTGCCGTTATGGACGTATGTCACGCCTTCGAGAACGGTGTCGAGAATGTATTGAACGAGTCCGTTGAGGGCTTCGGTCTTCTCGTCAGCGTCCAAATTGCCGTATTCTCTGTACAAATCGGGGTCTTCGCTCTTTTTGAAGTCGGCAAACAAGGTGCTGCGGACGATACCGAGTACGGTGTTGTCGCCGCCGACCATATTCATAACCGTGTCGACGAGTCCGTCGATAGTGCCTTGATTGATGAAGTGGCTGACCATACGGTCGAGAAGTACGGAATAGATTTGTTCGTTGATATAATCGTTGTAACCGAGCGCGTTCATATTCTCGTAGTTAATCATATACGCGAGATAGTCGGGGTTGGTTGCAACGACTGCTTGCCATTTTTCTTCGGTGGGGTCGGCTTTGTATGCTTTATATGCGGTTTGGAAAGTATCGTTGTTAAATGCCGGTGCAGTGAACACGTTGTGGCTCGGCACTTCCTTAAACGGCGTTGCGCTGATGTCGTCGAGGCAGAATACGGAAGAAATGCAGGTTTCGCCGAGTTTGCCGTCAAAATTATATCTTTCTACGGTGGTGTATCTTCTGGGTGAATAGTAACTTACGCAAGAACCCGTTTGGAAATCGTAGAGCGTTCTGCCCTCGACGTCGGTGTAGGTCATAGCGTCGCAAACGTGCATATGTCCCGTGAAGACGTAGCGAGTGCCCATATCGAGCAAGCGTTTTGCGGTGTTTTCCCAGTTGTAAATGGTGAAGTCTTTGAGGATTTCGTCTTCCATTTCCCAGTGCGGAAGCGCGTTTTGGTGGAAGCAAGTGATGATTGTCTTTTCGCCGAGCGTGGGGGCGGAAGCGTTTTGCGCTGCGCAGAATTCTTGCATCCAGTCAAGCACGCCTTCGGTGAGTCTGCCGCCGCAGAGGTGGTCGAGACCCGTCGAACGGAACACGGTTTTACCCGCTGCGAAAGCGGCTTCGACGTTGCTGATTGTCGTCGAAGTATCGACAGCGCCTTCTTCGGTTGCGCCGTAGAAAGTGTAGTCCGCGCCGTTTGCTTGCTTTTTGTTGCTGATAACGTTATATTCCGCTTCGTTCACTCTGACGTATGCGCCGACTTCTGCCGACTCTCTGTCGTGAGCGTCGATAACCATAATCGCGTAATCGGTGTAGCCTTCGACTTTGATTTCCGCAGACAAGGAAAGAGCGTTGTTTACGTCGCCGATTTGATAGTATTCGTTGAGTTTGTCGGCGGTCGTTTTGGAAGCGTTCATATTGTTGACTGCTTCGAGGTGCTCGTTGTAGTAGTGAATTTCAAGCGTATCCGCGTTTTTGGACGGAATATAGTTTGTCGTATACTCGCCGTACCAGTACTCTGCGGGCAAATACTCGGTGAGGTTGATTGCGCCGTCGCTTCCGTCAAGGTTTGCGTTCGGATAGCCCAAGCCTGCAAAGACGAGCGCGAATTGCATCGTCGTCAATGCGTCGGAAACGCGTTTAGAACCGTCGGTTTTCGAGTAGAGCGCGCCCGACGTGTTGTAAAGGTCGTGGTTGCCCGGTGTTGCGAAAACTTGGAAGTTTGCGTATTTGCCGCCCAACTCTCTTATTGTGTTTTGCATATAACGCAATGCGTTTGCAACGTCAACGAGAGCGGTGACTTCGCCGTTTTTGCTAAGGTCGCCCGAAGCGAAAACGTATTGCGGTGCTTTTCCTTTCTTTGCGTCGGCAATGTATTGCTCGATTTGTTGTTTGAGGATCATACCGCTTTCCATAACGAGTTTGGTGTCGCCCGTCATAGAATTGTAGAAGTCGCTCGTTTTGTAGTCGGGACTTTGGATGTCTTGATAGCAATCGTCGACAGGGAAGTAGTGAATGTCGCTGAATTGACCTATCATAAGAGAGTTGGTCGGCGTCTTTTGACTGTCGGCGTTTGCAATGCCTGCAATCGAGAACGTCATAACGCTCGCAAGAACGATTGCGAGAGCGACGACGAACACCAAAGGCAGACGTTTTTGCATTTTGCTGCTCATATTTCCTCCTTATGCACGCATACGCGCGCAAATAATTCTTTCTATACGATTGTACATTAAATACTAATTAAAATCAATATTGAACGGGAAAAGTTTTTTGTTAAATTCGATTTTGTTCGATAGTTTACACTTTGATTGATATTGCGCGCCAAAAATCCGCCGCAGTGCCGAAAAGTTCAAAAAATATCCGAAAAATATTTAATATTTTTTGCAAATATCCGTTGACAAACGACTTAATCGGGCATAATATATAAATGAACATTTGAATAACAGTTCAAATGTCGGAGAGAAAAATGACAGTAGAAATCAAAGACAACATCCAAAATTCAACGCTTCCCGCCGACGACGTGGTATCTGCGCTTGCAGAATTGTTCAAGGCTCTTGGTGACCCGACCCGCGTTAAAATTTTGAGTTGCTTGCAAGCAAGCGATATGAACGTAGGGGACATCGCCGACAAACTCGGTATGACCACTTCCGCCGTATCTCACCAACTTCGCGTGCTTCGCGCAATCAAACTCGTCAAAGGCACGAAAGAGGGCAAGGAAGTCAGATATTCTCTCGACGACGACCACGTTACGCTCATAATGCAATGCGGTCTGACTCACGTCAACGAGGAAAAATAATTCCTCTCGAATCTAAAAAACGCAGGGTGCGAGCCCCTGATTTTTTAGAAGTAATATTTGAATAGTTGTTCAATAATCCAACTATTCAACAAACAAATCGATATAGGATTTGACCCGAAAGGGAAGTATATAAATCGTTAAGGAGAAACGAAAATGAAAAAAGTTTACAAACTCGAAGATCTCGATTGTGCAAATTGCGCCGCAAAAATGGAATGTGCCATTCAAAAACTTGACGGCGTACAAAACGCGTCCGTCAGTTTTATGGCTCAACGTCTCACCATCGAAGCCGATGACGCAAACTTTGACGAGATTATGAAGAAGGTTGTGAAGACTTGCCGTAAAATCGAACCCGACTGCACAATCGTTCTATAAAATGCACTATTTGGCGAACAACTGCGTTAGATGCGATTTTCTCACAAGTCACGTACACCCAAGTACGCTCGTTGTTCAAAAATCGCATCTTCCTTGTTCTTCATTCAAATATTATATTTTATGGGTGAGTGAACAAATCTTAATCTCAAACTCAATATAGACAAAGCGGATTATGAAAAAAATCAAACTATCAAGAAAAGAAAAGAAGAACCTCATTCGCATAAGCGTTGCGCTGTGTTTGTTCTTCGTTATACTCATCGTTGACAAGACGCTCGGACTTGCAAAGGCTGTCGGTGGACAGTACGGCTGGCTTTTGCCGTTCTTCCTCTATTTTGCCGTGTATATGGTCATCGGTTACGACGTGCTGTTCAAGGCGGCGAGAGGAATCGTACACGGTCAAGTGCTTGACGAAAACTTGCTTATGTGCGTTGCTTCTCTCGGCGCGTTCGCGCTCGGCATTTACACGAGCGTGACGGGCAGAGAACAAGAAGGCTTCGACGAAGGTTGCGCCGTGCTTTTGTTCTATCAAGTCGGCGAGTTCTTCCAGAGTTACGCAACCGGCAAATCGAGAAAATCTATTTCCGCGCTTATGGACATCAGACCCGATTATGCCAACGTCAAGAGGGAAGACGGAGTCGTTGAACAAGTTGATCCGAGCGAAGTTAAGGTTGGCGACGTCATCGTGGTTTACCCCGGTGAAAAAGTGCCTCTCGACGGTATCGTGACGAGCGGTTCAACCACTCTCGACACCAAAGCGCTCACGGGTGAGTCCCTTCCCAGAGAACTTTCGGAAGGTGAAGAAATCATCAGCGGTTGCGTCAATTTGACGTCACAAATCGAAGTTGAAGTGACAAAAGTATTCTATGATTCGACGGTTTCTAAAATACTTGACCTCGTTGAGAACGCTTCGAGCAAGAAATCCAAAGCGGAAAACTTTATATCGAGATTCGCAAAATACTACACGCCGAGCGTGGTCGTGGCTGCAATTTTGCTTATGGTTATAGGCGGCGCGGTCACAAGAGACTGGTACACTTGGATATACAGAGGTTTGAGTTTCTTGGTCGTTTCTTGTCCTTGCGCGCTCGTCGTTTCCGTGCCTCTTTCCTTCTTTGCGGGTATCGGCGCGGCTTCGAGATTCGGTATTCTTATCAAGGGTAGCAACTATCTCGAACTTATGAGCAAGGCAAACGTATTCGTGTTCGACAAGACGGGAACGCTCACCAAAGGCAACTTTGCCGTAACCGACGTTGCGCCCGCCGACAGAAAAGACGAGATTCTTCGCCTTGCCGCCATTGCGGAAAACGACTCGAATCACCCGATTGCACGCTCTATCGTGGCTTGCTACAACGGTGAAATAGAGTGCGGTTATACGCTTACGAACGTAGCGGGCTTCGGCGTGCTTGCGACAAAAGGCGACGATGTTATCTATTGCGGCAACGAAAAACTTATGAAATCATACGATATTCCTTACGTTGCGCACAAGGGAATAGGAACGGTAGTGTACGTTGCTCACAACAAAGAATACGTCGGTTCGCTTCTCATAAGCGACGAAATCAAGGACGAATCCGTATCCGCCGTCGGCGAACTCAACAAAATGGGTTGCAAAACGGTTATGCTCACGGGCGACAACGAGGCTATCGCTTCCGACGTGGCTGGAAAAATCGGACTTTCGGCATACAAAGCGTCCTTGCTTCCGCAAAATAAAGTTGAAAACGTCGAGCAAATGCTTGCGGAAAAGAAGAAAGGCGACGTGCTTTGCTTTGTCGGCGACGGCATAAACGACGCGCCCGTGCTTATGCGTTCGGATATAGGCATCGCTATGGGCGGCGTGGGCAGCGACGCGGCAATCGAAGCGAGCGACGTTGTGCTTATGCAAGACGATTTGACGGGTATATCCACTGCAAAGCGTATTTCCAAAAAGACGATGAGAGTGGTGTACGAAAACATCGTCGGCTCTCTTGCCGTAAAACTTCTCATTATGGCGTTGAGCGCGACGGGCGTTCTCGGCAGCGCTACGATGTGGATTGCGGTTTGCGGCGACGTCGGCGTGGCAATAGTTGCGATTCTCAACGCAATGCGCGTCAACAAAGGCTACAAAACGCTTATCAAACAAAAGTAAAACACCGCGTTAGATACTCAAAATCTTACAATTTTGATTACAAACGCACACAAACACACAATCATCTTAAAAACGTAAAACAGTCATAATTTTCCCCTATTCTATAAGAAAAACGGATATGCGATTTGCAGTCCGTTTTTCTTTATGTTAGTTATTTTTCTTTGAGTTTGTATCCGCAATTCGGGCACTCGGTATCGTTCGGTGATATTTTTGCAAAACAGCAGGGACATTCGTCTTTGCTTGCTACGTTCGACAAATACCGTTTCATTTGTTGCGGATTCTTTGTATCATAGCCGCAATTCGGACATATTTGTTTGTTTTTGTCAAAAACAGTATAGCATATAGGGCAGAGTTGCTTGTTTTGTGGTAATTGATATACTTTTTTAACTTCTAGTAACTCTGGCTCGTCTTCTTCGGCATTTTCTTCAATGATTTGAGTTTTAAGGTTTTTTATTGTTGAATTGTTATTATCACCTAATGCGTCAAGTAGTTTGTCGAGCGTTTCTTGATTCTTTTTTGCTGTACAACCTACGCTGACAATACATCTTGTAAATATTACAATTATACTTATTGTTCCTACACCTGTTATGATGCCTGTAATTATACCGCCGATATTCAGCGTGACAATATTGAGTACGACAGACAAGATAATCGATATTATGTAAATGACGATAAGCCAGTAAGAGAAATTCTCTATTCCTTGTATGTCGGATATGTCGATTTTGCTGTTTTTATTGACATAATCTTTGTTTTTACTGCCGTCTGTTTCTTTTTTCATATTTTACCTCCAAAATAAAAAAATGTGCCATCTCAAGCGAGATGACACATACAGTTGTTCCTCGCTTAGTTGTCACACCAAATAACCCACAGATTATATGCGGAAACAAGACTGCCATTAGTAGTCTGTGGATTTTTATTTAATTTGATGTGACGATGTGATTATTGCATATGCAATGAAAAATGTCAAGTCAAGATCGGCAAGCGAATAGCATACTATATATTGTAAAAGAGAGGTGGATTATGCATTTTATGGCGCTTATGCTTGCGATACTCGGATTGTTCGGTATGTTGGGATTCTTCGGCGGTCTTTGGTTTTGAATGGGGTGATACGATAAGTCAAATGCTTCCTTTTAAGTAAAAACGCCCGTTCGATTCCCTAAACGCTTTCATAAAAACGAAAAAGCACATCATTGAGATGTGCTTTTTCATTTGGTACCCCCATAGGGAATCGAACCCTAGTTTCCGCCGTGAGAGGGCGACGTCTTGAACCGCTTGACCATGAGGGCAAATCGATATTGCTTTGTGATAATATCATAATTTTGCACCTTATGCAAGCAAATGCGGATATGTTTTCGCAAAAAAGTGTTGCGTGCTTTATTCGTTTTGTTTGCAGCGTTTTATAAAACCCCGCCGAAAAACAAAGTTATTCCCAACAAACTTGCTATTGCCGCCAACATATACCAAAAACTCATTTTTTATCTCCTTTGCCCCTTATAATACAATATGTATTTGTATTGCGATTTGTTTTGAATAAACAAGCGAAAATATGCAGAAAAAGTTGCCTTTGTTGATAAAATTTTATCAAATTTGATATTGATTTTTGCCGCATAGTATTATAGAATACATTTGTAAGAAATAAAATTAATAAGGAGATACTTATGGACCCGAAATATCAAAGCCTGTTTACGCCTTGGAAAATCGGCAACTGCGAAATCAAAAACCGC
>CAKQLT010000053.1:0-11864 GCA_934254715.1 uncultured Clostridia bacterium | reverse complement strand
GGACGGTCGTGCGCCGGTGCATAGATAGAACATAACGCGGCGTGAAAACATATCCCCCGTCAACTGCGACATAAGCCGTTGTTGCTCATCGAGCGTCAACGCCCGGCGTTCCGGTTTTTCGACTTTGCCTTTATCCAGGAACTGCGAAACGTCTTTTTTGATGTATTCGAGTTCATAAGCCTTTTTGCAAATCTGCCGCATAAGTTGAAAGACCTCGACGCGCATACGCGACGTCGCGAGTTTATTGAGCGTTTCTTGAAGTTGAAATGACGTAACTTTGTTGATTGGTGTTGTTATTTTAAGATGCGAATTGATGACGGCGACGTAACCCGTGTACGTTTTTTCGGTAACTCTGCCTTTTTTGAAGGTTTCCGCCCACCAAAGCGCGAACTTGTGAAAACTGTCTCGCTTTACGGTTTGTTTCCGCCCCGTAAGTTTGCGTAGTTTCTCAATTGCCTCTGATTGCGTTTTGCCGTACACGAAAACGCGCTTGCCGTCAATGGTTTTTGAGGCTTGCCAACGTCCGTCGGCGCGCTTAGTACAATATTTCATCAGTTGCTCCTTTTGAATGTTAGCATCTGACGAATCGCTTTGACTTGACGGAATCACCCCCTCGTGAACGTATAATTTGAAGATACCGTGCGTCGCTACGCACGTCATATCCGATGAGAAAACCGACTTATCTGCCGGCACGTTGATTGATTCTTCGGGAATTTTCCCGGTAAGACCTTGAATAAACTTTGATAAATTTTCCGACAGTTGCATCTGCTGTTGCAACTGCGTTTTCAAAAACTCGATTAAAACATCCCGCATAGAATTGCCCCCTCGCAAAAAATAGCAAGTGACATTTTATACCAAGTTTTTAGTCTAAAATCGATGAAATTTACGTGCTAAATTTCATCGTATCACGCTCTTTTCTTTACGTTTTCACTCAAACTATTTGAAACAACCATACCGCGCGCATAGTTCAGCAAATTCTCTTGTTGCGCCGGCGATAACTCATCAAATAATTGTTGAATTTCAGTTCTCGGAACACGTGCGTCGTCGAATATGCCAGGTTCGGACGTTCTTCCGAGTAGCTCATCGACGGAAACATTGAAGAAGTTTGCCATTTTGCAAAGCATATCATAATCTGCTTTATGGTCCTCGCGTTCATACCTTGAATATACTTGCGTACTTATACCCAGTGCATCAGCAACATCTTTTTGATTTAGGTTTGCTTTTTTTCTAAATTCTTTCAATTTCATAGCAAAATTCTAACTCATCCAAGAAAAAAATATACAAATCGGCGATTTTCATATTGACAAATCGCTAAAATGGTGATATTTTTCTAAATGAAATCGCTGAATCGGCGATTTTAAGCCAAAATGAAAACACTCGCGTTGTCAGTAAGGCAAATATCAATCACATAGCGCAAGCGTGCGCATATAGGCGCACACGCACGCACAAAGGAGCATTTATGGGACTTATCAAAAAGAAACGCCCGAAATACGGGTATTCAACCGGTGTTATTATCGACGGTCAATCGTGGATTGAGAACAAAGACGGCAATTTGTCGGGAACTGCAACCTATCGAATGAGCAATACTCGTTTCTATTCGAGCAAGAAAGCGGCTATGAAACACGCCGAAAAGATTGCTGCTTGCTTCCCCGACAGCAAGAAAGCAAAGCCATTTGTCGGCAGTTATAGGTTCGACAAGTAAATGGGCAAAGATGAACATCCGATGGATATGTTCGCAAAGAACAAGAAAAGCGGTCATCCGAACTGGGTTTATGAAAAGCGCGGAAATTTCTATAAGCATATAGGCATAACACACGATTCCGATGACGGCAAGAATATTCCGCTGAATAAGAATCCCGAGCCTAACAACGATTCGCAAGCGTATATAAAGCCTTATCCGGAAGAAAGTCGAAAAGAAAACTTTAAGGAAACTTATTCCGGGTGGAAGTTCAGCGACGAAGATAAGCCAAAGGTCAAAAAGGTACAAAAAAAGCCGATTAAGAAAACCGGCAAATAAAAAAAGAGAGGAACGACTTATTGTTTCAAGAATGAAACGTCAGTTATCACAGCGTGCAATTTGTTGCCAAATTGTTTTCCGCAAACTCTCTTCGCAAATTAAAATATCACGATTTCGTTACGAAGTCAACAAAAAACACACAGGTGCGGCTATCACTCGCACAAAGGGGGACGCAAAATGGATTTAACCAATCTCGCCACGTTGGTGGCACTTCTCAAAGATTATCACAAAGAACTCACTCACGCTCTGACTGATGCCGTTGAACTCAAAGACAACGACGTCGCGGCGCAGGCTGAAATCGAATCGAAACTCAACGTCATCGACCGTGCGCTCGATATAGCGTTCGATGACTTGTCATACAGACTTTACGCGTGAGGTGAACTATGAAAAAAGGCAAACACATTCATCGCAACATCACAGCGAAACGGTCCGAGCAATCAATCTGCATCGATGTCGCATCGAGGCTCGAAGCCGGAAACAAGTTCCGTTACAAAGATTATGCTTGCGTCGTAGATAACGTCACGCGCAATCTAATCAGATTCACCGGCACTCGGACCGAGAAAGTCGGCGAAGTTACGCGACAAATGATACTCAATGTCGAGAGTTTCAACTCAGCCGTTGAGGAACGTCGCATCATACTGAACAACCCGGCATAGCCGGCTTGTGTGCACGGCATCGTCTAATCCTTTATGAGTTTTTTGAGGCTACAAGCAAAAAACACGGCGGTGGCGGCACAAATCCCGCCGGGAACGAAACAATCAAAACTTTGGGACAACGCTCCCGGCGGTGCTCCCCCAAACGAGGTGTATATGAAAATTTTTGGCAAAGTACTCGAAGGCACAATAAGCGCGGTTGTATCGCTTGCGATTCTCTTTTTTGGCGGAATCGGCATTGTCGCGCTCGTAACAAAGCAAGATTACGTCACCGTTATGAACACGGCGTTTGACTGGTTCAAGAATCTCGCATCGAAGTGAGGCAGCGCGATATGGCAAAACGGAAAACTAAAAAATCTAATACGCCGAAACGTAACGGCAATCCCGGCATCAGACTGTTTGTGTTGGTGATGCTCATCGTGCTTTTTCTCGGCACGGTCGGCGGCGCGGTGTATCTCGGAATCAAATCGGACGGGTTCAAGAACTGGGATTTTATCCCGGGCAATGCACAACCGTCTGCGCCCCTCGATGTCGTGAAAGACGGTGAATCGGTCAAGAGTATCGAGGCGACCGCCGACGTCATTCGTATCGAGGTCATCAACGGCGGTGATTTCACCGTAACCGTGCGCCCCAAAGCGAGCGCAGACTTTGATTTTATGCTCGACGGCAAATTACACTCTTTTGCGCAAGCGGACGGCGATTATAATCGCGCTTTCGACGTAAAAATCGAGGACGGATATTTCACCTTTACCACGCCGCGCAACATCGTGAACGCACTCAACGACGCGTATTTCGGGCACGTCATAAGCGACGTGCGCTGCAACTATGTCGGCACGTTCTTTGAAATCGTCGTAACGGCAAGCAGCGGCGACAGCAAGAAGTTCGACGTAACATACAGCGTTATCAAAATAGAGCCGTCGGAGGTGGTTTTTTGATGAAACGCGCAACAATTTCGTTATATTTGGGTCTTGTACTCATAATAATCCTCCTTTTTAGTGGCACGATTCCGTCGTCGGAAGTGGTATACGCTGCCGACGGCGACGTCGCGCACATCTATGACAGAACGGACGTCACAAAGGACCTCGAAGGCTCTGAGGGTTTCGATTTTTCCGCGTTCCCGGCGGACGCCTCGAAGGACACTCAAATCTATACTTTCCTCGAGTACGGTTACGACGGCGCGGACAATTCAAAGTTCGGGCTTTATCTTTACGTTTACAATCCAAAACAAAAGGCATTCTCTCGCACATCTGCAAGCAACAAGGCAAACGTCGCTATGGCGTTTGACGAAAATGACAATGCGACGTCGTATCAACGCGTCGGATTGATTTTCTGTTCCGCAACTGCGGATAAACTTTTCTATAAGTTCCGTATCGATGACGGCGGCAAGTTGCTCGCGCTCGCCGAGAAGTACGCGCTCACGCACGGTGGCGCGCGCAGATACGACATTGCTACGGTCGAACTGTTCGCATATGGTGATGTCGCGGCAACGACGTCAACAATCGGCAAATCATACGAATGCACCGGATTTATGAAAGGTTTTGGCGCGGACAAAGAGAGCAACACGCACAGCGTTAAGGCGTACAGCCTCGACGTACTCGACATCGAACTCAATCACACGTATTTCCGCCCGGACGGAACAAACTATGCAAATTTTGCATCCGAGTATTTTTATCAATCATCAAAAGACCAACTGGACAGCGTATATTTCTCATTTCCGAACGAACTAATCAAATATTATGGCGGAATATGGAAAATCGACGCAGGCTTTGTCAAGTTGAAAACAAGACCGATTGTAATCACATCTACCAAAGAAGTCTATGAAAAAGCAATTAAATATGCAGGAAGAAGCGAACGGGGGAATTGCTCGGTAAAAGTACAATCTACATACCCAAAAAAACTTGGCGAAATGGTGCTTAATAATTTGAAAGGATATAGCAATGAAGTAAAAGCGGAACTGCGTAACTATCTACTTTGCAACTTTCCGTCAACACCTATTTATTACTTGTTCTATACCGGCAACGAAACCGCAGACGGTAGCGTTCCGTATGCAAAGGATTTTACTTTATCCGCTGAAAACTTGCTCAATTATATTTATAACTATAAGCGCAGTTACGATGCAGGAAAACTCAATATAAAGGACGGAATTTCAAAAGATTTGTTTATATTTTCGCCCGAATATGAAAAAGACGGTTACGGACAGTACACAAGCATTCAAATAAAAGCTGACGATACATACACTCTTGAAAACCTATCCCGTGTCAAACACTGGTACGATTTTTTAGATGCATTTAATCTTTCTGCGGAATATCAATCCGATGCGTATCGTAACATACAGGCAATTACACCGATAGATAGCAAGGATGTAACACTGTCAAAAGATGCTTTCTGCAAAAAGTATTTAGTTTCTCAAAATGATTATGAGAACATCATCAAATCAGTCAACAAAAGAGATGAAACAACATATCTATTTCGTTTTTCGCAAAGTTCTTTTATGTCACTCGGATTAAAGTCACAAGTCGGCGACGGGTATGTTTACGAAACAGACTATAACTATGCTGCTCTGCAAACGGTTTATCTCGATATGAATATATCCTCGATTACTTGCCGCAAAGATGATGTGTATCATACGTTTGCAGTTGCAGCGAATCCGATTGATGCTGTTGCGGACATCGAACCACCGCCCGAAGAATTCGATAAAACCGGTTGGTGGAAAGACTTTTTTGCGAGCGTCAAAGACTGGTTCGAGGGTAACAAAAGCGCGCTAATCATAGCGGCAATCGTGATTGTGTGCATCGTTTTGGCAGTTCTTATCATCGTTGCGCTCGTCAAACTCGCACCATATATCGCAATGATGCGCATATCGCGCTCTCAATCGCCCTCGAAGCAACGTTCTAAATCAAAACACAAAACAAAAAATAAATCTGCGAAACACATCGCAGGAAGGAGTCAAAAATGACAAAACTTGAAGCAAAAAAAGTCAAATTCTTGCGCGTTCTCGTCGCAGGAATGCTTGTCATCGTGATGGCAGGAGCAATCGTTCTCGGCGTCGGGTTCGGCGTGTATGGCAAGAATACCGACGATTGGTTCAAACCTAAGCACGAGGACAGTCAAGAACAAGAAGAAAACGAAGACGATCCGATACCGGTTGAGGTGATTCAAGCGAATAATATTTCGCTGCTTTCAAGCACGGCAACCACCGCAGCGGACGGCACAACGTCAAAAACTCTTACGGCAACGATTACCCCGTCCGATGCGACAAATAAAAAAGTTGATTGGAGCATCGCTTTTAAGTCCGCTTCTTCGACGTGGGCGAAAGGCAAAACCGTAACGGATTATGTGACGATAACGCCGACGTCTGACGGTGCGCTCACGGCGACGGTTACTTGCAAAAAGGCGTTCGGCGAGCAAATAATTATCACGGTCAAATCGCGCGAAGTTAGCGAGGTTAGCGCGACTGCAACCGTTGACTATGAGAAAAAACTGCTTGACTTCACTTGTGTTTTGCAAAGAAAAACAGCCTCGACGAATTATGTCGCCGTTGACAAAATCGACTGTTCAGCCGGATATACCTATAACTATATTGTAACGCCGGTTTATTCCGATTTCACGAAAGACAAAACGTATTCCTACACGGTTGAACACGGTGCAAGCGATGATTTTAGAAGCTTTGTCAAAAACGGGAATTTCGGCATCGTTCTTGAATCTTTTACCACTGGCTTGAATTCTTCTGCGGTCTATTTCAAAGGCGGCACATTCACCGTCGAACTTGACGAGATATATAAACTCTTGTCAAATACTGAAAACACCGCAGATAAAGCCGTTACAATCAACGCAAACAGAAACTACATCCGCAACGCGGTGACTCAATATTCTGAAGGTAAAAATCTAATAACCGTCCGCGTCCGTTACAATGGCGCAGTTGCTAAAACATTCAATTACGGCAAGGGTGCGGTTGATTACTCTGTTTCGGTCACCAACGTAGCGCTGAGCAGCGGCGTACTTACTTTCTAATAAGTTCATAGCAAAAACAAGCACTCATAATTTCCCCCTCAATTTGGTGCGCGCACGTCTAAGTGCGTGCGCGCGCCTCTCAACTTACTTTAAGGAGCAAAAAAATGGCAAGAAAACAACCTCGCGACGAGTTTAGAAAATACAAGAAAAGCGGACATCCTGCCTACATATTTGAGAAAGTCGGCGATGAGTTCAGATTCTTAGGAATCACGCACTCAAAAATCGATAAAGGCACGACCAACATCGAACTTGAAAAGAATCCGGACCCGGAAGATAACGGAACGGCTTACATAAAAACCAAATCGGAACAAGACAAACAAAACCGCTTTGGGGAAGCAAAGAAGAAGTGGAAACTTCATCCGAACGACAAAAAGAAAGTCGCAAAGATAATAAAGAGCAATAAAAAAAGAAGTGCGCCCAGCAAATCACGAAAGTGATTCACAGCTCTGCAACGGTATTGATTGCATCGAGCAATCACATCACAACAAACGTTGTGGCACCTAAACACTTCTTATCTAAAATATACGACATTTCAAAAATAGTGTCAAGCGGAATAAAAGGAGCAAAAAAATGAATTTGGAATTGAAAGTCATTTTGCGCGAAATTCAACTCGAATGTCAGCGTCAAATAGGTATCGAGCGGCGAAGCGGTCGCGCGATTCGAGAGGAAGAAATCGAGCCATATCCGGACAGATTCGATTTTGACGTTCAATCAGAAGTGCCGCAAATCGAAGCAAAGCCGAGCGTTACCGCAATCCCGGGCAAAACGCTCGCACAACTTGTCGAGCAAAACGACGCGGCGGAAGCCAAATCAGAATCAAGTTCGGACCCTCAAATGACGGTAGACGAGGCGATAAGCAATGCCGAAAAAGCAGAGCAACCGCCGACGCAACCGACTCAACAAGAATGCGACGTCACGCGCGCTCCTCGAAGCAAGTTCAGCGCGTGGTTCGAGGCTATCAGAGATTGGCATTTCGCACGGAAAGAAAAAGAGTATAGATTCGAGTGCGCTAAGCAACGCGCGGAAGATAGGACTTACGGATTTGAGTATATCTCGAATTATATCGCACAGCGCATCGACGAACTTGAAAAAGGCAATTAAAAGCATATGACGCGGGACAAATCAAATCTTGCATATCAAATTAAACATACCCTCTTTGAGGGGCGATTTGTCGTGTTTTCCAGAATGCAAGGCGCAGGCAAAACGTCAAAAGGCGTTGCGGAATTATCTCTCGATTACAAATACCACAACAAGCAGAGATTGCGTTTGGCAGAGCAAACAATTAACTATTGGAATGCAACATCTAAGGTAAAACTCAAACTGCCGGAGCATTTGTATTACAGCACTATCGACATTTGCCTCGCCGACCCACGCAAAAAGAATGCGCCGCATACTCATTTTTTCGACATCAATCGGCTCGGTATACCGAATGACGACTATTCCGTGCAGAATGTGCCGCCATATAGCGTGATTTTCCTATGCGAAATGGACGCGTGGTTCAATAGTCACAAGTGGCAACAGATAAGCGCGCACGTTACGCAACTCGTAAAACTGGTGCGCAAAAATCACCTCACAATCATTTGTGATATGCAAGTCTTTGAGTACCTCGCAAAGCAGTTGCGCTCGCACGCGACAGATTTGTTTTTCGTACGGAAAAGCGAGTTTGTGCCGGCAAGGTTTTTCGGGTTGATAAAACCTCGGACTCATTGGTGGTTCTACCACATCAATCCGCAAGAGTTAGAGTTCGCAAGTTCGCTCGAACGAAGCGGAATCACGATTCCGAGAAACGAACAGCCGCGAGTTTGCAGGAAACTCACTTACAAAGGCAATGTGTATCGGCAGTACGACAGTTATGCTGAACGATTGTATTTTTACTACCGAATAGAGGAAGAAGGTTACCAAATATTTGAACATCCGAAAAACATACTTAGCCCGGACGGCGTAAAAGAATACTGTCAAAAGATGCCACTACCGAGCGACAGCAATGCAGATACTGCTGAATGACGTTCAATATGTGCAGGGATGAATCCCACGACACGAGCGGCAGCATATCCGTTTTATAGCATACAAACGGCAAACAATAAGCCGAAAAAGATGCGAGAGCAATTTTTCGGCTTGTGTGATAGGCGGTTCGGAAAAGAAAAAACAAAAATCCGAATCCGCCGTATGTGAGGGAATTTTAATTCCCTACACAGTAAGCGAGGGAAACTTGTTTCACTCGCAAAAAAATGGGATTGAAAAATGGCAGATTCGAGTTACTTCCAAACGCTGACCGCGCCGTTCAGAGCGGCGGACGTCGGCAAATACGTGACTTTCGCCTCAGACGGAGTGGCGTTCAGTTACAACACGCCCGGCATAGCGTTTTATTTCGCTCAGACCTCGAAGAATCGATACACGGTCCGAGCAATATATCTCGGCAAGTTCGAGGAATACGTCTATCAGAACCAACGCGAGGCTATCGGATTCGCCATTAAGTTACTAAACCTCGACCGCGCCGGCGCGTTCAGAGCTCGCAAATCGCGTTGAGAGCAATCCGCGCGCCTCACCGTGCGGAATAATCCGCCGAAATATATACGAAAAACTGCATAAAAATGCAACAAATATTCAAGGAGTACACTATGTCAAAAAGGAAAAACATATTAGAAAAAACACCGAACGGCAGAATAATTCGCACGAGAGATAAAGACTTGCAAGGCGGAAACGATTACGAAAAAGAAGGCTCAAAAGGTTTGTATCGAGGTGCCGTTGTGGTCGATAGCAATTCTGATGACGAACTTGCCATTGTAAAACTGACGACATCATCAAAAGGGATTCCGTTGCCGGAATATAGAAACGGCAAGTCGAAATATCGCAAATACATATTGACGCTTGACAAAAACAACAATCCGATAAAAATCACCCCGGCGGAAAATAAAGGCACGAGCAAACCTCGATTTGAAGCAGACAAACCGAAAAACGATATGCCTAAAAAACTTGTCAATAAGATAAAAAAGGATTGCATCGAGGACAAGATAAACGGCAAAGAAAATAGAAAAAGACTACACAAATTGAAAAAACGTAAATAAAAAAGTACAACCGCATTGCTGCGATTGCACATAACTGATATGGGCAAAGCCCAAGTGTTCTCCGTAAGAACAATTATAGTATATGCATTTTCGCAGTATTTGTCAAGGTTTTGTCACTGTTTTTGAAAAAGGTGAATTATGAACGCAGACAAAAAAATAGTCCAAACACAAGTCGAATCAAACATCAGAAGCCGCGTCGGCGACGAGGCATTTGCCGCATACGGCGAAATAATCGCTGCGCTTGCGTATGCTTGCACGTTCAAAAACCCTCGAAGGTTCGCCGATATGGATATGGACGGCTGTAAATGGCAAGATTTAGCGACCACTATCACGGCGCAGGAACTGCAAACAGTCAATGCGTGTCTAAATTTCCACGCCAACAACCGACTGTTCTTTATTCTCGGTTGTCTTACTCGCGTATACTCGCGCCGGAAAACATCAACCTTTAAATCAAACTTCGGGCGACATCGATATACTGTTGCGGAAATCGAAAGCGTGTACACAAGCATAGACAGTTTGAAAGACATCGAGTGGTGAATGTCGGCGCGACGTCGCCGTTGATATAAATCTACCCGAATAAAACCGCCTCAATCCCTCACGTATGGGGGAAAGGGGGAATTATAGCAAAATTACAACTGAATAAACAAAGGAATGCACCGCATTCACCCTTGTCCCGGTAAGACAATGTATTTAGCAAAAACTGCCGCGTCGTGAAGCCTGCGACGTTAAATAGCAGGGCTACCGTATCTCGCACGTTCAGACGCATATGAGCGCGCCGGTGGGCTCGACCGCAACTGCCAGGCTGGATGCTCTATATGTGGGCTCGGAAGCCGCCAAAGAGCGCATAGGGATAGAGATGTGCGCAGACTTCCGATACGTCATTGCCGGATACCTCAGAGGACCTGAATATCACACTGACTTGCTCCCTCCCGACGTCACCGTCGGGGAAAGGGAGCAGTCTGTCCGTTTCCTAGAAAACCTGGATAAAACTTACTTACCATACTAAAAATAAAAATAAGTATAATAAAAAAAGATTTGCAAATACATAGTATTTGCTTATAATCTGCAAATACGAAGTATTTGCTAATACTGCAACTACTATGTAGTTGCTTATAATTCTTTTTTGCTTCTTTTTTCTTAAAAAGCGCATAATATATCCAATGTATTGACAATGGGCGCATATTGTGCTATTTTATAGAAAAAGTGAGGTATTACTATGAAAACAAGCGTAAACATCAAAATGGAAACCGACGTCAGAGATTCAGCAAAAGCACTTTTTTCGGAACTCGGACTCGATATGACAACTGCTATTAATCTTTTTCTCCGCACGGCTGTAAAAGAACAAGCGATTCCGTTCCCGATAGCGGCAACAACGTCGCAGAAAGCCGAAGAACGTTTCAAATCGTTGATAATGGCAGACATTAAACAATCCGAAACAGAAATCGAAAAAGGCAAAGCGGTATCTTTCGAGGATGCATTCAAAGATTTGGGGGCAAAATATGAGGTTCGCAGTTAAAATCACGCCGCACGCACTCGAACAAATCTCTGAAACGTTATCATATATCGCCGAAAAATTGCAATCGCCACAGGCTGCAAGCAATTTACTCGGCAAGATTCGTGATGAATTGACGATAATCAGCGAATATCCTCTCTCAAAACCTAAAGTATTTTGGGACGAATTAAGCGGAAAATATCGCAAATTTCTCATAAACAATTATGTCGGCGTTTATTCAATCAACGAGGAAGAAAAAACAGTATTTGTCCTCGCATTCAGATATGCGCCGTCAAGTCTCGGCGATAGATTATAAATGCTGTCAAAAGCGTCTTGATGATATTGTTATTTGTTGATGTCAAAGCGATGTCAGATGCTAAAAATCCTACTGTTTAGTAGGGTTTTTGAGATGTCTTTTGGGGCTCTTAATCAGTGGGTCCAGGGTTCGAGTCCCTGAGGATGCACCAAAAAAGCAACAGCATGGGCTGTTGTTTTTTTATGCGCATATGGGACTTTTGCAACGCAGTTGCAACCACGCAAAAGCGTGGCGAACCCTAACACACCAGGCTGACGTTCGCCTTATACGAGTAAACTCGAGCGGCTCTCTATTACGGAAGCCTTTGGGC
>CAKQLT010000052.1:0-11960 GCA_934254715.1 uncultured Clostridia bacterium | reverse complement strand
ATGGTCTTGAAGTTGGTGAGCGTACCGCCGAGCCATCTTTGGTTGATGTAGAACATATCGCAACGTTCTGCTTCTTGTTTGATAGCGTCTTGCGCTTGTTTCTTCGTGCCGACGAAAAGGACGGATTTGCCCTCTTGAACGACGCTCTTTACGAATTGGTAAGCGGCTTCGACGTGGTCAACGGAAATTTGAAGGTCGATGATGTGAATATCGTTTCTCGTTGCATAGATGTACTTGCCCATTTTCGGGTTCCAACGTTTGGTTTGGTGTCCGAAGTGCACGCCTGCTTCAAGCAAGGCTTTCATTGTTGTTACGGCCATTATAAGGTCCTCCTAAGATTGTTTTTACCTCTCGCGAACTCGACGCGCAAACCTCCGATTGGAACAGAATGCACTCCTTCGCGATGCGGGTTCGTTTTGGATTATATTATATATAAAAACTTTTTGCAAATATTTTGTAGCGGATTTTTCAAAAAAATATTAATTTTTTCTTAACAAAAGACAGTTTCCCCCTTCCTCACGTGTTTGGACTTCGGCGTTTGCGAAGCAATCCGCCTCGTTCGCTTTGGCTACAACACA
The DNA here is from genome assembly GCA_934254715.1 of uncultured Clostridia bacterium. Taxonomy (GTDB): domain Bacteria; phylum Bacillota; class Clostridia; order Christensenellales; family CAG-917; genus CAG-475. The sequence goes on along the minus strand of CAKQLT010000052.1, from coordinate 11,382 downwards.
TTCACTGGATGTGTTGTTTAACGCGTCGCGCCCACACCGCCGTTCCCCCTCTGCATACTTTGAGGGAACCCACGGCGTCCGCTTCGCGTGGGGCAACACTCGGCGCTCACATAAAAAAGTATCGTCCCCTTGTTATATCACTCGTTCACGGGCGAAAAAATCCACACTCGCCCGTTCACTTGTACTATCCGTCAAGTTCGGCGCTCGCTTTCTCGCCGCCTTGCGGCTCGCGTTCCGTCTGCGAAAAAGTTTAGTAAAAAAATGCCCCTCGTCTCGCGAGGGGCTTTGACACAGTTATTCGCTGTTTGACGGCTTAGTGTTTGCAGTCGTGATGGCAGCACGCACAATCCTCGTCGTCACATTCGCAACCTTCCATCTTTTCGACTTCTGCCATAAATTCGTCGAAAACTCTTTGAAGAAGCGCTTCGTCTTCGATTGCCATAAATACGTCGTTGCCGTCTTCGTTTTCGGCAATTTCGTAGATGAGAACTTCGTCGTCCTCGATATCGTCGAGTTTCTCGACGGGTTTCATAACGACAAACCATCTGTTGTCAACGTCGAGAGTTGCGAGATGATAGAAATCCTCGTCCTTGTCTGCGACTTCGTTGTACAACGTGATAATATCGTCGTCTTCTGTCGTATTGTTTTGGTCGTCAAAAAAATCTGCCATAGTAGTTTCTCCTTGCGATGCAAAGCGGATTTTGCGGATTGCATCTTGATATTTTGATAGTAACATATTTTGCGCAATTTGCAAGCAAAATATCAAATCGTACTCAATTTTCAGCGGTGCGAGTCGAGATAGGATTGCAAAATTATGGTTGCGGCAACCTTATCAATGACTTTTTTGCGTTTTTCGCGGCGCACGTCGGCGTCAATGAGCATACGCTCTGCCGAAACGGTGGTGAGCCTCTCGTCTTGATACAGAACGGGCAAACCGCTCGCCTCTTGCAGCATATCGCCGAACTGCCTCGTCACGACCGCTCTATCCCCTTCCGTGCCGTCCATATTTTTTGGCAAACCGAGAACGAAAGCGTCCGCTTCCTCTCTTTTTGCATACTCGCAAAAATACGCGATGTCTGCGTTCGTATCGCCTTTTTTGCGAACGTACGTTTCGCGCGGATTTGCGGTTATTCCCAACAAATCGCTCACAGCAACGCCTATGCGAACGTCGCCGACGTCCAATGCGATTTTACGTTTCATCATTTGAGCAACCCCCTTCCGAGTTCGTTTTTCGCGCCCTTCTTTTTGGGCTTGTTTTCGCCTATAAACTCATACCATTTCAAGCCGTAGGCTTTGAGTAGGCACAATCCGACGATAAGTACGACAACCGAAAATACCGTCGCCACCGCCCAGAATATGACTTTCGCAATAATGACGCCGAGAATATCCTCGCACGCCGCAAGGACGATTCCGAGCACGAATACGATAATTGCGGGTACAATCGACGCAAACGCCGATATGAGTTGATAAGTGTTCTGCGACGAATTTTTGATTTCGGCAACTTGTTCCCAGTGCTGATTGCCCTTTTTCATATCGAAAAGTATGGACATACTGCAAATGCCGGTTATCATCATAAGCGTATCGATGCCGACTAGCAGCGTGGACACGATGTCGATTTTGTAAAGCAACAACGCGATAAGCATAATCGGCACGAGCAAAACGCTCGGAACGATTATGGAAAGCAAAAGTTTTGCTTTTATGCTGTCTTTCGGGTTTATGGGCAAAGTTTTTGACGCGAAAAAGGATTTACCTTCTCTCGTATACGCCATATTCGCAATCATATTTGCGCCGGCAAGGAAAATCATCGAATACATCACAACGAAGCCTATGCCCATCATTTCGGACATAAACGGGGTCATACCCTCGTCCGCGCCCGACTTAAAATTTGTGATAAAGTACATCACGACGATAAAAATCGGCGCCATAAGCAGATTTGCAAACGAGGTCATCGCAAGCGCGCTGTTGCGCATAATCGACGTAAAATCGCGCTTCATAATGGACACGACTACGTTTGATTGTTTGAGCGTGGCGGTTTTGGATTCGGTGGATTGAGAATTTTCCGTCGCTTTCGAGTTGATTCTCTTGTAAAAGAGCGCGGACAACAGCAACATAACGGCAATCATACCTACGGTTATGGCGGCGGATATACCGAGGTTTTTGCCCGCTTGGATACCCAGACAGTAGTTTACGAGCACTTTGTCGGGATAGAACACGTTTGCGAGTACGGAAAGCGAAGCGAGAGTGCCTTGCGACATCTCGACGCCGCCCTCTTGACCGAATCCGCGCGTGTTCATATAGTAGACGAGCACCATATACGCGCACATCAAAACGACGTAGAAAAGAATCACCAAAACGCTTTTGAGCGTAGGCTTGCCTTTGAAGTACGAGCCGAGCCACACGACGGGCATAGAAAGCACGCTGACGATAAAAAGCGGCAATATCGGCGCAACGAGCAAAATCACCAAAAGAAGCGGATAGAATCCGTAAAACATCGATTTGCTTGCAACGTTAAACGCTATTGCGGAAGTTAAAACCGTCGGCAAAATCACAGCCGTGGAAAGTTCGAGCGCGTTGACGTAAGTCATTGCGAATTTTGCAAAAAACACCGACGTCGGACGAAGGGGCAACGTGTTGAGAAACGGCGTATCTTTTGCGCCGTAAAGCGTCGTCACAATCGAGAACATCGAAAGGAACATCACCAAAAGTTGCGTTGCGGCAACGATAGCCACGACGAGCAAGGAAAACTCGCCCACGCTTTTCAAATTCACCGCCAAAAACGCAACCATAATGCAGATTAACGCGACGAGCGGCAAAAACGAAAGCAACGCTTTCAATCCCGACGGAATCTTCTTTTTGCCCTCTGCGTCCTCTGTCCTCGAATTTGCGTTGCGAAACAGAGTTTTGAATACGATAAGGAAATCTCTCATACGTGCCTCATTCCGCAGTTTGCTCGAATACGGGCGTCGTGTCCGTGAGTTTGAGGAACAGTTCTTCGAGAGATTTGTCCTTGTTCTTCTCTTTCAACTCGTCGATACGGCAAGTTGCAATGAGGTGTCCGTCCTCGATAATTCCCACTCTGTCGCACACTTTTTCAACGACTTCGAGAACGTGCGACGAGAAAAACACGCTGTTGCCCTTGTCGGCGTGTTCGCGCATAAGTTGCTTCAAGTTGTACGCCGAGCGAGGGTCGAGACCCGTCATAGGCTCGTCGAGAATCCAAAGTTTAGGCTCGTGAATGAGCGCGCCGATTATGTTGAGTTTTTGCTTCATTCCGTGCGAATACGTGGAAATCTGCTTCTTAACCGCGTCTTCGAGAGAGAAAAGCGCGCTGTATTTTGCCAATCTTTCTTGTCTTTGCGCAGTCGGCACGTCGAAAACGTCGCAAATGAAGTTTACGTATTCAACGCCGGTCAATCCCTCGTACATAACGTGGTCGTCGCTGACGTAGCCGATATGTTTTTTTGCTTCGAGTGGCGCGGATTTAAGGTCTATACCGTCGATAAGCACCCTACCTTCCTCGAAAGATATAATGCCCGTAATGCTTTTAATCGTCGTGGATTTACCCGCGCCGTTCGGACCTATAAAGCCGAAAATCTCGCCGTCGTTGACGGTGAGAGAAAGATTTTCGACGGACGGTTTTTGATTGCCCGCATAAGTTTTAGTCAAATTTTCGATTTGTAACATATTTTCCTTTCGTCGAAGAAAATCAAGCGTTTTACGTGGATTTTCTGCGGTTTTTCGCAGTTTTATTTTCCGTTTTTTCGCGCTTCTTTCGCTTCTTTTGCGTTATACCGCTCGTTATTTTGTGTTATATCGCGTGTTATTTAGCGTTATATCGCGTGTTATTTTGCGTTTTCCGCGTTTTGCGTTATTTTCTTTTCGACTGTCTTTCCTTTATCACTTTTTCAAAGCCGTTTTCGGTCGGCTCGTAGAATACTGCGTCCTTAATCTCGTCGGGAAGATATTGTTGTTTTACCCAACCGCCGTACGAGTGCGGATATCTATATCCGCTCACTTTTTCGTCGTCGCCCTTGTAGTTCGGGTCGCGAAGATACAACGGCACGGTTTCGTGCTTGATGTTCTTCACCGCGTTTTCCGCGCCGCCGAGTGCCTCGACGACTTTGTTCGACTTCGGCGCTTCCGAAACGTATATTATGCCTTCGGCAAGCGGAATACGCCCTTCGGGCAATCCTATTTTTTCAAAAGCCTGCACGCACGACGTCGCAACGACGATAGCGTTGGGATCTGCCATACCTACGTCCTCGCAAGCGTGAATCATAATTCTGCGCCCGATGAGCATAGGATCGCAACCCGCCTCGATGAGCCTTTCCGCCCAGTAAAGCGCGGCGTTGCTGTCGCTTCCTCTCATACTCTTTATGAATGCGGAAATCATATCGTAATACATATCTTCCGTCATACTGAGCGCTTTTTGCTGTATGGATTGTTCGGCTTCCTCTTTTCCCACTCTTATAACGCCGTCAGAGTCCGCGTGCGTGGTGAGTGCGGCAAGTTCCAAAGCGTTGAGCGCGGTGCGCATATCCCCCGCGCTTGCCCACGCAAGGTGCGAAAGAGCCTCGTCGCTCACTTCGAGATTCATATTGCCGAGCCCTCTTTCCTTGTCCTTGACCGCTCTTTCAAGCCCCGCCTTAATATCTTTGTCCGAAAGCCTCGAAAACGAGAAAATGCGACATCTCGACACGATAGCCCTCGTCATCGAAACGTAGGGATTTTCCGTCGTAGAACCGATAAAAATTATGTAGCCTTGCTCGATTGCTTGCAACACGCTGTCGCTTTGCGCCTTGTTCCAGCGATGACATTCGTCCAAAAGCAAATATGTACGTTTTCCGTACATACGAAGACGGTCGCGAGCCTCGTCGATAACCTTTTTTGCGTCCGCAACGCCGCTCGTGACGGCGTTCAGTTTGACGAAAGCCGCGTTCGTATTTTCCGCAATGATGTTTGCAAGCGTGGTTTTTCCCGTCCCCGGCGGTCCGTAGAAAATGCAACTGCCCAGTTTGTCTGCGGCAATCGCTCTGCGCAAAAGCGAACCTTGCCCCACGATTTTGCCTTGTCCCAAAAATTCGTCCAAGGTGCGCGGGCGCATACGCTCGGCAAGCGGTGCCATAGTCTTTTCGTTGTTTTGAAGGTCAAATAAATCCATACCGACATTGTATCAACATCGGCGGCTTTTGTAAAGATAATCAAAGATTAAACATAGAATATAACGTGCAAAACAAAGAGAAAATCTCAAAAACGATGAAGCCTAAACTTTTCAGAGTCGTGATTGCAATCGCGGTTTTTCTTGCGATTTTCATCTTTTGCACGGTTTATTTCCGCTCGAACATCGTTCCGACGGTTATGGACAGTTCGGTTGCGCAAATGCGCGCGGTCACTACCAACGCCATAAATATCGCCGCAACGAGCGTACTAGGCGACGGTCTGACTTACGATATGCTTTTCGACATCGTGAAAGACAACGACGGCAAAATTTCGATGATAAAGGCAAATTCGCCCGAAATAAACAAAATCGCAAGGCAGATTGCAAACCTTGCGCAAGCAAATTTGGATTCTCTCGGCACGCAAGAGATACAGATTTCGGCGGGCACGTTCACGGGTCTCGCCCTTCTTATGGGTTTCGGACCCGACGTAACCATAAAAATCACCCCGATAGGAATGGCAAATTGCGATTTCGTGTCCTTTTTTCAGTCGGCGGGCATAAACCAAACCTTACATAAAATCTACATCGACGTTTACGCCGACGTGAGCATAGTCACGCCTATCGACCAACCGACGATACAAGTCAAAGCCGAAGTTCTCGTATGCGAAAATCTTATAGTCGGCGAGATTCCCGACACGTATCTAAACCTTTACGACTCGTCGAGTTTGCTGAGTTTGAACAGTTAAAAAGCCGTTTTTACTTGCCGTTTTTCGTCAAAATCGCCCTATTATACGGCATTTTAGCGTTTTGAACACAGTTCAAACGCCGTTTCGATATTTTCAAACCGCATTTCACACGCATTTCAGAGCGTTTTACGTTTCAGTCGGCACTTTTTTGCAACGGTTTTGCGCTTTTATATCTTTTTAGAGCGCGAGCGAGATATTAAACCGAACACGAATCCGCACACGATAACCGTCGTAAGGCCAGCCGAAACCGCACTCATACCGCCCGTAATCGCGCCCAAAAATCCGTCTTTTTGCACGCCTTCGAGCGCGCCTTTGGCAAGATTCGAGCCGAATCCCATAATAGGAATGGTTACGCCCGAGCCTGCAAATTCTTTCATAGGTTCGAACGCGCCGCACACTTCGAGTATAACGCCCAAAAGCATATACGTCACGAGTATGCGCGCCGACGACATCTTCGTTTTGTTGATAAGGATTTGACCCAACATACACACGAAACCGCCGACCGCAAACACTTTCAGATAATCGAGGAATATTTCCATATCGTCACCATATTATTTTCGTTTATCGGTCAAAACTATTACAAAATTTACACATTTTTATAACACTTTCAACCATATCGCCGCTTTTTGCGGCAAAATTCATACGATTTTGTTAATTGCGGGTTCACCGCTCTTTTGCGTCTTCAAGACAACCGTTATTGTAAAAACGGGTGGCTTTCAAAAGTCACGGCGTGCGACACCCCCGGTATCGTTTCCTTTTGCAGCGGCGTATCTTTGTTCAAGAGCGCGCCCGTCGGAACGAGCAGCACCCTTTTCAACTCGCCTCTCTGCATTTTTTTGAGGATATACGAATTGAACACGGTATTCACGCACCCCGCCCCAGAGCCGCCTTGAAAGGTCTTTTGTTCGGGCGTAAAATAACTTGCGCCGCAATCCATATAGTATTTCGGCAAGGTTATTCCCTCTTTTGAAAGCAGATATTCGAGCATTTCCTTTCCGTGTCTGCCCAAATCACCCGTGAAAATGCCGTCGTAGTAGTCGGGCGAACGCCCCGATTCCTCGAAGTGTGTCACAATCGTGTCACAAGCAGCGGGCGCCATAGCCGCGCCCATATTCGCTTCGTCGTCTATGCCCAAATCTACGACTTTGCCCATCGTTCCGCCCGTCACGGTGACGTAATGTGTGTTCGGCTGTGCGTAATCGTTGCTTTCTCTCTCAAAATTGTCCTCGACGATGTTCGATTTTTCCTTATCTATGACTTTTTTCTGCTTTTCTATGCTCTTTTTGTACTTTTCGAGCGTCTTTTGGTCGATATTCATATTTTCGTCGATGGCGATAATGTCGTCTTCGTACACTCTTTCGTTCATCATAGACGGCTTTTCGCTCGACAAAACCGTACAACCCGCGCCCGTAACCGTCCATTGCGACGTGGGCGTGCGCTGATTGCCGAGTTCGAGCGGAAAACGGTATTGTCTTTCCGCCGACGCAAAGTGACTCGAAGTCGAACAAGTGATATTCTTCGCAAATCCGCCGTCAATGAGCATAGAACCGACTATAATGCTTTCACTGAACGTCGAACAAGCATTGTAAAGCCCCAAAAACGCGCACGGAAAATTGCGCGCGGCAAGCGACGTTGCGGCAAGTTCGTTGAGCAAATCGCCGCCGAGCATAATATCTATATCCTCTCGTTTCAATCCCGCCTTTTTGATTGCGCCGCTCACGGCGTCACGGTGCATTTTGCTTTCGCATTTCTCGTACGATTTTTCGCACCAAATATCGTTTTTAAGCACGATGTCGAACTTGTCCGCAAAGTTTCCGTCGCCTTCTTTCGGTCCTACGATTGTAAATCCGCTTTTGAGATATATTGGGTTAGATAACTGAAAAGTCCTCATTTTGCCACCTCACATATAAACGAAATAGCCGATTAATCCGACGATAAAACTCGCAACCACGCCGAACACGATGATAGGACCTGCGATAACGAACATTTTTGCGCATACGCCGAAAAACACACCCTCGCGATTGTATTCCATCGCGGGCGAAACCACCGAGTTTGCAAATCCCGTAATAGGTATAATCGAACCGCCACCCGCAAAATGTCCGAGTTTGTCGTAAAGTCCGAGCGCGGTGAACAAACTTCCGAGAAAAATCATTATGCAACTTTCAAAAATCGCAACGTTTTTGTCGCTCATATCCTTGAAAATAAGCCGCAAAATATCGCCGATACCCTCGCCGATACAGCAAATTATGCCGCCGACCAAAAACGCCGCAAGCAAAGTTCGCACCATCGGCGATTTCGGTGCGTTTTCTTTCACGTATTGTTGATACTCGATTCTGTCAATCATAAATTGCCTTCGCCTTTTCCCGCATCGTTCATATCCTCGTTTTCGCCGTTGCCCACCGCGTTTCCCACACGCCCTTCGACAACCCCTTCGGTATTTTGCATTTTCTTGAAAAACACCTCTTTATCTTCCACGTTTTTTGAAAACAATGCATCCATATCAGCAATATTTGACAATTCAAAGCATTTTTAATCAACTATGCTCATCAAAGATTGATTTATCTAGCCATACAAGTTTTGCTTTACAATGTGTCAATTTACACGTTTAACATTGACTAACAGTTTGTTTTAGGATAAAATGCATACATACCATTAAAGGGGTGTGCTTATGCGCGAACGCATCGGTTATTCAAAGTTTGTTGATAAGTACGGAAAAATTGTTTTCCCGATTTCTTTTGTACTACTTTTTGCGGGATTTATATCGCCGCTTGTTTGGGACAAATCATTGTTTCGTTTTGGTCTTGACATTACTATGCAATATACATATTACTTTAAGCTTATAGGTATTATAACTATCCCTGCATTCTTCAAACAGAATTATTTTACCTTTATGTATAAATTTTATGATTCATACCAAGATTATGTAAATGCACAATTACCAAGTACAATATTCGCCTACGTTCTATCTTTAATTGCACTATCTATTTTGTGTTGCACAATAGTCTTTTTCGTTTTGTACTTCGCAAAGCATAAAACCAACAATGGGTTGCTCATTGCAATTCCGTCGTTATATCTCGCAATGGTAGTTATGTGTTGCATTGCGTATGAGGCTATGCCCTTTGTCGGCTTCTACACAACGCTGGTATTCTTAATCCTTGCAATTTTGTACTGTGCAAACGCGCAGTTGCTTCCAAAGCCGCGCCAACACAAGCCGACCAAATCCGAACGAATCGCCGAGTTGGAACGACAAGTCGCTGAACTGACAAAGGAAAAGGACACCCATTGAGTGTCCTTTTTTATAAAAATTTTAATTAGAATTAACTATTAAATTTTGCTGCGCATATGTAAGACCTAATTATTATGATAGTTTAATTGTATCTTCATACTGTTTTTGAAGTTTATTCAGCAAGCTATTCAACATTTTATCTTCACCATTAAACATTTCATTAATACTTAGAACTATTCTTCCAACATAAAACAACAAAAGCGGTACTGTATTAAGATATAGTTTTATGTAGTCCTCTATCACGTTATCATCCATAAATATAAATTCAATTCACCGCTTTGAGTAGTACATACCATTTGCCTATTTGTTGAAATATGCATTGATTTATTGCAGTTGTTAAGAATACTATATTCATCTTTTTTACCTCGTCTAAGAGTAAACGGATCAATATAAGCAAACCCTATCCGTTCCGATATAATTTTAGATTGTTTTTTATCTTTATCAATGTTATTTGTATTACCAACATCTTTATCACTTGCATTTTCGGATAATATTAGGTCAATCACTTCATCTGATTCCAAATATAAATATTGAAAATAAAAAATATCATCAATTAATGGCTTTCTTGCCAACGTATAAGCTATTTGTGGTTTAAATTCGAAAACACAATGCAACGACTTATACATATATTGACAAAAATCACAAAGCAAATAAGCAAAAAGCTTTTTCTTATAATGCGAATATAAAACTTTGCTTTTATCTATAATTTTTAAACGCTCATTTTCTGAATCGGCAAGATTTAGTTCATTAACAATCCGTTTATCTGTAATTAAAATAGAGCAAGACTTATTATTTATATTTCTCAAATAAACAATTTCAAGAAATTCTATCAAAGATTTAGAGATATTTAGTATTTCCGTATAACGTTCATTCATCGTTAACTTTCCACTGTATTTAATCATTATCCTTTACCTCGTAAAACTATCTTATTACAAATTTGTTTTGCAACATCTCAACGCATTTATCTGCGCATATATATACTTTATCACTAATTTAATAAAAAAACTATTTATTGTGGAAATTAATACACGCAATGCGTATGGCTGTTTTTCAAAAAAAACAGCCTAATCCACCCTCTCGCATCATACAAAATCGCCTATTTGCCACCAAGCAAGCGATATAGTGGAATTGCGGCTTGAACTTTGTCCATCTGTAAACTGATAGCATATATCGGTTGCGCGGTAGAACCACGAAAATACTGCTAAAAGGCTAAGGTTTTTATAAAAGAAAAACCGTGCCAAATAGCACGGATTTTCGTGGTAAGGTGGATTCGTTTAATAGCGCAGGGCTGCACTTGTGCAATTCGCCCAAGCGTCAGCACCGAAAGGTGGTTCGACACGCAATGCGTGTGGCTGTTTTTCAAAAAAACAGCCTAATCCACCCTCTCGCACCATACAAAAAAGCACATCTTGCGATGTGCTTTCTTGCTGGTGGAGAGGGGTGGATTCGAACCACCGAAGTCACTGACAACAGATTTACAGTCTGCTCCCTTTGGCCACTCGGGAACCTCTCCATTTGGAGCTGGTGATCGGAATCGAACCAACAACCTACTGATTACAAATCAGTTGCTCTGCCTATTGAGCTACACCAGCGTATTGAGTTGTTGGTGCCTCGGGGCGGACTCGAACCACCGACACAGGGATTTTCAGTCCCTTGCTCTACCACCTGAGCTACCGAGGCATAATTTGTAAATCACTGCGGTTTGCGACTTGCTTGCAATCACGATTTACTTTTCAGTGCCAAAGCTTTGCAAGCAAAGCTACCGAGGCATATTGTAAGGGAAGAACCCTGTATATCATATCGTCATTATAGGCAAGACGAAGTGATTTTTGATTGTTGCGGACATAAAGTCCGCTTTTTTGAAATATATGGCAGTGACGGTTGTCACTGCCACATACTCGATGGCGACCCGGAGGGGGCTCGAACCCCTGACCTCCAGCGTGACAGGCTGGCGTACTAACCAACTGTACTACCGGGCCAAAATATTTTTGGTGGGCCTTCACGGACTCGAACCGCGGACCGATCGGTTATGAGCCGACTGCTCTAACCAACTGAGCTAAAGGCCCGAATCAATATCGGTGAAGTTTTCTTTGGTTGGTCGGGGTGAAGAGATTCGAACTCCCGACCTTCTGAACCCAAATCAGACGCGCTAGCCAAACTGCGCTACACCCCGAAAGATTTTCGCGTCGTTC
>CAKQLT010000051.1:0-12133 GCA_934254715.1 uncultured Clostridia bacterium | reverse complement strand
GCCTTGATAAGTCCTATCGTGCCGATTGACACGAGGTCGTCCATATCTACGCCCGTGTTGTCGAATCGCTTGGCGATGTACACTACGAGGCGCAAATTATGCTCTATGAGCGACAATCTCGCTTCCTCGTCGCCCGCAAGGTACTTTCTTACGGTTTCCGCTTCCTCGTCGGGCGTGAGCGGCGACGGCAACGAATTGCCTTGCGATATGTAGTTGACAAACGATTTCTCTTTCAGTCCGAGTTTTTCGAGCAACTTTTGAAACAACGCTTTGATTTTGCCTTTCATATATTTTCTCCGTTATTTACGTTTTTATGAGCAGAAACGATATTTTTTATCGAACGCTCTTTTCCGTTCTGTCGAATTTTGCAAAATAACCGTTTAGAACATCGAATTTTGCAATATTACGTCGTAGTCGCCGAAGTTTTGCTCGCAGAGCGCGCCGAGTGCGTTTTGCGCTTTTTCGCCGACCTTTACGGTGTCGAAGCGTACGACGGGCATACACTTATCGCCGCTTACGGTGTGCGCGTTGACAAATCCTTCTATGGTGCGCTTGCCTATTTTTTCGCAAGCGGATTTTGACAGTATCACGACGGGCAAACCGCTCAAATCGTCGGTGAGCAGATTTCCGCTGTCGCACAAGCCTTTGAGTTTGAAACTAACGCCGTCAACGTCGATTTCGACGTCTTTTACGACTTTTCCGCTCGCGCTTCTCTTTTTGGCGATTACGAGTCCTACGGCGATACATACGAACGCCGCCGTTGCGACGATACCGAGAATCGCATACGACTTTATATCGACGTTAACCGCATACGACAAGCCGTACACGATACCGCCGACGAAGTACGTTACGAGGCAGAAGCACGCAAGCGTTTTGAGATAGTCGCATATCTTCTCTTTTGCCTTGTCGCCGTCGCATTTTGAAAGCAACGCGCACATCAGCGGCGCAAGCAAAACTTTGACGAGGATTTGTCCCCATTTAGGCGCAATCGCAAACGCAGTCGCCACCGCCGCGCCGATTATCGACGTAAAGGCGAGGCGAATTTTGCCCACTCTCTTTCGCCTTATCGCAAGCGTTGCGAGAGATATGCACAAATCCACTGCGAGATTGTTGAAAACGACTAGTTCTACGTATACGTTCACGAAAACAAGATAGCGTAAAACAAATGAAAATTCTTTCTTTCCGTGTCGTTGAAAAAGCAAAAATCCTCGCAAAAAAATTTGCGAGGATTTTGTGGATAACTCTAAATAATATTTTGAATTTTAAGCGGTTAGATTGCCGATTTTGTGCATATCTGCGCTTTTCGTCTCAATCAGTCTCTGTCCCTTTTCAATCTGCGAAGGAATGCGGGAACTTGCTTTTTGGTGACGTCGATTCTCGAAGATTGAACTTCGTTTTCTTGCACTGCGGGTTGCGGTTGCGGCGTCGGCGCGACTTGCGGTTGAACTACGGGTTGAACGGGCTCTGCGGGTGCAACCGGTCTTTGCATTTGTCCGAACGTGGGTCTGTTTGCAAAGATGTTTTGATTGAACAAGGGTTGCTCTACTTCCGCTTGCTGTTCTTCTTCCTTTTCGTCTTCTTCAACGTTGGAAGCCGCTTGCGAAAGCGCGGTTGCAAAGGATTTGGGCGGTTGCGGTGCGCTGCTTCTTGCAGGCGCAAGGTTTCTGTCCACGAATCCGGTTGCGATAATCGTGATTTCGATGTCTTTCTTGTCGGGAACGAACGCCGTGCCGAGAATGATGTTTGCGCTGGGGTCTACGACTTGTTTTACGATGTCGCACGCTTCGGTGACTTCGCCCAAAAGCATATCGTCGCCGCCGGTGATGTTGACGATGATACCCGTTGCGCCCTCGATGTCCGTTTCGAGAAGCGGACTGAACACTGCGCCGCGCACTGCTTCGATGACTCTCTTTTCACCCTTGCCGTAGCCGATACCCATATGGGCAAGACCTTTGTTGGAAAGAATCGTGCGAACGTCTGCAAAGTCGAGGTTGATAAGTTCGGGATTTGCGATGACGTCGCTTACGCCCTGAACGCCTTGACGAAGCACGTCGTCCGCGATTTCAAACGCGCGTTTGAAGGAAATGTTCTTGTCAAGCACTTCGATGAGTTTTTGGTTGGGGATAACCAAGAGTGTATCGACGAAGTTTTTGAGGTTTTTGATGCCTTCTTCGGCGTTTTTCATACGTTGCGCACCCTCGAAGTTGAACGGTTTTGTGACAACCGCGACGGTGAGAATGTTCATAGATTTTGCAATCTCTGCGATAACGGGGGCCGCACCCGTACCCGTTCCACCGCCCATACCTGCGGTGATAAACAAAAGGTCGATGTCTTTGAGAGCGGCTTTGATACGCTCGCGAGATTCCTCGGCGGCTTTTCTGCCGATTTCGGGGTCAGAGCCTGCGCCCAAACCGCCCGTCATATTCGCGCCGAGTTGAATTTTGCAATGCGGAGGAACGAGGGACATATTGAGTGCTTGCATATCCGTGTTCATAACCACGAAACTTGCGCTCTTGATGCCTGCTCTAATCATATTGTTGACGGCGTTGTTTCCGCCACCGCCCACGCCGACTACGACGATGTTCGCCTTGCCGGGTTTCTTTTGAGAAACGGGTTGGAACTGTTCGTGAGTTTCTTCGGGTTCAATTTCCTCTACGGGTTGTTGTTGAACTTCCTCTTGCACGGTTTCTTCTTCCTCTTGGGAAGTTTCGTCGCTCGGCGTCCAACCGAATTTTTCAAAATCTATCATTTTTTACCTCCGTTGAATAACTTTTTTATAAACGCTCCGAAGTCGAACTTCGACAGATTGTCCGCCATAACCAAAAGCGACGCTTTCGAGCAGTCGTCGGGTTTGACGAATCCGGGAAGTTTCGGAGTGATGATTTCAATGTTTTTTCCGAGTTGTTCGCTCAGATACTTCTTTGCGCCGCGCATAGAGGCAACGCCCTCGCCCGTGAGATATACGGGCATATACGACGGTGCGTCTTCCTCGACGCTTTTGAGAATGTCGCCTATGACGTCGGCAAACACGTCGAGTCTGTTCTTTGCAATCTCGCAAGCGTCTTGCGCGTATACCGCGTTTTCGCCGTCGCTAACGAGCACCGCTTCGTCGCTGTAATTGAGATTGAGGTCGACGAGGCGTTTTGCTTCTTCAGCCATATCGAAAGGCACGTCCAAAGCCTCAAATATATCCGCGCAGATGTGCGCGCCGCCCATAGAAAACGACTTCATATCGAGGATTCCGTCGCCCTTTGCAATGCTGACCGACGAGGACAAATATCCGATGTCAATGAGCATATACACGTTGTCGCGCTGTTCCTTTTCAAGCAAAGCCATACACTCTGCCCAGCAAGTCGCAACGTATCTGACGTCGGTGAATCCGAGTTCGCTTGCAACGGTGTCGAACATCTCGACGAACGCTCTTTCGCAAAGCATATAACTCACGCAAGCCTCGACTTGTTGAGCGTCCATATCCCTTACGTCGCTGTATATTTTGTCTTGTCCGTCGATGGCAAAATAGATTGCCGAAGTGTTGATTGTCAGATATTTGCTTTGGTCGAAATCGTCGCCTTTTTTGAGAAGATAGGAAATGTCGTCGTCGATGACTCTGCGTTGTCTGTCAAGTCGCACGGAAACTTCCTTCGTGACGACGGTGACGAATTCGGCAGGTACGCCGATAAAAAGACGTTTGGTGCGAGAGTCCGCGTTCTTCATTGCATCAAGAAGAACCTCTTTTGCGATTTGCACGGTTTCCTTGCCGTCGAACCACTCGCCGTTTTCATAGCCTTGATGTTGTTTTTCGACAACAGACTTAATGCCGAAAACGCTCTGCGCCCTCTTTGAGCCTACGATTGCGCTCACAAGGCGAGAGTTGACGTCCAAAACGGCTATGTCTTTTGTGAAAATCGAACCCATATTCTTCCTCTTTTTTCTAAAAAACACGCTATCGCGCGTATTATTTATAATATAATTATATTAAAAATACTTATCGTGTCAACGGATTTTTATCAAAAATTTGCAGAATCCGCCTATTTTTTGTCTATAAAGGCGTTTTATCGTAAAAATGGGCGCGTTTATCTGTATTTCGTGCGCAGAACGTAGCCGCCGAGCGAGCAGAACATATCCTCGATATTCTCGTAGCCTCTGTCTATATATTCGAGTCCGTACACGCGGCTTTCCCCCGATATTTTGAGTGCGGCGATACAAAGAGCCGCGCCCCCTCGCAAATCGCTCGCAGTCATCTGTCCGCCGCTTATCATATACGGCGAATCGGATTTGCCGCAACCCTCTATCGCCGCGGTATTGTCTGTTATCTTTATTCTCGCGCCGAGTTTTGCAAGTTCGCGCGCGTGGGCGAAGCGGTTTTCAAACACGGTTTCGTCGATTATGCTCACGCCGTCCGAAAAGCAAGCCGCGCTCAAAAGTTGCGGTTGCATATCGGTGGGAAACAGCGGATAAGGCGCAGTCGATACGCGCACCGCGTGCATACGCCCGTTAGAGCGCACGCGAAGATAGTTTTCGTCGCCCTCGATTTTGCAGTCCTTGTTTTGAAGCACGTTTATCACCGCCCCCAAATGTTTTTTATTTGCGCCGTATATCTGAACGTCGCCGCCGCATACCGAAGCCGCGCAAAGCAAAGTTCCCGCAACGATTCTGTCGCCGACGGGCGTAAACCTCGCCCCCGACAGTTCCTTTACCCCCTCTATCTCGATAACCGACGTACCCTCGCCGCGTATGCGTGCGCCCATTGCGCGCAAGCACTCGACGAGCGACACGATTTCGGGTTCTCTTGCGCAATTCACGAGCGTGGTTCTGCCCTTTGCCAAAGCCGCGCACATAAGCAAATTTTCGGTTGCGCCGACGGACGGATATTTCATAAGAATTTTCGCGCCGATGAGTTTTGCCGCCCTGCATTTTATGCCGCTTTGGTCTACGGTTATTTCCGCGCCCATTTTTTTGAGTCCGTCAAGGTGAATATCGAGAGGTCTGCTTCCTATGTCGCAACCCCCGGGAAGCGAAGTTTCCACCTCGCCCACAGTTGCCAACAGCGCGCCGAGCATAAACATAGACGAGCGCATATCCTTGCAAAGTTCGTCGTTCACGCGCGACGTGCGCGCTTGCCCTCGCACGATTATGCGCCTGCCGTCGCGCGCGACGTCCGCGCCCAAAGCGGCGAGCATTTTCGTCATTGCTTCTACGTCGGTTATGTAGGGACAGTTTTCGACGATTAAATCCTCTTTGGTCAAGAGTCCCGCGGCGAGTATTGGCAAAACCGCGTTCTTTGCCGCGTGCACCTCGTACGCGCCGAAAAGTTGATTGCCGCCGATAATTTTTAAGTGTTGATTTGACATAATTCCTCGTATTTTGACGTTTGGTCGTGTTATAGTTGCGCAAACGAATTAGGTTGAAGATACGGCGCGGAATTTCTTGCGATACTTTGCAATACGCCCACCGCGCACAAGTACGCCACGAGCGAACTTCCCCCCGCGCTCATAAACGGCAACGGAAGTCCCGTCGGCGGTATCGCGCCGCATACCACCGCCATATTGAGCATTGCCTGTATGCTCGTAACCGCGGTTATACCGAGCGCGAGATAACACGAATATCTGTCCGAAGCCTCTCTTGCGATTTTCAGCCCTCGCTTTGCGAATACGAAAAACAAAATCATAATCGCCGCTATGCCGAATATGCCCGTTTCCTCACCCACTATAGACAAGATGAAATCGCTTTCCGCAAAAGGCAAAAACAGATACTTTTGCCTCGATTGAAACAGCCCTACGCCAAAAAGTCCGCCGCTTCCGAGCGCGTAGTAGGATTGAATGAGTTGATAGCCTTCCTCGAGCGGCGATTGCCACGGGTCGAGAAACGCCAAAAGCCTTTGCATACGGTAGGGTTCGACGAGTATCAGAGCGACCGCGCCGAGTACGACGGGCACGATTAAAAGCGCAAGATGTTTTATCCTCGCGCCGCTTGCGAACATCATTGCGAACATCACCGCCACCACGCACATAGTTATGGACATATTGGGTTCAAGCATAATAAGCACGCACACCGCGCCGCCCAAAAACAAGACGAACAGTACGTTGACAAACTTTTTCATATCCGCTTCGCTCGCGAATCTCGCAATCGCCATAACCATAAAGAATTTGGCGTATTCGCTGGGTTGTATGGTGAAAAATCCGAGATTGAGCCACCTTTTCGCGCCGTAACTTTCAACGCCCAACACGGGAAGAAAAACCATACCGAGAAGCGCGAGTCCGACGAGATACAAAAGCGGCGAAACCTTTTTGAGAGTCGAGGATTTGATGTTCGACAAAAGCACGCTCGAAAACACGCCGATAAGCAGCGCGACCGCTTGCGTTTTGACGTAGCGGAAAGCGTCGCCCGTCTGCACTTTTGCCGAGTAGCAAGAAGCGGAATATATGAACAAAAGTCCCAAAAGGCTGAGCAATATCGCAACTATCGAAAGTACGTAATCCCCTCTGCCGTTTCCGATAAAGGAAAGCGACGGCAGTCGTTCCGCCTTGCCGAGTCTGCCGTACGCGCGTTTCTCTCTTGCGCGAGAGTATGCGCGAGGCGTGCGCAAAGCGCGCGCCCGCTCGTCCGCGTATACTCGCTCTGCGTGCGCACTCTCGGCGCGTGCGCTACGAGTATTTGCGCTATGCGCGCCCGAATTACGCGTGCGCTCGCTCGAACTTGCGCTTGAGTGCTTATCCGCGCGTGCAGTATCGCTCGCATACGTGCTTGCGCTTGTATGCACGCTCGTATGTACGCTCGCACTCGGGTATGCGCGCTCGCTTGCGCTCGCGACTTGCGAGCGCGTGTCGAAAGCGTTTGCACGATTCATCTTTTCGAGAGATAATTCGCTATCTGCGAATCGAATTTTTCCGCTCGTTCTTCAAAGTTTTCGTACAAATCGAAACTCTTGCTCGCGGGCGAGAAAAGTATGCTTTCGCATTTAAGTTCTTTTGCCGCCTCGAACGCTTCGGATATTGCGTTTTCGAGGCTGTCGCAAACTCGCACGTCGGCAAAGCCGCAAGTTTTTGCCGCCTCATATATGACATCTGCGTTTTCGCCTTGCGCCGTGACCGCTTTGACGTTGCTCGGCAAGTGGGAAAACAAATTTGCAAAGTCCTCGCCGCCCTTTTGTCCGCCGAGCATAAGCACGCAATCGCCCACGCTCGAGCACGCGCACAAGCACGCGGACACGTTGGTGGACTTGCTGTCGTTGTAGACGTACACGCCCTCGGCAATCGCTATTAGTTGTCTGCGATAATGCGGACGTTTGAAATCGGCAAGCGCGGAAGCCGTGCAGAACGCCGACACGCCCTTTATCATACACACGGCAACCGCCGCGAGTACGTTTTGAAGCTCGTCGCCTTTGAAGTCGATTTCATCGACCAGTATAATAGGATTGCCTCTGAAACATACGAATCCCGACGAAATATACGCGCCGCTCGGCTCGGTATGTTCAATCGAAAACGGCACTTTTCGAGATACCGCTTCGCAAACGACGTTTGCAACTTCTTCGTCGTCGGCGTTGAACACGAGATAATCGCTCTCGCTCTGCGCGCGGAAAATATTTGCCTTTGCGTTGACGTAGTTTTTCATCGTCGCGTGGCGGGTCAAATGGTCGGGTTTTATGTTGAGCAAAACCGCAATATCGGGCGAAAATCCCGCGCTGTTTTCGAGTTGATAACTGCTCGCTTCGATAACCGCCGTTTCGGTTGCGTCGAGTTTGTCGGCAATCGAGGAAAACGGCACGCCTATATTGCCTACGGCGTGCGAGTGTATTCCCGCTCTTTTGAGAATGTGGTCGATAAGCAGCGTCGTCGTTGTTTTGCCGTTCGTTCCCGTAATCGCGATTTGCTCGGCAACGCACACGCTCGAGGCGAGATTCAACTCGCTCGTGACGGTTTTGTTTTCGAGTCTCGCGTCCAAAAGAAAATCCTTGTCGGGATTTACCCCCGGACTCAACACGATTAAATCGGCGTCTTTGAATACGCCTATGCTGCTCGTCGCTCGCTCGCGCGTCGGGTCGTCGTCGTAAACTATCGCCCTCGCGCCCTTTTCTCTCAACAATTCGTATGCGGAAATACCGCTCGTTCCCGCGCCGTATACAACGACGTTTCTGCCGACAAGTTTCATATTGCCCTCGCAAATATCAGCGTCAGCGCGCCCCCTACCATACTCGCCACAAAATATATCGTCACGATTTTAGACTCGTGGTAGCCTTTCATCTCTAAGTGGTGATGAAACGGCGCCATAAGGAAAATGCGTTTCTTTGTGAGTTTGTAGTAAAGCACCTGCAATATAACTGATATGCCCGATACGACGTACATTATGCCCGATGTGACGATTAAAAGCGGATTTTTTGAAAAAATCGCGACCGTTGCGCACGCCGCGCCCAAAGCGAGCGAACCCGTGTCGCCCATCATTATCTTTGCGGGAAATCCGTTGAACACCAAATATCCGAGCAATCCGCCCAAAATAGACACGCAGAAAACGCAAAGAGACAGAATCTCTTTTGCGTAATCGCCTTCGCCGCTCTTTATTGCGTCGTCGTAAACGAAGTACAAAAGCATAGCAAACCACAAAAAGTACGCAACCGACGAATAGCCCGCAAGTCCGTCCAGTCCGTCGGTGAGATTCACGCAATTCGTCGTTGCGACGTAGGCAAGCACGACGAAAGGAATTATCCCCCAACTCATATTCAGCGTATAGGTCGTAAACGGCAAATTTATCGCCGTGCCGATGTCCTTTGACGCGTACACGAACCAACCCGCCGCAAAACTGAGTCCGAGTTGTCCGATTATCTTCTGATAGGGCTTTAAGCCGAGATTGCGGGCGTAGCGGATTTTTATGAAATCGTCGAGAAATCCCAGCACGCAAAAACCGAACGTGACCGCTATTGCTACGAGCGAGAATCGCTGAAATTCCACGAGCGAAAACACGAGCGTCGGAAGCAAAAATATAAATCCGCCCATAGTGGGCGTTCCGCTCTTGTACTCGTGCTGTTTGACGTAGCCGAGAACGGTTTGCTTGGCTTTCAGTTTGCTCATCAGTTTTATGACGAGCGGCGCAACCAAAAGCGAGAGCGCGACCGACGCTATAAAATACAACAAAATCTTTACGAGCGCGCTCACCTTGCGTACCTCGCAATCATATCGAAATCGCTGTACGGAATCTTTTTGCCCTTAATTTCGAGATAGTTTTCGTTGCCCTTGCCCGCAAGCACGAGGGTGTCGCCTTCTTCCATTTCCGAAAGCGCGAATCTGACCGCTTCGGGTCTGTCGACGATACACTTTACGTCCTTTATCGTCACGCCCCACTCGATTTGTTTGATTATGTCGAAAGCGTCCTCGCTTCGAGGATTGTCGCTCGTCAAAATTATATAATCGCTGTATTTCGAGGCGATTTTGCCCATTGCCGCGCGCTTGGTTTTGTCGCGCTCGCCGCCGCAACCGAACAAGGTTATAAGCCTCGATTTAGTAATCGTTCTCGCCGTGGATAAAAGGCTTTTCAACCCCTCGGGCGTATGCGCGAAATCGACGATTATCGTGCCTTTTTCGGTGTGTAAAACGGAAAATCTACCCTTTACCGCCTTGATTTTCCTCACCGCGTGCATTATAGTTTCGCCGTCTATTCCGAGTTCGTAGGCAACGCTCATCGCGCCCAAAAGATTGTATACGTTAAACTCACCGAAAAGCGAGGATTTGACGTCGATTATCTCGTCGTTAATATTGGCGACGAACTTCACGCCGTCTATGTCCTCGACTACGTTCACCGCAAAACAATCGGCGGGATTGTACAAGCCGTAACTTAGGGTTTTTATATCCTTTCTTCCTTCCAACCTCGACAAAAGTATGCGACCGCTTTCGTCGTCTACGTTGATTATCGCCGTCTTTGCGTTGCCGTTCTCAAAATAGGACATTTTTACGCTTTGATAGTTGGAAAAATCCTTGAAATAGTCGAGATGGTCTTGCGATACGTTCGTCAAAATCGCAACGTCCGCTTTCAAATCGCCGAGTTTTTCGAGATATATGGCGTGCGCGCTGACTTCAGCAATCACCGCTTCGACGCCCCTCGTGCGCATTTTGAAAAACAGTTCGTTGAGTTCGTACGGGTCGGGCGTGGTGAGACTCTGCCCCACCTTTTCGCCGAGAATATAGTGACCTTCCGTGCCGATAAGTCCCGTTTTCACACCCGCGAAAGTCAGAACGGAATCTATATAATGCGCCGTCGAGGTTTTGCCGTTCGTACCCACGACCGCAATGAATTTCATACCTTCCATAGGGCGCAAAAAACGGTTCTGACAAACTTGCGCGTACGCTTTGCGCGCGTCGGATACGAGAACGTATTTTCCGCTTTCGGGTTCTTTTTGAGTGAGCGCGATAAAATCGCAATCTATTTCGCCAAGATGGTTGTTGCCGTCGTCGTTCACGCCCTCGAGGCATACGAACAAATCGCCGTCCTCAACCTTTCTCGAATCGATTTTTATCTCTTTTATTTCCGCGTTCAAATCCGCGTTCGTCTTTTGAATCTCTACGCCGTAAAGCAAGTTTTCAAGTTTCATAAGTTGCGTCCTCCAAGGGTTGATACACTCATAATAATGAGTGTAGAAAACATTATCAACCCAACCGCAATCTTAGACAAAAACGGAAAATCTTTTCGCTTTATTCGGTCAGCAAAAGCACGGCGTTTCGCTTGTCCACTTTCACACCCGCGAGCGGATATTGCCCCGTAACGACGTTCCCCTCGCCGTCCGTTTCGCAGTACAATCCGAGTTTGCGAAGTTGATTTTTCGCTTCGTTTACGCTCATACCCTCGAAGGACGGAAGGATAAATTCCTCGCCGATAATATCTTTTTCCTCGCCCGTATACTGCGGCTCGATTCCGAGATAGGCAAACACGCTTTCGAATATGTCGCCGACCATAGGCGCGGCAACGAGCGAGCCGTAATACATATACCCTTGCGGCTCGTCAACTATGAAAAGCACGCCGTAGTTTGCGCCCTCGCTCACCGAAAATCCAAGGAAAGACGAGATATATTTGCCTCTTGCAATCTGACCGTTTTCGTACTTTTGCGCCGTACCCGTTTTGCCGAGTATCTTATACCCCGCAACGTACGCGCCCTTGCCGCTTCCCGTGGTGACGACGCGCTGCAAAAGTTCGCGCATAGTGTTCGACGTGGATTCGGATATAACCCTATCGCCGCCGGAAATCGAGTAACTCGCAATCGTTTGCGAATTTGACTTCACCTCGCTCATAACGTGCGGCGTAACCTTGATTCCGCCGTTTATCACGCTTGAAGTAGAAGCCAAAAGCCCTATCGGCGTAACCGCGACCGCTTGTCCGAAGCCTATACGAGCAAGGTCTACGTTTTTGACGAGGTTGCGGTCAATGAATATGCCGCTCGTTTCACCCGTCATATCCACGCCCGTTTTTCGAGTAAGGCCGAACGCGGACAGATAGTCGTAAAACGAGTTCGTTCCCATTCGCAAAGCACATTCCATAAACACGCAGTTGCAACTGCCCTCGACCCCTTGTCCGAAATCGATTGAGCCGTGACCTTTCGCTTTCCAACATCGGATTTTCTTGCCGTCCACCACTTTCGACCCCGCGCAATAGAATCTGTCGCTCGTACGCACTTTGCCCGAGTCGAGCGCAGCGGCAGACGTCAGAATTTTGAACGTAGACCCCGGTTCGTATACCGTTGAAATTATGCGGCTTTTTGAACTTTCAAACAGTAACGTCAAATCGTCGCGCGGCACGTTGTTTAAGTCGAAAGACGGATATTCGCAAAGCGCGGCAATTCCGCCGTTTGAATAGTCCATAACTATGCAAGCAACGCCTTTGGGATTGAATTTCGCAACCGCGTTGCGCACCGCGCCTTCGACTATGCTCTGTATGCCCGCGTCGAGCGTGGTTTTCACGTCGAGTCCCGCAACCGCGGGCAAATAATAGCCCGATTCCTTGTCGAGCGACCGCCCCACGAGGTCGGTTTCCGTCAAAATTTTGCCGTTTACGCCAGTCAGATATTTGTCGTAGTAGGCTTCGAGTCCCGTCTGTCCGAATCCGTCGCTCGAACAAAATCCCAGCACTTGCGTCATAAAATCGCCGTATGGATAAT
>CAKQLT010000050.1:0-12208 GCA_934254715.1 uncultured Clostridia bacterium | reverse complement strand
GTCTTTCATATCTTGCTTGACGTTAAGCACCTTGCCGTCCGCCGTCTTTTGGGTCAACTCACCGCCCTTGAACGTGATACGCTCGCAGATTCCTTTGAGAACCGCTTGCTCGGTGTCCATATCGATAAGTTGATATTTGAGCGACGAACTGCCTGCATTGATAACGAGAATTTTCATAATTTTACCTCTATTAGTCTTTTACGGATTGAAGCGCGGTGATTGCCGCAACTGCCGCGATGTCTTCTGCAACGCAACCTCTGCTCAAATCGTTTACGGGCAGAGCGAGACCTTGCATAATGGGTCCGATTGCCATACAGTTGCCGAAGCGTTGAGCAATCTTGTAGCCGATGTTGCCTGCGTCGAGGTTGGGGAAAACGAGAACGTTCGCTTGACCTGCGACGGGGCTGCCGGGTGCTTTTTGATTTGCAACGCTGTCAACCAAAGAAGCGTCGAGTTGAAGTTCGCCGTCAACGTCGATTTCGGGATGTTCTTCTCTGACCTTTTGATACGCAACGCGCACTTTTTCGACGGATTCGTGATTTGCACTGCCCTTCGTCGAGAAGGAAAGCATTGCAATCTTCGGATCCATTTCGCAAATCTTCTTCGCGCTGTCTGCCGCCGCGACGACGATGTCGGAAAGTTGGTCGCTCGTCGGATACGGAATGACCGCGCAATCCGAGAAGATGTATGCGGGATATTTCTTATATTTGAAGTCTTCGGGCGGAACCATTACGAAGCAACTGGACACGGAACTGATACCGGGTGCGGCTTTGATAACTTGGAACGCGGCTCTGGATACGTCTGCGGAACTGAACACCGCGCCGCCCACGACGCCGTCTACGTCGCCGCGTTTGAGAGCGACGCAAGCATAGAACATATTGTTGTTCGTAACGATATTCAAGGCTTGTTCTTCCGTCATACCCTTTGCTTTGCGAAGTTCGTAAAGAGTATTTGCGTATTCGGCTCTGTGTTCGCTCGTCTTGGGGTCGTCGAAAGAAACGCCCGTGAAGTCGATTTCGGGGAATTTTGCTTTGATTTCGTCTTCGTTGCCGATGAGAACGACCTTGCAAACGTTCTTTTGCGTGAGGATTTCAGCCGCTTTTGCCGCGCGCACGTCCGTACCTTCTGCAAGCGCGATCGTTTTTGCGAGTTTGCTTGCTCTGCTCATAAGGTTTTCAACAAATTGCGTCATATAAAACTCCTAAAATGTTGCACATTGATTGCAAATGTTTTATTTTTAGTTATAATTATAGATAATTAACCGACAAAAATCAACAATATGAGGATTTATTTTGAAAATAACCGCCGTAATCGCAGAATATAACCCGTTTCACAACGGACATCTGAAACAACTCAAAAAGGCAAAGCGCGAAACGAACGCGGACGCGCTCGTCGTCGTTATGAGTTCGTCATTCACGCAACACGGCGATTTGTGCATAGCCGACCGCTACACCCGCGCTAACTGGGCGATTCAAGCGGGCGCGGATTTGGTGCTCGAACTTCCCACCGTATATTCCCTCTCGACCGCAAAAGGGTTTGCCGAAGGCGCGCTTAAAACGCTGTCTATGCTCGGCGAATATACCCTGTCTTTCGGCACGGAAAGCGACGAAATCGAGGATTTGAATATGGCGGCAGAGTTTATGAGAAGCGAATCGAAAGACGTATCAAACCTTCTCAAAGGCTATTTGAGCGAAGGTTATTCCGTCGCAAAATCGAGAACTCTCGCTCTCGACAAAATCCGCCCCGACGTGTCGAATATGCTTAAATCCCCCAACAACATTCTTGCGGTCGAATATATGAAAGCGGGCGCGGCGTACGGCGGCAAGGTTCAATATCACTCGGTCGAGCGCAAACCCGACGACGACAAAAAATTTATGTCGTCAACGAAAATCCGCAATCTAATCGCACAAAACGCCGACGTTTCGGCATTCGTTCCGCCGTTCGTCGACCTTTCGACGCACGCAAATATCGACAAATACAACGTCATTTCAACGTACGCTATGAAAGCGATGAGTGCCGCTCAACTCAAAGAAATCGCAAACATCAGCGAGGGTATGGAAAATCGCATTTCGCAATCTTCGTTCAACAATATGGACGAGTTTTTGGGACTTACGAGCAAACGCTACACCCGCTCGACGATAAAGCGAATCGCCGCAAGCGCGACTTTGGGACTCACGAAAGACTTAATTAATCTTGCAAACGAGCAACCGCCCTATTGCACCGCTTTGGCGTTCAAACCCTCAAAAAAGAAAGCGTTGTTTGCGCTTTTGGCACAATCGGACGGCTATTTCTTCTTCAAGCACAGCGATTGCGAAAAAGATTGCCCCGTTCGTCCCCTCATCGACCTCGACGAAAAAGCCGCAAAGATTCAAAAATTGTGCTACTAAGCAAAAATCGTCGCTAAGGCAAATTAATTAGACTGAAAATATTTGAATATTCCATAACTGCGGCTTTGCCGCAATATCGTTGTCCGAAAGGACAATATAACTTGCGCACAGCGCAAATATAACTGCACATAGTGCAATATCGTCGTGCCCCACGGCACGATTTTTTATTGTTAAAACATTTTAGTTGGAAAACATCGTTTGTAAGGCAATATTTTGCTTTTCAAAAGAATATGATTTTGTATGCACAAACTCAACAAGGCGCAAATTCCGAAAGTTTTTGCCTGCATTGCCGTTATCGCCTTTATGGCGTTTATGCTCGCAAAACCCGACTATTACCTCGATTCCGCAAGGCGAGGTTTGAGTTTGTTTGCCTCGAGCGTGCTTCCCTCTTTGTTCCCGTTCTATTTTTGCTCTTTGCTTTTGACGTATATGGGCGCGGTCAGCACGATTTCAAAAGCGGGCGCAAAAAGCGTTAAACTTATGTACAACGCCCCAAAAGAAAGCGCGTACGTTTTGTTTTTGAGTATGCTGTGCGGCTATCCCGTCGGCGCAAGCACCATATACGAGTTGTACAGTGCGGGCGCAATCTCGCAAAAAGACGCAAAATGCGTGTGTTCGTTCTGCTCTACGTCGGGTCCTGTGTTTATGATAGGCACGATAGGCGGCGCGATTTTCGCAAATCAAAAGGTCGGACTTATCGTACTCGTGGCGCACTATGCAGGCGCAATCTTAAACGGTTTGATATATCGCAAAAAGAAAGACGACAGCCGCGACGTTTCCGCTTTTTCATCGCCGAGCGACGTTGACGGACTTCTCTCGCGCGCAATATCCAAAGCAACGATAAATATGCTGTACGTCGGCGGTTATATCGTCATATGCGGAATGATTGTGGACACTCTCGAACTCGTCGGAATCCGCGACGCGCTTTCGCACCTTCAAGGCGCAAGCGAACCCGTATTGTCGGCAATATATTCCCTCATCGAAATGACGAGGGCAAGTATCGAGTGTTCAAAATGCCAAAACTTGCAACTGGGCGTTACGCTATGCACGGGCGCGGTTTCTCTCGGCGGATTGTCGATAACTTTGCAAAACTACACTTTCCTGTCAAAATGCGGCGTCGGCTTTTGGGAATTGATACTCAAAAAAGGCACGCAATGCGCCTTAAGTATGGTTTTTGCGTTCCTTTTGGGATTCATACTGTAAAAAAGAAAAATTTTTCGAATAAAATTCACAAAAAAGTGACATAAAATATTGACTTTTTGCGTTTCCCTTATGTATTGTGTAGCCAACAAGGAGTTATATTTCCAACAATTTCGGAGGGAAAACAATGAAAAAAAATTGGAGCAACACGGTGCTTGTTGCTTATGCCCTTTTACCGAAAATCGTAAAAGAACTAAACTTCGGCATCGAAAGTCGAGTAAAATCGAGTTTTCAAAGCAAACACCTCAAAATGGGTGTAAGCAACGAGCAACTAATAAGTGAAATCATCGCACTCACCGACGAAAAGCGCAAAATCGTCAACTTGCGATACCTCATCAACGAGTCGCTCAACAAAATGAAAGACAAATCGCGCGAGATACTTACGGACAGAATGTTCCAAAAACTGACGTTCGAGGAAATCTCGAAAGCACGCAACATCGCAATGCGCACGACGTTCAGACGGCTCGAAAACGCAGAAGCAGAATTTGCAAAGAACCTATCCTCGCTCGGCTACGACGAAAGCGCGCTGCAAAAGGATTTTGCAAACGACAAATACATCTCGTCAATATACAAGCGACTTCAAACCGACAAATATTTTGTCGCAAAAAATATGTAAAACCCCACGACAGTTGAAAAAATGGTGAACCGACTCGCGTCGGCTGTTTGACGTTGCAAAAATCGAAAAACGAGCGAAAAAACGAACCGTTTTTGCGCAATACGCAAGTTATCGTTTGCTTTTCAACAATTCCGCAACTCGAAATTTTTGCAAAAAAAAGGATAAACGGCAACGGCGAATCCAACCTATATCAACGACTAAAATTGTCAAACGAATTTACTAAACCACGTTACTAAACCAAACTTGTCAAAACACAAAATTATCACACCGGAAGTTATGAAAAACGCCGTCAAACGACGGCGTTTTTTGCTGTTTTATTTGATATAATCAATAGCAGTTTTTAATCGTGATGTTCAAAAATGCGTCCATATCGAACAGAGTCCACGGCGCAACTTCGGGCGGATAGACTCTGAACACCATTTCTTTGCCGCTTACGGGGTGCGCAAAGCGAAGTTCGGTCGCCCAAAGGCAAAGCGGAAATCTCGTTTGCGAGCCGTTGCCGTATCTCTTGTCGCCGACAATCGGGTTGCCCATATTTGCAAGTTGCACTCTGATTTGATGTCCGCGACCCGTGACGAGGTTGACCATAAGCAAACTTACGTCCGTCTTTTTGCTCAAAACCTTGTAGTCGAGTTCGGCGTATTTTGCGCCTTCCGAAAGTGCGGGCACGACTTTGACCGTGTTCGTATCGGGGAATTTTTTGAGATAGCAAGTGAGTTTGTCCGCGCTGTATCTCGGCGCGCCTTCCACGATTGCCAAATATCTCTTTTCCACACCGCCGTCGCGGATTGCTTCGCAAAGTCTCGATGCGGCTTTCGAGGTTTTGGCAAACACCATAACGCCGCCCGTGGGTCTGTCGAGTCTGTGAACGAGTCCGAGATATGCGTCGCCTGGTTTGTTGTACTTTTCAACGAGGTACTGCTTGAGCATAGTGAGCATATCCGCGTCGCCGCTCTCGTCCGCTTGCACGGGAACGTCGTAAGGCTTGACGACAACCAAAATGTGATTGTCCTCGTATACGATTTTGAGGTCTTGATAAGTCATAATTACGTCCTATATGTCGTTTTTCGATTGTATTTCGTAGTTGCGATTTCGGCGGATATTTTGCAAACATAATGCCAAAAATCGAGTATCTAACGGTATTTTTTATTTTGCGAACGTCGCAAACGCCGTGCAGCCTTGCGGCAAAACGAGTCCTTCTTCGGTTGCAAGTCCGATTTCGTCGGCGTCGATTTGCGCGTTGCTCGGCAAGGTGAGTTTGAGTATATTTGCCATAACAGTCGGTTGCAATCCCGTAGTGTAGGAATTGAGGCAAACGAACAGCGGGTCGTCCGAGAGCAAACTAGCAACGAGTTCGCAAAGTTCGGATATACCTTCTTCTATCTTCCACTTTTCGCCGTTCGGACCTCTGCCGAAACTCGGCGGGTCGAGAATGATTGCGTCGTACTTTCTGCCTCTGCGGATTTCTCTTTGGCAGAATTTGAAGCAATCGTCTATGATATATCTCATACCCGAATTGTCGAGACCGCTCAAACGCACGTTTTCGCCCGCGCGCTCAACCATTGCTTTTGCACTGTCGACGTGGCATACCTTTGCGCCCGCTTTCAAGCAAGCGACGGAAGCCGCGCCCGTATATCCGAAAAGGTTAAGCACGGATATTTCGCGCCCCGATTCGGAAATAAGTTTCATCATTCTGTCCCAGTTGACCGCTTGTTCGGGGAAAAGTCCCGTATGCTTAAACCCCATAAGTTTAAGCGAAAAAGTCAAATCACGCCACGAAAGCGTAAACTCGGACGGAACGTTGCGCTTGAATTTCCACATACCACCGCCCGTGCGAGAGCGTTCGTACACGGCGTCCACGTCCTTGTAACTCGCAAGCGGCGTTTTTGCGTGCCAAATTACTTGCGGGTCGGGACGCAAAAGCGTGATATTCCCCCATTTTTCGAGTTTTTCGCCGTCGCCCGTGGCGATAACCTTGTATTCTTTCCAGTCGGGTGCAATTCTCATCAGATTTTCTTCACCGAAATTGTAACGTTGTCGCCGTTGATGTCGCAGTCTTTTGCAAAACCGTCGATTGTCGTCGAGATTCCGTCCGCAAGTACGTCGGAAAGGAAGTCCGCTTTCTCGAACACTTTGAGAGCAACGCCTTCCGCTTTGTAGCCTACGACGATATGGTCGGTCACTTCAAAGCCCGCTTCTTTTCTCATCGTCTGAATCTTGGACACGATTTCACGTTCCGCACCCTCGAAAATGAGTTCGTCGGTGAGTTGCGTATCCAAAACGACCGTGGTTTCGCCGTCGCTTTCGCTCGAATAGCCTTCCTTGTTCTTCATACTGATAAGCAAATCGTCCTTTGAAAGTTCGACTTCTCTGCCTTCGACATCCGCTCTGAACAAGCCGTGAGATTTGATTGCCGACACGATTTCGTTTGCGCGAGCCTGCAATACTTCTCTGATTTTGCCGAGCAAACTGCCGTATTTAGGACCGAGCGTGCGAAGTTGCGGTTTCAAATCGTAACTTACGAACACGTTGCTGTCGCCCGAAACTTCGACCGACTTGACGTTGAGTTCGTTCTCGACGAGTTCTTTGAGGTCGTTCGAGAGTTCGTATCTACCGTTGTAGAAAAGTTTTGAAAGCGGTTGTCTGTTTTTGAGGTTAGAGGCGTTTCTTGCCGCTCTGCCGAGCACGACGAGTTTGAGAACGTCGCCCATACCGTTTTCGAGTTCCTTGTCGATGTACTTCTCGTCCGCAACGGGGAAAGAGCAAAGGTGTACGCTTTCGGGTGCGTCCGCATAGAAGTTGCAAACGAGGTTGCGATACATACTTTCAGCCATAAACGGCGTGTACGGCGCAAGGATTTTCGAGAGCGTAGAAAGCACGGTATACAATGTCGTATACGCCGCTTCCTTGCTCTTTGACATCTCGCTGCCCCAGAAACGCTCGCGCGAACGGCGTACGTACCAGTTGGAAAGATTGTCCACAAATTCCGCGATAGCGCGCGAAGTTTCGGTGATTTTGTATTGATTCAATCCCTCGTCAACCGTCTTTATGAGCGAGTTGAGGCAAGAAAGAATCCATCTGTCCATAATCGTGAGTTTTTGGTCTTCGAGTTTATGCTCTGCAGGATTGAATTTGTCGATTTCGGCGTACAGAACGAAGAACGCGTACGTATTCCAAAGCGTACCCATAAACTTGCGTTGGGATTCGCTCACCGCGTCGGCGTGGAATCTCGACGGAAGCCACGGCGCGCTCGTGGTGTAGAAATACCATCTCGTAGCGTCTGCGCCTTGCTTGTCGAGCACCGTCCACGGGTCTACAACGTTGCCCTTGTGTTTGGACATCTTCACGCCGTCTTTGTCGTTGACGTGACCGAGTACGATACAGTTTTTGAACGGCGCGCGACCGAAAAGCACGGTGCTGACCGCAAGAAGCGTGTAGAACCAACCTCTCGTTTGGTCGACCGCTTCGGAAATGAAGTCCGCCGGAAATACTTTCTCGAAGATTTCCTTGTTTTCAAACGGATAGTGCCATTGCGCAAAGGGCATAGAACCCGAGTCGAACCAGCAGTCCAACACTTCGGGCGTGCGTGCCATCTCGCCGCCGCACTCACATTCCCACTTCACTTCGTCGATATACGGACGGTGCAATTCCACGTCGTGGTCGAGGTGCGCTTTTTCGCGCAATTCTTCGCGAGAGCCGATGACGTGCACCTTTCCGCACTTGTTGCAAACCCAAATGGGAAGCGGCGTGCCCCAGTATCTTTCACGAGAAATACCCCAGTCGATGACGTTTTCGAGGAAGTTGCCCATTCTGCCGTTTTTGATGGTTTCGGGCATCCAGTTCACCGAATCGTTGGACGCGAGCAACTGCTCTTTGACCGCTGTCATCTTTACGAACCAACTCGAACGGGCATAGTAAAGAAGCGGCGTGTCGCAACGCCAGCAGAACGGATAACTGTGCGTGAATCTCAAAGTTTTGAAAAGTTTGTTTTCGCCTTTGAGTTTTTCGATGATATATTTGTCAGCGTCCTTGCAGAACAAGCCCTTGAAATCGTATACGGCGTCTTTGAATCTGCCTCTGTCGTCAACCATTTGAACGAAAGGCAAATTGTATTTTTTGCCGACCTTGCTGTCGTCCTCGCCGAATGCCGGCGCGATGTGAACGATACCCGTGCCGTCGGTAAGCGTGACGTACGAGTCGTTCGTGACGAAATACGCCTTCTCTTTCGCACCCGTTTCGTAATCGAAAAGCGGTTCGTATTCGACGTATTCGTAATCCGAGCCTTTCTTCGTGTCCACTTTGACGTATTCCGCCTCGTCTTTGAATATCGACGGAATAAGCGCGTCTGCGAGAATAAGGAACTCGTCGCCGACTTTAATCTTCGTGTAGTCCTCTTTTGCGTTCATACAAAGAGCGACGTTCGACGGAAGCGTCCAAGGCGTGGTCGTCCAAGCAAGGAAATAGGTGTTTTCCTCGCCTTTGACCTTGAATTTGACGAATACGGAAGTTTCCTCGACGTCCTTGTAGCCTTGCGCCACTTCGTGAGAGGAAAGAGCCGTTCCGCAACGCGGGCAATAAGGCACGATTTTGTAGCCTTTGTAGATAAGTCCCTTATCCGCCATTTGCTTGATTGCCCACCACACCGACTCGATGTAGTTGTTGTCGTAGGTGATATAGGGATTTTTCATATCCGCCCAGTATCCGATACGGTCGGACATCTTTTGCCACTCGTCCGTATACTTCCACACGGATTCTTTGCATTTCTTTATAAAAGGCTCGATGCCGTATTTTTCAATTTCTTGCTTACCGTCGATGCCGAGTTGTTTTTCCACTTCGAGTTCGACGGGCAGACCGTGAGTGTCCCAACCCGCTTTGCGCAAGACGTGATAGCCCTTCATCGTTTTGTAACGGGGGATAATGTCCTTCATAACGCGAGTGAGAATGTGACCGATATGCGGCTTGCCGTTTGCGGTCGGAGGACCGTCGTAAAAACTGAACTCGGGATTGCCCTCGTTCTTTTTGACGCTCTTTTCAAAAATGTTCTCTTGCTTCCAAAAATCGAGAACTTCTTTTTCGCGGTCAACGAAATTGAGATTTGTTTCAACTGGTTTGTACATATTTGCCTCTATTGTAATCATTTATAGATTTTTTAAGTATAATATAACCGAATCCAAAACGCAACCGTTTTGCCTCAAAGTCACCAAAACGATTGACAAAATCTTTTTGAATGATACAATCAAAATCGAATTTAATGCGGGCGTAGTTTAATGGCAAAACGAAAGCTTCCCAAGCTTTAGTCGTGAGTTCGATTCTCATCGCCCGCTCCACCATCGGCACGCTTCGGCGTGTCTTTTTTATTTTCTGAACAAGTTTTGCGTCCGCTTTTACGATTTCGATTATAGCACGATTCGTGTTGTAAAATACACGCTTCGTGCGAAAATGCCGTGATTTTGCCTTGTTTTACCCTCATATTGTGCCTAATTTCGCTGTTTTATACAGTTCACGAAGATAATTTGTACACGATTCGTATTGCAATATGCTTGTACACGATTCGTGTATAAGGCAATTTTAGGGCGATTTTACATTAAAAAGCAATTAATATTCCGAGCGAATAAAAACAAAAATGGACATCTGTGTAAAACGTGGTATAATGTAGACATCAACGAATCAGAGGTAAACAATGAACGTTTTTGAAACGTCACATTTGACAAAAACGTACGGCAAGAACAAAGTCGTGCTCGACGACGTGAGTCTCACCGTTCGCGAGGGCGACATATACGGTCTTGTCGGAAGGAACGGCGCAGGCAAAACCACGCTTATCAGAATCCTTTTGGGTCTTGCAAACCCAACGAGCGGCGAAGTCAGAATCAACGGCGCTTCGAGCGCGGACGCACTCGCGTACGAGCGCAAAAAAATCGGATCTATCGTAGATTCCCCTGCCCTATCCACTCATCTCACCGCTCTTGAGAATATGAAGTCTATGGGTTACTCGCTCGGAATAACAAACGAAGAAAAACTCAAAGATATTCTTCACAAGGTCGGTCTCGACCCCAGCAACCCCGCAAAAGTCAAAAATTATTCTCTCGGTATGAAGCAACGCCTCGCAATCGCCATCGCACTCGTGGGCGACCCGAGCATTCTTATTCTCGACGAACCCGTAAACGGTCTCGACCCCACGGGAATATTCGAGGTCAGAGAACTTTTGCAAAGGCTCAACAAAGACGACGGCGTGACTATACTCATATCGTCGCACTTGCTTTCAGAACTTCAAAAACTCGCAACTTGCTACGGCGTCATCGAAGGCGGCAAACTCGTAAAAGAAATGCGCCAGAGCGACCTCGAAGAACTTTGCAGACCGTACATCAAAGTCGTGGTGGACGATTTAAAAATCGCGCTCAACGTCGTGGTCGAAAACTATCACGCACACGATTTCGAGATACTTCCCTACAACACCCTTGCGCTATACGACCTCTCAAAAGACATTCCGCAAGTCGCAAAGATGTTCAGCGACGCAAACGTAACTGTTTTGAGCATAAACTCTTGTCAAGGGGATTTGGAATCCACCTTTATTTCGCTTATGGGAGGTATAAAAAATGAACAATAATTCGTTTGCTATGACCTTGAACGGCGATTTTTACAGATTGAAGAAACTCAAAAGCGTTTGGATTTCTTTGATAATTATGTTTGCGCTCATTTTCCTTACCTTTGCTATCTACTGGATAGGCATAAAGGTTATCGAAAGTCAGCCGCCCGAACAAATGCCCGAAATCGACAGTACGTTGCAGTTTATGGATTCTTTGATAATCAATATGCTGTACGGCTCGTCGTCGGTTGCAAACGTCGAACTTTTCATTGCAATCGTCGCTTGCATATTCATCGGCAAAGACTTTTCTTGCGGATATATCGCACTCACGACGGCAAGAGGCACGAAGCGCACCAACACTTACTTCTCGAAATGGCTCTCGCTCGTTTGCCTTTTCGTGTTCTACGTCTGCTTTGCACTGCTCGTAAGCGGAATATTCTACGCAATCAGCGGCAGCCCCGGCGGATTTACGGGCGCGAAATTCGGCACGCTTATGCGCAACTTCGCACTGCAACTTCTTGCGGGCATAGCAAGCGTATCGCTGTTTGTGATGATAAACTTCCTTTGCCGTTCGAGCGGAACGTCAATCGCAACGAGCATTGCGGCGTATCTGCTTCTCGGAATCGTCGTCAGCGTAATCAAAACCGTATTGAGCGTCAGCGACACGAGCGGAACTAAACTCGACTGGACGATATTCCTTCCCTTGCAACAAATGGACATTGCCTCAAACGCGAGTAAACTCTCGACCGCGCAAATCGTCGCCGCAACGGTTATGCCCGTCGTTTACACCGTCGCTTCTACGCTTATAGGCTACTTCACGTTTGAAAAGCGCGATATAAAATAACGCCGAGCGTTTGAACGAAAAAAAACATATACGGCACGAACCATAAACAGCGCAACAAAAAGATAAACGACGCAAATCATACAAAGAGAACGTTGCAAATCGCAAAAATCGGCTTAAAAAACCGCATATAAAGCACAAAAAATCGTCGAAAAACGGCGATTTTTTTGTATCGAAAACAGATATATTTTTCTTGTTGCAAAATGGAAATACAAATGCTATAATAATCGTACTGTGCTAGACGGGGAGCTTGCGGTGCCCTGTAAACTACAATCCGCAATAGTAGTGTCGAACGCCGTCCGAGGTCTTTGATATGGTTGGCTGCACGGTGCAAGGAGCGTTGATAGCAAGGTCCCGTGCAATGTCATACTGCGAACCGTGTCAGAGCTTGACCGCAGCAGCACTAAACAGGCGTTGGCGTGTGCCACGGGGAAACTTTGGAGGAGCCGCCTACACCGTTTCCGCTTCGGTATCGATTATCGAAGTCGGTGCACAGTTTTTTGAAAATAAAAATCCACCAGCTTAGCTGGTGGTTTTTAATTTGAGGGTATAACCCTCTGCTATTAGCATAGCGAAATCGC
>CAKQLT010000049.1:0-12545 GCA_934254715.1 uncultured Clostridia bacterium | reverse complement strand
TCCCCCTCTGCATACTTTGAGGGAACCCACGGCGTCCGCTTCGCGTGGGGCAACACTCGGTGCTCGCATAGATAGGTATCGTTCTCTTGTTATGCCACTCGTTCACGGGCGAAAAAAATCCACACTCGCCCGTTCACTTGTACTAATCGTCAAGCTCGACGCTCGCTTCCTCGCCGCCTTGCGGCTCGCGTTCCGTCTTCGAATAAGTATATAAAACCGCGATATTTGGATGAAGAACGCGAAAGGCGCGGCTTGAATCAAAACCCAGTGTACTGACGTACACGATTTTGAGGCAAGCCGTGCCTGACAAAGTTATTCGCCAAATAACGCGGTTTTATGCAGTGCGGGAACCGAGAGAGTCCTCTATAACATACAAAATATTCACTTCCTCGCCCGTGCGCGCGTCAACATATATATAGTACGTGCCGTTTTGATGACACTCGAACTCGTAGGCGAGAACTTCGGACGTTTCGCGAAGGGGAATGAGGGTGAGTCTGCCGTCACGAACGGACGGCAAGGACACGACTTGAGTTGCCGCTTCGAGAGTAATCGAGGGTTGGTCGAGGTTGCGCGTGCAATGGTTGAAAGCGTAGTGCGTGGAATCGAAGCCGATGACGGTGTTGTCGGATTCGCGGACTTTGACTTTGACAAGGTCAGGATAAAGGACGATGTTGTTTTGCATAGGCGCAAGGTTTATGACGCACTCGCCGTCAGACGAGGACGACCATACGACCGCCATATTATCGAAATCCGCCGCCTTTGCAAATTCGAGGGCGCGTTGCTGACAAGTTTCGCTTGCCTCGACGATAGCCGCGCTTTGCAAATCCGCTCTTGCGTTAAAGGATATGAGCATACCGCCCTTTCGCGCGATTTGAACGTATGCGGCTTCGCCGTTTATTCGAACGGTGTAATCGAACGTCTTTATGTCGCCGTCCGCTTCGCCCGCAAATTCAACGTCGGCGGGATTGAGAGTGGCAAGTTTGGTTTTTACGATTGCCGCGCCTTGCTCTTTGGTTATTTCGTCACCGACAAGACCTTTCGTTTCTCTATTTTCCAAAGCGGACGAAAACGGCCCGTCGTAAATCATTTCGGGATACTCGAAACTCGGCTCGGAAAAGGAAGAAAAGGATTGCACGAACACGTCGAGCGCGCCCTCGTCGGTAAGTTCGAGATTGGCGTCGTCGAGATTCTTTTGCACGCTTTCAAGCGACTTTTGATAGACGTCGGCAATTTCGCCCATTTTGAAAAGGCGTTGTCTGTCCTCGCCGCTCAATTCTTTGCCGTTTGCAAGCCCCATAGCGAGCGAATGCGAATAGTCGCCGAGTTGGTTGACGAACTTTTGCGCTTTGAGTACGCCGTCGTCGTTGGACTTAAAGGTTGCGAGATTGCTGCTTGCAAGTTCCGCCGCGTTGTACACTTCGTAAAGAAGGGACTGTTGCATACTCTTTGAGTTGGACACGCTGATTTTGCGCAGATTTATGCCCAAATCGCTTGCGCCGTCAAGCAAATCGTAGTACGCACGTTGATATATAGCGTCCATTTGGCGTTGGTACGCTTCGTGCGTGTTCACGCTGGTTTGAGCGTAGTACAGCGCGACGGAAAGCCCCACGATAGCGCAGGAAAACAATCCGAGCACCGTGCCGAGAACGGCGGTTTTCACGACTTTGGAAGTCGGCTTTTTCTTTTTTTCGACTTGTTTGGTTTCTTGTTTTTTATCCTTGTTTTTCATAATTCTTCCTCCTTAACAAAAGGCGTGGTTGCCTATCGAGAGTTTAACCGTGCGCGAGAGCATCCATTTGCTCGTAGCGGTGCGCGGATTGTAATAGAACAAGCATCCGTACGTCGGGTCCCAACCGTTGAGAGCGTCCTTTGCGGCGTTGTATGCGGATTGATTGGGCGTAAGGTTAATCTGTCCGTCGCTCACGCAATCGAATGCGCCCGACTGATACACGACCCCCGCCACGCTATTGGGGAAAGACGACGAACGTACTCTGTTGAGCACGACCGCCGCGACTGCGACTTGCCCCGTGTACGGCTCGCCTCTTGCCTCGCCGTATACCACTCTCGCAAGCAGATTGAGGTCGGTCGAGGACGTCGTTGACGACGTTGACGTCGAACTCGAAAGACTTATGCCGAGTGCTTGCGCCGTGCGCGTGCCTATTATACCGTCGGCGGTAAGTCCGTTTTTCTTTTGGAACGCGATGACGGCGGCTTTCGTCTTTGCGCCGAATATGCCGTCCGCCGTGCCTTTGAGATAGCCCCAGCGTATGAGTTTTTGCTGAACGGTTTTGACCAAATCCCCTCGCGAGCCTTGCTTCAAGGTTGCCGCGTCCGCAACGCTCGGCGTTTGCACGACGGCAAACGAGAGTATCGTCACGATTGAAAGCGACAAAACGAGGGCAAAAATCAAACACTTTCGGGCGTCTAATTTACGATTCATATTTCACCTCTTTTGGGATAGTTTTTCTCGACTTGCGATTTTTATGCAAGTATAAAACGCGCAAAGAGGGGCAATACTCTCGCTATGAAAAAAGCAATCGTTTCTATTTGTATCGTTTTGGTTTTGCTCTCGTGCACGCTTTTGCTCTTTGCTTGCGACGACGCGCCGAGCCAACGAGAAATTGCAGAGCAATGTATTCGCATACATATAAGAGCCAACTCAAACAGTGAATCCGACCAAGCCGTAAAACTCAAAGTGCGCGACGAAGTGACCGAATATCTCACCTCTAAACTCGACGGTTGCAAGAGCAAAAACGAAGCCCTGGGCACGCTTGAACGAGAAAAGGCAAATCTCGTCAAAATCGCAAATCAAACGCTTTACGACAACAATTTTGAATATAAAGCCTCGATTGCGTTCAAAAACGAGTATTTTCCCGACAGAAAATACGACGACTACGACTTCCCCGAAGGCAACTACGACGCGCTTATAATCTATCTCGGCGAGGGCGTGGGCGACAACTGGTGGTGCGTGGCTTTTCCGCCTCTGTGCTTCGTCCCCGAAAGCGACAACGGCGAAAAAATCGTGTACAAGTCGTGGGTGAAAGAATGGCTCGACAAACTGTTTTCAAACGAATAATCAGAGCCGCAAAACATCGAATATAGAAGGAGAACCTTATGAAAATTTATAGAGAAATCGTGCGTAACACCGCTATGGGCGCGCAATCCGTCGACAACATCATCGGCTATATCGACTGCGAAAAAATGAAAAACCTCGTGCTTTCGCAAAAAGAAACGATGGAAGAATTTTATCAGAAAGCAAAATCCGAGTTGAGCGAAAAGGAACTCGAAGAGGCGCAAACCAATCCTATGCAACGTATGATGCTCAAAGCGGGCGTAAAAATGAACGCGGGCATAAACAGTTCGTGTTCGCACCTTGCGAGTATGCTTATCGACGGCTACAATATGGGCATCGAAAGCGTGCAAAAGTGCATCAACGAACTCAACCGCGACGGCGTTGACGTTCCCGACCTTGCCAAAGACCTTATGAAAGTTTACGACAAAAACATAAAGGCGTTGCGGGCGTACCTTTAATTGCGCATTGCGCGGTAGGTATCGTTACCTTCCGCAACCGCACGCGAAGCGTGCGATTTCACTTGCGCTATGCGCAAATTTCGCTGTCCGAGAGGACAATTTCACGCTCGCTTGCGAGCATATCACCGTGCCGTAGGCACAATAAAAACCGCCTCGTTTGAGGCGGTTTTTATACGTTTTAAGGTGTTTTACGCTTGATTACGTTCTTGCAAATATAATAACCTGATTGTCGTCAATGGGTACTATGTTGTAACCGCTACCCTTGACGCCCGATACGACGTAGACGGACAAGGGTATTCCGCCGTTTGCCTTGCTGTATGCGACAATCGCGTTGAGTTCCGCAACGGACTCGACGTACAAATCGAAACTCGCGCTTCCCGCCTTTATCACCGTCTTTTTGTAGACGTTTACGTCGGTGT
This sequence comes from uncultured Clostridia bacterium, assembly GCA_934254715.1. GTDB lineage: Bacteria > Bacillota > Clostridia > Christensenellales > CAG-917 > CAG-475. The sequence goes on along the minus strand of CAKQLT010000049.1, from coordinate 8,595 downwards.
TTGCAATCGGATTGTAGGTTTTTGCGATATGCGTATCCTTTATATCCTCGTCGGTTTTGAGGAAGTAGGCGTAGTTGAGATATTCGTATACGCCGCCGCTTGCGCCCTCGTTTTTAACCGCAACGTCGCCCCAAGTCGTATCGACGACGTACCATTCCTTCACACCGTCGTCGTCCGCGTCGATAAGCACCTTGTTCCAAGCGTGACCGCAAGCAAGTTGCTCGTCGGGCGTAAGGTCTTTGAGGTTTTTGTTTGCATAACCCACAATGCGTACGGCTTTTATGCCTTCCATTCCGCAAAGCAGAGCGAACGCTTTGGATTTGCCGTCGCAAACGGCGCGATGGTCGTTGAACACGCCTTCGAGATAGAACGCGTTATACTTGCTCGTATCGTCGCCTTGAAGTTGCGCGGCGGCGTAGTCGTAGTCCACGACGTTTACTATCCAGTCGTAAATGACGGCGACTTTTTCGTAGTCGGACATATCGTCGGAAACGTACGTCGTGAGAACGTCGCGCGCTTCGTCGTAAAGTTTTTTGAGTGCGATTCCGCTCTTATCGTCCTCAAAAATCGGCTTTTGCCCGCAAGATACGGCGCGGTAGAGTTCGTTTGAATTTGACACTTTCGCGCTTTCGGTTTTCTCGTCTATGGGCAGTTTGGTTCGGGTTGCGGATTGCTCGGAATACCGCAAATATCCCACGATTTGCTCGCTGTTCGCTTTCGGCTCGTACGCGCCTTGCGGAATACCGAACACGGTTTCGTCGGTGAACGTCACCGAGCCTATCGAGCCTCTTACGCCCACTTGATAGCGGAATCTGCCCGACTCGTCGCCGCCCTCGTCAACCGCCGTCGAACACTTTTCGACGAACTTGTCGAGGTTGCACCAGTCGTTCTTTTCGATGTAAACCGTGTACGCCTCATTCTTTTGGTGCAAGGATATGACGTAGCCCATAAACGCGTTGAGGTCTGCTTGTGTCGAGATGTAACTATCGTAATAGTTGCCGAGCCAGAAGAACGAGTTTTCGATATTGTCTTTTACGTCTTTGGGCAAATCGTCGTACTCGTAATCGAGCGCATAGACGATGATTTGTCTGCTTTCGACGTTTTGCATAGTCGCTTTAATCACGTTTTTGCCGTACGAAAGGGATATATCCGCACTGCGTTTGCTCTTTTCCACGACGCTTGTGCCCGACGAGTTTGCCAAAGTCCACTCACAAGCCGCGTTTCCGTTTGCGTTCCACGGCAAAAGCGAAGTCGAAAAAGACTTAACTTTGTTTCCGTCTGCACTCGCCTTGAAATAGTACGCGTTCGGTCCGATTTCAAAAAGCGTGGAATCGGCGTTTATTTTCAGTTCCTCTACCGGCGCGAACTTTTTGACGAACGCAAGCGTAATTTCCGCACTCGACGACTGCTTTCCGTCCGACAAAACGGCTTTGACCTTAATTTCGCACTCGTCCGTCACGCCCGACACGTCGAACGTGAACGTCGCGCTCGTTTCGACTTGCTTTGCGCCGTCAACGTACCAAGCAACCGATATGGTCTTGTCGTCGGGGATTAAATCCGCGTTCCAACTCGCCGTTATCGCCACGTTTTGCGCGCCGTCGATAATGTTTTGCTGAACGACGCCGTCCGTCACGGGAAGATTTGCGCTCATCGTCGGATTTTTAAGGGCATATTTCACCATAACCGTGATTTTTGCCGACTCGACCGATTGATTGACAACGACGTAATACTCGAATTTTTTGTCCAAATCCGACTTTGAAAAACTGCGAGAATACGTCTTGCCGTCCGTGCCTTTGACAATCGAGTCTTTACCGTTCACTCTCTCGTGCCACTCGACGTCCGCAGACGATACGCGCTTGTTGTGCCAGTCCACGCCGAGCAGCATAGTATCGCCGAGATATACGATATACTCGCCCTCGGTTTGTCCCTTTTCAAGACCGCTCACCGCAACCACGTCGGCGGTTTTTATCTCTTTTTGCGAATTGAAAAGTCCGCAAGCAACCAAACTTGTCGAAAGCAATATCGCAACGAGCGTCAATAGCGTGACTTTCAATAACTTTTTGTTCATAATCCCTCGAATTTGCCTTTTGAAGATTCGTTTGCGCAAATCCTCGACGCGCCGCGCGCGCAGGCAGTTTTATAGTTATATTTTATTCTCTATATTCCTTATTGTCAATATCGCCGCGTTTGGCGTTGCGATTTGCAAAATATTGTGCTACAATTCCTTTTATGGCAGACAACTCGATTTTTTCGCTCAACACACCCATATCCAAGCAAGAAGCGCTTGCGCTTCACCCTATGGCTCTCGCATTCGTCGGCGACGCCGTACAGTCCCTTTACACTCGCACGAGAGTGACGATAGGTTCGACCCAAAAGACCGGCGCGCTTCATCACGAGGTCATAAAAGTGGTAAAAGCGGTATCGCAAGCCGCAGAAGCCGAAAAACTGCTTCCGCTCTTTGACGAGGACGAGCAAGATATTTTCCGCAGAGCGAGAAATTGCAAAGTTCAGACGAGCGCAAAACACGCCGAAATGAGCGAGTACAGGCGCGCAAGCGGATTCGAGGCGGTGCTCGGCTACTTGTACCTAATCGGCAACACTCAACGCCTCAACGAATTTTTGAGCGCGTGTTTCGAGGATAATATTAAGGAATAAAAGCAGGATAAAGATATGTATATTTACGGACGAAACCCCGTCAGAGAAGCCTATATCGCAGGCAAAACGGTAGACAAAATTTACGTGCAAAAGGGTGAATTCGACCCTATGCTTTCGCGCGTTCTCAAACTTGCGAAAGAGGCACGTACGGTCGTGAGTTACGTTGACAAAAATATGCTCGACAAACTCGCAAACGGCGGCAACCACCAAGGCATAGTCGCGGCGGTAACCGACTTTTCCTACTGCGACGTCGAAGACATTTTGAACCTTGCAAAAGACAAGGGCGAGGACCTTCTTTTGGTCATACTCGACGGCATAACCGACCCCCACAATCTCGGCGCAATCATCAGAAGCGCGGAATGTTTCGGCGCGCACGGAATCGTGATTCCCAAGCACAGAAGCGTGAGCGTAAACGACACCGTGGTCAAGGTCGCTTGCGGCGCAACCGAGCATATGCTCATTGCAAAAGTCACCAACGTCAATGACGCGATAAGATGGCTCAAAGAGCAGAACGTATGGGTTTATGCGACGGATTTTGACGGTAAAGCCCCCAAAGACGCAAATTTGACGGGAAATATCGCGCTCGTGATAGGCAGCGAGGGCGAGGGTATTCACCGCCTCACCAAAGAACTTTGCGACGATACGCTAACCATTCCGCAATACGGAAAAGTCAATTCGCTCAACGCGTCGGTGGCGGCAGGTATTGTCTTATACGAAGCAGTTAGACAAAGACGTTAACTTTTGTTTGAATTGCACTTATTCGCAGACGGAACACGAGCCGCAAGGCGGCGAGCCTATGAGCGCCGAACTTGACGAGCAGTACAAGCGACTGCGCCGTCCGTTGGCCACTGCCTGGCGCACAAAGCGCAGTGGCATAAGTAGAGAAATGCCCCTATCTATGTGAGTGCCGACTTCCCCTCTTGCGAACGATGTGTAATCTTGTAGAGAATTGGCGCAAGTTTGAGCAATAGGGGAAAGCCCGAAGGGAAGGGGTGATGTGTGATTTAAAGTACACGACGCTACATTCTTGTAGAGGAAGAATCCCCCCCTATGCAGAGAAGGATTGTATTTGAGTGTCTAACAGCACTTGTAAAATAAGATTAGAGAAACGTATGGATAAAGAGCAAGAACTGCAACTCATAAAAAAGGCGCAACAAGGCGATTTAGAAGCGGAAAATTCCGTCGCTTTGGCATACCTCAATCTTGCAAAATCCATTGCCCGCTCGTTCGGCGTAGCGGGCGCATATGACGTTGACGATTTGTCGAGTTACGGTATGCTTGCGCTCATACGCGCAATCCACACTTACGACGAAAACGGCAAGGCGAGTTTCAAAACCTACGCTTCGCATTGCATACGAAACGCAATTGTGGACGCCGTCAGAAAATCCGAATCGGCAAACGTCGAAGTCGCCCTCGATTCCGGCGAATTGAGAAACGAATTGCAAGAAGCAAACCCCGAAAGCATTTTTATCGAAAACGAAACGTCGGCGTTGCTTTTCGACGCAATTTCGTCCTTGCTCACCCCCACCGAACTCGACGTTTTGAAACTGCACCTCGAGTGTATGAGTTACGCCGAAATTGCCAACGAGTTGGGACTCGAACGCAAAAAAGTGGACAACACCATTTATTCCGCAAAGAAAAAAATCCGCAAACTTCTCAACAAAGACTGATTTACACCTTTTTTGAAATTTACATAAAGAATTTGTACCATACGTAATTTAGCAAATTCCAAGTCGAAAGCAATGTTTTGAATCTGAAAAACGAATCGGCAAATTTGCTTGACTTCGGCTCTATCGTCGCAACGTGTTTGAACTCGAAATCGTTTTTCAAAACTTCGAGCGCACACCCTTCGTCCATAGTTTGGGATATGCGCACGGTTTCGTTCGGCAACACGTCGAAATAGTTGTCCGAAAGCGGCGAATTTTGCTTCGTGAACAATGCGAATTTGCGCACGTACGCGTCGCTTTTTATCGTGTATATCGCCTTGTTTCCCTCTCTATGCACGTCGACGGTTACGTTTGCCTTCGGCAATTTCAAATTCTTTTCCTTGCCGAAAAGCATAGTTTTGCGTATGGTTTCGGGCTGACATTGAGCAACGTTTTGCGGATTCTCGCACGTTAAAGTCGCAACGAAAACCGCGTTTTTCAACGCTTTTTTGCCGCCGAATTTGCGCACGTCGTATTGTTTTGCGACGAACGTCGAGCAACCCTCGACTTCGACGGGAATCTGCTCGAAAAACAATTCCTTGCCGTCGAAAGTTTCGACTTTCACGTCCAAAACGCCTTTTTGCAAGGCAATATTATCGTTGAAAACGACCACTTTTACGTCGTTCTTTTCCTTTTCGATTGCGAGCGAAAACGGCGCAAAGAATTTCTTTGCCTCGTACTGAACGGCTTTGTAATTCTTGTAATAATCGAGTCCCGACCACGAGCAAGTCGGCCAACAATCGTTGAATTGCCAGTACAGCGAGCCGTTGCAACGCTCGGTTGCGCGCCAGTGTTCCGTCGCCTCGCCCACACACAGCGATTGACAAAGTTGCGAAAGATAAACGTAATCCTCGAAACGCTTGGGAAGCCTATATCTTTCGGCAATATAAAACTTCATTTTTTCGTTGCCGCCCCTACACTTTTGGTGCGAAGAAAACACCTCGCTCGACAAATCGTAGTCGGCTTCGCTTTCGAATTTTGCAATCGTTTTCAAATCGGGCATAGACTCGAACCCGAATTCCGAACAGAATCGCGGATTGCGAGTTTTGTAATACGCAAGCGGTTGAAAGCCGTGCCACACCGCCCAAAGATGAACGTCGCCGACGTTGTCCGAGCCTACGTTTTTCAAGAATTTCGTGCCTACGGGCGAGCCCTCGATATACGGCGTTACGTCGTCGTATTTTTTGAGTTCGACTGGCAATATATCGTAGAAAAAAATCTTCGTCCATTTGACGAATTTGCGTCTCGCCGCCCAACCCGCCGTCATCGCTTCTATCTCGTTGTTGCCGCACCAAAGCGCAAGGCACGCTCTGTCGGCAAGGCGATTTGCGACGTGCTTCACTTCCTCTTTTACGTTTTGCAAAAACTCGTCGTCAAAGAACGGATACGCTTGACAAGCAAACGCAAAGTCTTGCCAAACGAGTATGCCGTAGCGGTCGCAAAGGTCGTAAAAATACTCGGATTCGTATCCGCCGCCGCCCCAAACTCTCAACATATTGAATCCCGAATCTCTTGCGATTTTGACGTATTCTTCTATGTCTTTTTTCGTCGTTCTCGTGGGATAACTGTCAGTCGGAATCCAGTTTGCGCCCTTTGCGAAAACTCTCTTGCCGTTGACGTAAAAACAAAAATTCGAGCCGTATTTATCGCGACTTCTGTCAAGCGCAATCGTGCGAAGTCCTATTTGCTTTTTCGAGGACGAAAGAACACAATCGCCGCTTAAAAGCGTCGTTTCGATTGTATAAAGCGGTTGTTCGTGACAATTCGTCATTCCGTTGGCATACCAAAGAAGCGGCTTTTCAACGAAAAATTCAACGACGTTTTTATCCTTTGCAATCGCTGCCGATTCGTACGTTTCGCCGCTCGGACAAACGAGTTTGACATCGAGTTCGAGCGTATCGTCGCCATAAATTTCGTTTTGAATTTCCGCACGCAATCTTACGCCGCCGTCCTCAAACGTTTGCTTAACTCTCGTTTGCAAAATTCTGCCCTTGTTTGAAAACACGAGTTTGACGTCGCCCTCTATTCCGCTCACGGGAATGACGGGTCCCCAGTCCCAACCGAAATGGCATTGCGGTTTTCTTAGGTGCGCTATACCCGTAAGTCCGTTGTTGTTGACGGGGCATTTTATGCGTTTTTGCTTTCGTATAACCGCATTTACGGGCGAGGGGAAATATAGCGAAAGTACGTTTTCACCCTCTTTCAAAAACCTTTTGACTTCAAACGAATACGGGATATGACAATTCGATACGCTTGCGATTTTTTCACCGTTCAGCGTTACGTCGCAAAGAGTATCTATCTTTTCAAAATTCAAAAAAATTCTGTCGGCAAACAAGTCCTCTCTCGTGAGGTCGAACGTCTTTTTGTACACCCAGTCTTGCTCGGACACCCACTCGGTTTTCTTCTCGTTGAGCGCGACGAACGGGTCGGGAATAACGCCCGCGTTTTGCAAATCGGAATAATTGCAACTCGGTACGCTTGCGGGATATTCTTTGCCGGATACGGGGTCGAGAAGCGTCCACTGTCCGCACAAGTCGATGAAGTTTTTGCGATTCTTTTTGTACATATTGCGCCGTTAAGATAAGTGTTCGTTTTGCGGATTTTCGTTGCCGCAATCTCGTGAAAAAATTATAACTTGTTTCGCCGCGCTTTTCAATAGGCAAAAGAACAAAAAAGAAGTCGCGGCGTTCGTCGCGACTTCTTTTATTGCAAGCTTTGCTTGTCTTATTTGTTTTCTTGGTCAACTCTCGTGAAGTTGATCACGCCGTTGAGTCCTACGACCGCTTCGTCTTTGTCTGCGTCATAGACTGCTTTGCCGGTGAGGTCTGCCGTTCCCTTGTAGGTTACGTTCATTGCGGTTACGGTTGCTTCGACGTTGCCGCTGAGTGCAAATTCACCTGCGTTCTCTTGGCTGTTTGCATAAACGTTGATGGTTGCAACGAAGTTTACGCCGACGTTGCCGACAACGGGTACGTTGTTGACGCTTGCGTCGCCTTGTGCGGTTACGATTGCGCCGTATTTGCCGTCTGCGAGTTTGCCGATTTCAACGGAAAGTGCCGCGTTTGCGCCTGCAACTTCACTTACGCCTGCGCCTGCGCCCATTTCGATTTTAACGGTGCCTTGTGCGGTTGCGTATGCTTTGATGTTTGCAAATGCGCCGACGTTTTCTTCATCGCCTGCTTGTGCGCCGAGCGTGAAGACCATTGCGTCTTTTGCATTGTCAAAGTTTGCTGCGCCGCTGAATGCCGCAACTTCGACTTCGTTGCCGTCTGCGCCTACCCACATAACTTTTGCGTCAAAGGTGTAGTTGGTTTTGCCTTCGATTTCGGCACCTGCCGAAAGTTTGACGTAGAGTGCGAGGGAACGAGTGGATTCTTCGCCGCTTTCTTCGTCAACGTAAGTGATAGTGATCGAGTACTTTTCGGTGTATTCTGCGTCGTCGGAATTGACTTTTTCGACCTTTACGCCGTTTTCGCCGAGAACGTCGTCCACTCTGTCAACCATCGTTTGAATCATAGGTTTGAGAGTTTTTGCGATGCCCGTAGCAACGACTTCAGAGCCGAGTGTGAGTTGGTTGTCTTTGCCGACCGAAATGTTTACGCCCGCGTTGAAGTTGACGTCCGCGTCATCTTCTGCCGCCGCAGACGCGCTGCCTGCCGCGTTGGAAGCCAACACCGCTACCGTCGTGCCGAGAACTTCCGTGTTGGAAACTTTTGCGCCCTTGTTGTCGTCTTTGTCATTGCACGCTACGAAAGCGACGAGAGAAAGAGAAACGACAAGTACGAGTGCCAAAACAGATACTAATGTTTTTTTCATAATATATCTCCTTGATTTGTTTTTTCAAAATATGGTGCAATTCTCGATTGCGATAATATGATACGATTGTCGATTAAAAATGAACTAAACGAAACATAAAGATTTTCTTAATTTGAAAAAGCCGATTTTACTTCGATAAAAAGTGTCGAGGATTAAACTCTAAAAAATAAAACTTCCCCTTTCCTCACGGGGTATGTTCTTCCTCTACAACAGTTTGACGGCGTGAACCTTAAATAACACATCACCCCTTCCCTTCGGGCTTTCCCCTATTGCTCAAACTTGCGTCAATTCTCTGCAAAATTACACATCGTTCGCAAGAGGGGAAGTCGGCACTCACATAGAAAAGTATCGTCCTCTCATTATGCCACTCGTTCACGGGCGAAAAAAATCCACACTCGCCCGTTCACTTGTACTGTCC
>CAKQLT010000048.1:0-12568 GCA_934254715.1 uncultured Clostridia bacterium | reverse complement strand
GTGCCGTAAGGAACGCAGTGACGGAATAGCGATTGTTACGAAGTCAATCGCGTCCTGCCCCCTCTTGCGAACGATGTGCAATCTTGTAGAGAAATGGCGCAAGTTTGAGCAATAGGGGAAAGCCCGAAGGGAAGGGGTGATGTGTGATTTTAGAATACTCGCCGTTCACACTTGTAGAGGAAGAAAATTTCACTTAATTTGTAAAATTTGTTAAAAACGAGAAAAAATCAGTGGTTTTTTCAAGAATATTTTATCAAAAATATGGCAATCGATATCAAAGTATTGAAAATATAATTTTCAAGTGCTACAATAGGCGAGGAAAGAAGATATAATTATGGATATTGTCAGAACCGTTGAACTCAAAGAAAGTATAATCAAAAACAACGACGCGGACGCGGATAAACTTCGCGCCGAACTCGACGAGCGGGGCGTATATTACGTCAACGTTATGTCTGCCCCCGGAAGCGGAAAGACGACGTTGCTCGTTGCGCTCACCAAGGCGTTGAAGGGCAGATGTAAGGTCGGCGTTATGGAAGCGGACATCGACGGCGACGTTGACGCGTACACCGTACGCGAAGCGGGCGCAGAGGCAATCCAACTTCACACGGGCGGTATGTGCCATCTCGACGCGGATATGTCGAGGCAAGGTTTCAAGGAATTTGCAACGACTTCCGACGTTGTGTTTTTGGAAAATATCGGCAACCTCGTATGCCCAGCCGAGTTCGACACGGGCGCGCACCTCAAAGTCGTGTTGCTCGCGCTTCCCGAAGGCGACGACAAGCCGCTCAAATACTCGCTTATGTTCTCGGTTGCGGACGCGGTCGTATTCACGAAGACGGATACGGCAAAGTATTTCGATTTCGACGTCGAAAAGTGCAAGGGATATATCCGCTCGGTCAATCCGAATGCAAAGGTATTTGCGGTGTCCGCTCGCAGCGGCGAGGGCGTAAACGAATTTGCCGATTATCTTTACGGTAAGTACGCAGAGTGGAAAGAGGGGTTGAAATGAGAGTTATATCCGTAAAAGAAAGCATATTTTCAAACAACGACAAGACCGCGGACGAGATAAGAGCGACGCTCAAGGCAAAAGGAACGTTCTTGCTCAACGTGATGTCTTCGCCGGGAAGCGGAAAAACAACGTTGCTCACCGCGTTGCTCAAAGAGTTGAAAGAAAAACTCAAAGTGGTTGCGATGGACGTTGACATCGAAACGGACGTGGACGCACGCCGCATAGCGGACGGCGCGGGAATCGAGAGCGTGCAGATACACAACGGCGGACTTTGCCACATCGACGCGGATATGGTGAAAGAAGCCTTGTCGCAAGCAAAGTTTGACGATTGCGACCTCATCGTCCTCGAAAATATCGGCAATCTCGTATGTCCTGCCGAGTTCGACACGGGCGCGCACCTCAATATGATGCTCTTGTCCGTACCCGAAGGCGACGACAAACCGCTCAAATATCCGCTGATGTTTGAAAAGTGCGACCTTATCGTCGTGACCAAAATCGACACCCTCGAAGCGTTCGATTTTGACAAAACAGAGTTTGAAAACCACATTTCTCGTCTGAATCCGAAAGCGCAAATATATTACGTTAGCGCAAAAACGGGCGAAGGACTTGAAATGCTTGAAAATAAGTTATACAATATAATAAAGTTTTTCAAAGGAGAAAACAACAATGGCTGAGATGAGCAAAGCTTTCAAACCGGAATTTATGGGCGATCCCAATCCGAGTGAGAAAATCCTCAAACTGGCAAGGAAAATCACCGACTGCATCGACCACAAAATTGCGGGCGTAACCGTCAACGATCCCGAATACTGGGGACTTCGTTGCATTATGACCGACGAAATGGCGGACGTCGCTCTTTCTATGAAATTGCGCACGCCGTACACCTTCGAGCAACTTTGGAAACTCAATCCGCAATACAAAAAAGCGGAAGACTTCCAAAAGATTCTCGACGAAATGAGCCACATCGGTATCATCGAATACGATTACGGCAATCACTACGACAAGAACGGTCCTATCAAGGGCGCAAAGAGAGAACGTCGCTACGTGCTTCCTATGTTCGTTCCCGGCTCTGCCGAATTTACGAATATGATCAAGCAACAACTTGACGAACATCCCGAACTTGCAATGTTCTTCGAGCGTATGACCTATCTTCCCTTGACTATGGTCACCCCGATGGTGCCCCCGGGAGGCGCAGGTATCGGTATGCACGTTATCCCCGTCGAGAAAGCAATCGAGATGGAAAACGGCACTATTGACATCGAGCATATTTCCTACTGGCTCAAAAAGTACGAGGGACACCTCGGCGTAGGTATCTGCTCTTGCCGTTACGGCAGAGCCAAACTCGGCGAAGGCTGCGGCGACAGTTGTGAAGAATGGTGTATCGGTATCGGCGATATGGCGGACTACTGCCGCGAAACGGGCAAAGGCCGCGACATCACTTACGACGAGGCTATGCAAATCCTTCGCAATGCGGAAAAGAACGGTTTCGTTCACCAAATCACCAACATTGACGGCGAAAACAAAATCTTTGCAATCTGCAACTGCAACGTCAACATCTGCAACGCGCTTCGTACGTCGCAACTTTTCAACACCCCGAATATGTCCAGAAGCGCATACGTCGCTCGCGTAGAGAAAGACAAATGCGTCGCTTGCGGCAAGTGCGTAGAGTATTGCCCCGCAGGCGCGGTCAAACTCGGTCAAAAACTTTGCACCAAGCAAGGCGAAATCAAATATCCCAAGCACGAACTTCCCGACAACCTCAGTTGGGGTCCCGACAAGTGGGATGAGGATTATAGAGATAACAACCGTATCAACTGCTACGAAACGGGTACGTCGCCGTGTAAAGCGGCTTGCCCTGCGCACATCGCAGTTCAAGGTTATATCCGCAAGGCAAAAGAGGGCAAGTACAGAGAGGCTCTCGAACTCATCAAGAAGGACAACCCGTTCCCCGCAATCTGCGGTCGCGTTTGCAACAAGCGTTGCGAGGCAGCCTGCACCAGAGGAACGATTGACGAGGCAGTGTCCATCGACGCAATCAAGAAGTTCATCGCAGAGCAAGATTTGCACGCGGAAACGAGATTCGTCCCCGAAGTCGTCATTCCGTCCAACGTTGACAAACAATGGTCTCAAAAGATAGCAATCATCGGCGCGGGCCCCGCGGGACTTTCTTGCGCATACTATCTTGCGACGAAGGGTTACAAACCCACCGTGTTTGAAAAGAACGAAAGACTCGGCGGTATGCTTACCTACGGTATCCCGTCCTACAAACTCGAAAAAGACGTTATCGAAGCGGAAATCGACGTTTTGCGTGAACTCGGCGTAGAGTTCAAGACCGGCGTCAACGTCGGCAAAGACGTCACCATCGACGAGTTGAGAAAACAAGGCTACAAAGCGTTCTACGTTGCAATCGGCTGCCAAGGCGGCAGACTTCCCGGCGTACCCGGCGAAGATGCAATCGGAACGGATATGGCTGTTTCCTTCTTGCACGACGCAACCGAAAATCACGACAGAAAATTGAGCGGCAAGACGGTCGTTATCGGCGGCGGTAACGTTGCTGTCGACTGCGCTCGCACTGCTGTTCGTTTCGGCAGTGAAGAAGTGGGTATGTACTGCCTCGAATCCAGAGAAACTATGCCCGCAAGTAAGAACGAAATCGAAGAAACCCTCGAAGACGGCATTTCCGTCAACAACGGCTGGGGTCCGAAGGAAATCCTCAAGAACGAAGACGGCACCGTCAAGGCAGTCGTGTTCAAGAAGTGCTTGAGAGTCATCGATCCTCAAACCAAGAGATTCAGCCCCGTTTACGACGAGAACGACACGATCACCGTCGAAGCGCAACACGTCATCTTCGCAATCGGTCAAGCGGTTGTCTGGGGCGACTTGCTCAAAGGCACTAAGGTTGAATTCCATCACGGCAATTATCCCGTTGCGGATTCGCTCACGTATCAAACCGCAGAACCCGACATCTTCGTCGGCGGCGACGTATACAGCGGACCCAAGTTCGCAATCGACGCAATCGAAGCGGGTAAGAACGCGGCAGTATCGCTTCATCGATTCGTACAACCCGGCACGAGTATGACCATCGGTCGCAACCGCAGACAGTTTATCGAACTCGACAAGAACAACATAGTCATCGACAGTTACGACACCGCCGGCAGACAAGAAGCCAAAGAACTCGAAGGCGACAAACATTCGTTCAGAGATTTGCACGGCACTCTCACCGAAGAACAAGTCAAAATCGAAGCAGGTCGTTGCCTCGGCTGCGGCGCAAGCGTCGTTGACGAGAACAAGTGCATCGGTTGCGGCGTCTGCACCACCAAGTGCGAATTTGACGCAATTCACCTTCACAGAGAACATCCCGAATGCTCTACGATGGTTCGCAGCGAAGACAAGTTCAAAGCAATCATTCCGTACGCAATCAAACGCGGCGTGAGAATCGTGTTCGGCAAGAAGACCGCAGAAGAAAAGGCTTCCCAAAAGAAACACAAAGAAGCGGTCAAAGCGGCAAAGGCTGCAAAAAAAGCAAACAAATAAGAGGTTGATATGCACGAATTAGGCGTAGTTTTTCACATAGCCGATATGGTCCGCGACGTTGCCGTCGAAAACAAGGCAACCAAAATTCAAAAAGTCGTTATGCAGATCGGCGAAGTGTCTACAATCGTCAACGATCAACTCATTGATTGTTGGAACTGGAATGCAAACCGCACGGATTTACTGCGCGGTTGCACTCTTGAAATCGAGCCTATCAAAGCCGTCACCTATTGCGAGGACTGCAAAAAAGAGTACCCGACCGTCGAGTATGGCAAGACCTGCCCCTATTGCGGCAGTGAACATACTTACCTTATTCGCGGGAATGAGGTCTTAGTCAAAGAAATCGCCGTAGAATAAAGCCGCTATTGAGCGAATAACATCGTCAACGCCCCTCTGCTATCAACTCATTTACGTTTTAGTAAATTAGGGTTGCTACCAGAGGGACGTTTCCTTGTTCTTCATCTCAATATCGGCTTTATTCAAAAACTATACTTAGATTTATCAAATATTGTGACCGTTTTGTTTCAATAATACAAAAAAAGCGTGCCGTTGGCACGCTCATTCATTCATTATCAAAAAATAATCGGTTAGGCGTTCGGGGGTGTCGGCGAAGGACGTTTCGTCCCAGTATTCCACAAGCAAAACGAAGTTTTCGATTATCGAATTGACTTTCAAGGATTTGGGTAGGTTTTTGCCAGTCACGAAATTGTTTTCGACGCAAGCGGTTGCAAACTCGGCAAGTTCGCCCCTCAGATAGTTGAGGAAGATGTCCTTGCTTTGCGACAGCAAAATGGCGTGGACAAGCGTTTTTTCGTCGTGCAGGTGATAGAAGATGTGCGTTATAAAGTGCTTGTAATCGAAAATCGAGGATTTTGAAAAATCGTGACTCTTTTCCTCTGCAAGCGAGTGCGAAAAGACGTGTCCGAATATGGTCGAACATATGGATTTGAGCAATTCCTCTTTCGTTTTGTAATGCGCGTAAAACGTGCTTCTCGCAACGCCGCTTTTGTCCAACACGTCTTGGATTCTTACGTCCGCATACGCTTTTTCAAGCAAAACTTCGGCAAAAGCGTCGTAGATTTTCTCGGTTGTAGCGTTTATTTTCTTGTGCATATTCCGCCTCTTATATTTTTCTTTTCTCGATTATATCAAACATCGTGTTCGCTCGTCAATACAAAATGTTCTAAAAGTCGACAAAAACAAAACAAAATGTTTCAATTTGTTTTATTTTTACAATTTTAACCGTACAAAATTGTTTGATATAACTTGATTGCGGTTGCGCACAATGGTATAATTTATCCTATGAGCAAAGGCATAATTCAAGTTGAAAATCTCAACGTACTCGCAAAGTTTTTGCACTCGACGGAAACTATCGTCGAGGGCGTTTCGTTTCGTCTTGACGGCGGCGAAAAACTTGCGATAGTGGGCGAGTCGGGAAGCGGCAAATCTATGATTGTCAACGCGCTTACGTCCTCGCTTGCGGACAACTGTTTTGCAACGGGCAAGGTTGAGTACGACGGCGTGAATTTGCTTGAAAACCGCAGATTTGCAAAAAAACTCGCGGGGGACAAAATCGTCCTTATTCCGCAAGGCGGCGCAGAGTCGTTGAATCCCTCTCTCAAAATCAAAACTCAAATTTGCGAGGCTTTGAAAAGAAACAATGCAAAACTTACGAGAGAGCAAAAGCGCGAGGCGGCGATACGCAATCTTGAAAAGTCGGGACTTAAAAACGCAGAAGAAATCCTTGAAAAATATCCCTTTGAAATAAGCGGCGGCGAAGCGCAAAGAGTGGTGCTTGCAATCACGCTTTGCTCGCACGCAGACCTTATCGTTGCCGACGAAGCGACGAGAGGAATAGACAGCGAAACCAAAGAAGCGTTTTGGGATTGCATACGAAACGACTTTTCGTCCGCGGCAACGGTGTTCGTCACGCACGATATTGCGGAAGCGAAAAGGTGCGACTACGTGCTTGTGTTGAAAGAGGGAAAAGTGGTGGAATACGGCAAAACTCTCGACGCGTTTTCAAATCCGCAAAGCGAGTACACAAAGACGCTCGTTTCAATGTGCGAGGTGCAAAATGCTTGAAACAATCGACTTGTCAAAATCCTTCGCCGTGGGCGACAAAAAATCAAAATCAAGCGTTTATCCTCTCAAAAGCGTATCGTTAACCATAGATAACGGTAAAAAGATAGGCTTGGTGGGCAAAAGCGGCGAAGGGAAAAGCACTCTTGCAAACATTCTGTGCGGCATAGAAAAACCCGACGGCGGAAGCGTTTTGCTTGACGGTCAAAGCCTTTTCGACGGCAAGAACAAGTACGACAAAAAGGCGGGCGTCAAAGTTCAACTCATACCGCAAAAACCGCTTCTCGCACTCGATCCTACGCAGCGCATAGGCAGTGCGATAAAGGAAACGCTCGTCTTTTCCAAGGCGGCAAAGAGGGGCAAAGACGCGCAAGAAAAGGCGTTGCGGCTTTTCGACGTCGTAGGACTCGAACGCACGCTGTTTTCAAGGCTTCCCGTGCATTTGAGCGGCGGTCAAGCACAACGCGCGGTCATAGCGCGCGCGCTCGCAACCAACCCGCAGATTCTCGTTTGCGACGAGTCAACGTCAATGCTCGATGCGGCAACGCAAAAGAATATAATCGAACTGCTCGACGCTCTTGTGAAAGAAAGAGGCGTTTCGTTGCTTTTCATCTCGCACGACGTTGCGCTCGTGAAAAATTTTTGCGACGAAACATACGAGATAAAAGACGGCAACATATCTATCGTGTGTTGCAAAGATTGAAAAAATATAGAATATCATAAGAGGTATCAAATAATGAAAAAGAGCAGTATTTTTATTGCGGCGATGTTGGTTCTTGTGATTGCGTGCATAGGACTTGTTGCGTGCAATCCTAAAGACGAACAACCGAGCGTACTCGTCGTCGGCACTACGATGAGCGTGGATTCACTCAATCGTCTTGATTCAAACGGCGGCGCACCCGGCTACAACTTCGACAAAATCGCGTCGAGCGTATCGCAAATTGCGGCGGTAAGCAAAATCGACGGCGAATACGTCGGCGTGGATTGCGATTACGCATTGAGCGAGGACGGAAAAACGCTCACCCTCACGCAAAAGGACGGATATAAGTGGCACGACGGCGAAATCGTCACCGTCGACGACGTAGAGTTTTCACTTTCGTCTTTGAAAGAGGGCGAGGATTACGAATCCGTGCAAAAATCGGGAAATTCGCTCGTTTACGAGTTGTGCACGCCGTCCGATACGTTTTTGACCAAAGTTTCCGCTCTCACGATTGCGCCGAAGCATTTGCTTGAGGGAAAAACCAAAGACACGGTGACCGACGAGCAATCCGTCGTCGGGGCAGGACCTTTCAAATTTTCGTCCGTAGACAAGGCGGCGGGAACGATTACGTTTGAAAAATTTGCCGATTATCCAAAGGCAAACGCCGTCAAATTCGACAAGGTGATATTCAAGCAATACGGCTCGCAAGAGGTGATTACGCTCGCGCTCAAAAACGGCGAAATCGATTTGATTTTCGACTACGCCAAAGGACTTACGAGCGACCAAATATCCGCGCTTTCCTCTCAAAGCGACGTGAAACTTATTTCGCAAGCGACGAAGCAAGTGCCAAAAACGTTGTTTTTCAACAATCAAAAGATGACGAACGCAAACGTGAAACGCGCAATCGCTTTGTCGATAGATTATGACAAAATCCGCTCGACGTTCGCTTCGGCGGGTGCTGCGCCGTCGAGAGAGGGCTTCGTCGGCGAGGGTATCTTCGGATACAAAGAAACGCCCGTGTGGACTCGTAATCTCGAAAAGGCAAAAGAACTTCTGACGAGCGAGGGATATTCGCAATCTAACAAATTGCGCTTTGAACTGCTCGTGCACGCCGGTACGGACGATACGCAATACGCTTCGCTTCTCAAAACTCAAATCGAGGAAAGCGGACTCGTCAACGTCGTACTCGTCGAAAAGGGAAGCGACTGGCAAGAGTACTATCAAGCGGGCAACCATATGGCGAGCCTTGCCAAAATCACCGCAAAAGGTTACGACTTCGAGGCGGGGTACGGCACGAGATACACGCTTGCGATAAACACGAGTATGCTCGATATGAAAAACCCCGTTGCGCACGGACAACTGCTTGTCGAGGACGAGCAAGGGGTCACCGAGTACGGCAAAATCTTGTACGCAATGAGCGGCGCGGCAACGTCCGAACAACTTGCGACGGCGGTCGGCGAATATCAAGACTACGTTGCGAAAAACGTGATTTGCGTTGCGTTGTTTTATGACGGAACGACGTACGGCTCGAGCGCAAAACTCGACGGATTCAAACTCGATTCGGTTGCGGGAATCCTCAATCCCTCGACGTTTGAAACGCTCGAAAAGCATTGAGAATAAAGAACGCTAAACGAGAGAATAACGCAGACGATAGCGCAAAAAGCGTTTTATAACAACGAATACGCACTATAAACTGCGAGTTGCGACAAAAGATAACTATGGCAAAGAGGATAACCAAAACGTTGATATTTTCAATCGTTGCGTTGGCGGCACTGCTGGTCGTCAATTTCTTCTTGCCTCGACTTATGCCCGGCGATCCGCTCGCAAACCTCGTCGGCGCGGACGAAACAACTTTGTCGCAAGATCAGTACGACGAGTTGTATCACGAGGCGGGACTCGATTTGCCGCTCGGAAAACAGTTTGCAAACTACCTTTTGGGGCTTGTGAAAGGCGACCTCGGATATTCTTATCATAGGGGCGGCGACGTCGGCGCGATAATACTCGAAAAGATACCTCGCACGTTGCAAATAACCTTGCCCGCGTGGATTCTGTCCGCGCTGTTGGCGTTTTGGCTCGGTCTCGTCGCGGGCGGCAGAAAATCGAGTTTGCTCGACGCGGGAATAAGCGGCGGTATGATGATTCTCGATTCCGTGCCGACCTTCCTTTTTGCAATCGTGCTTCTCATTCTGTTTGCGTTCGAGTGGAAGATTTTGCCGTCGGGCGGACTCAATTCGCCGTTTGCGCAAAATCCGTTCGGCGACAGACTTTTGCACTTGATTCTTCCCGTCGCAACGCTCACGTTCGTGTCCGTGCCGAAGAAATTTTTGCTCGTTCGCAATCAATCGGCAAACGTGCAAGACACTCAATATATGACGTATGCGCGCGCAAAGGGATTGAGCGACGCACGCCTTAACACGGCGCACGTTTTCCCCAACATAAGCGGCGCGTTCATATCTATGCTCGGCACGAGTTTCGGACATATGATTGCGGGGTCTATCGTCATAGAAAAGGTGTTCTCGGTGGACGGCGTGGGTATGCTCGTAAATCGCGCGATATTCGACAAGGATTTTCCGATGTTGCAAGGCGCGCTTTTGGTGATTGCCATAAGCGTGATAGTTTCAAATTTCATAGCCGACGTGATTTGCGCGTTATGCGATCCTCGACAAAGGAAGGCGACGCAATGAGCAAGAGAGCGTATACCGCAAAAAAAGTGTTGTCGATTATCGTTCTGTGTTTTGGCATAGCGATACTTCTGACGTTTGCGATATTTGCGATATTCGGACAGAAAATCGCGCCGTATTCGCCGGACGAGAGTTTCGAGAAGTTTCTGCCTTGCTCGAAGCAACATATTCTCGGCACGAACAATCTCGGCTACGACGTCTTTTCCCAACTTATCGTCGCGACTCGCTCGACTTTGGTCGTGGGCGTGGTGAGCGCGCTCGCTTGCCTTACGATAGGCGTTGCGGTCGGTTTGCTGGCGGGGTATTTGAGCGGCGTATTTTCGGAAGCGATAAACGGATTTATCAACTTCTTTTTGCTCATTCCGATGTTGCCGGCGGCAATCGTCATAGCGGCGTATACGAGCGGCGGCAAGACGAGCATAATTCTCACGATAGCGTTGCTTTGCTGGTGTTCGACGGCGAGGGCGGTGAGGGCAAAGACTATGGCGGTCAAAAACTCGGACTACGTTCGCGCGCTCAGGTCTTTGGGATACGGCGAGGCGAGAATCCTCGTGCGCCACACTCTGCCCAACGTTGCCGACGTCGCGCTTGCGAAATTCTTGCCGTCGGTTGCAAGTTGCATTATGATAGAGGCGACGCTCAGTTTCTTAGGTATGGGAAGCGTCACCGACGTGACGTGGGGCGTGATGATTCAAAACGCGTTCACGTACGGCGGAATAACTATGGGCGCATACAACTGGCTTCTTGCCCCGGGCGTGTGTATCGCGCTTTTGCAACTTGCCATATACGCGATAAGTCAATACGTCGAGTTCAGACGTAAAATAGTGCAAGAAAGCACTATAAAATATAGATAACGAACGGATAAAGTGCCGATTGCGGCACGAGGTGAAAAATATGTGTCTTGGCGACCCGAACTGCAACTGCAATAAAATAAGCGACGTCAGAGCCTTGCGCGACGACGAAATTTTGCGCGGAAAAGCACACAAACGCGTCGTACCCGACGACGAGAAAACCGCGTTTGCGAGATTGAAAAACAAGGATAATCCTTGCTACGAAACGTATATGGAACTCGGAAGCGCGCTCGCTTTTCAAATGCGCTATCACGAGGCTCTTGAATGTTTTGAAAAGGCAAAAACCATTCGTCCCGACGATTACGAGGCACGAAGAAAATGCGCGGGCAGATACCTTTCCACGTTGCGCCTCGACGACGCAAAGGCGGAATTTGAGTGGTGCGTAACGCACGCCGACGATGTTCTCGACCCTAAATATATGCTCGGCTGCTGCAAGTATTACGAGGGTGATTTCGAGGGCGCGAAACGGCTTTTCGACGAGTGCATAACCCTTGCAAAAGACAACGGCGATATGTACGTCGCCTCGCTGTTCTGGGCGGTCGCGTGCAACGTCAGAGTGGGCAAGGACGTATGCGAAATTATGCAAAAATTCGATAGGAATATGGAAATCGGACACCATACGGGATATATGCAATCGCTCAAACTTTTTGACGGCGATTCGCTTTCCGAGTGCGATACGATTGCCGACGAGGACGAACTTCAAAAGTGCATATTCAACTACGGCGCGCACCTTTATTATCTGTCGAAGGGTAACGCGTTTTTGGCGGACGTGTTCCTTGCAAATACGCTCAAACTCGACACTTATTTTTCGGCGTTCGCCTATCTTGGCGCATACACCGAGTTCGCGACGCAAAACGGCATTTGAGTGTTGACAAATCCGATTTGTCGCGGTATAAATAAACCGTAAAAAAATATGACGCTTTTATGCGCTTTGTGAGGTGTATATGAGAAAAAATTTCGGACCTAAAACTTGGCTTTATCCTATGCCCGTTCTTATCATCGCAAGTTACGACAAAGACGGAACGGTGGACGCAATGAATGCGGCGTGGGGCGGTATCAGCGACTACGAGCAAATCTCGATGTGCTTGTCTGCAGGACACAAAACCGTGAAAAATATCCTTGAAAGAAAGGCGTTTACGGTGTCGGTTGCGACGGCAAAATACGTCAAAGAGTGCGACTATCTCGGACTTGTATCCGCAAACAACACGCCCGACAAGTTTGCAAAAACGGGCTTCACCTACACGCACAGCGCAAACGTCGACGCGCCTATCGTCAACGAGTTGCCGTTTGCAATCGAGTGCGAACTCATCGATTACGACGCAAGCACCGGCACGATGAGAGGACATATCGTCAACGTATCGGCAGACGAGAGCGTTCTCAACGGCGACAAAATCGACGTTCAAAAACTTGCGCCTATCACGTTTGACAGCGTAAACAACGAATACGTCGTTCTCGGCGAAAGCGTTGGCAAAGCGTTCAAAGACGGATTGCAACTCAAATAAGCCGCAAAATTTCGCGTCAAAACGAAAGACGGCGAGTGTCAAAGCACATTCGCCGTCTTAAAAAATGCAAGACGTTCAAAATGAACTTGCAGTAAAATATTTTTTATAAAATCATTTGACAAACATCTATGCAAATGCTATTATCTTATAGCATTCACGTGGGGATATAGCTCAGTTGGTAGAGCGCCTGATTTGCATTCAGGAGGTCCTCGGTT
>CAKQLT010000047.1:0-12574 GCA_934254715.1 uncultured Clostridia bacterium | reverse complement strand
GACGGAAGCCGTATATACTCTGCTTTACGTCGCCCACCATAAAACACTCGCCCTTGACGAGTTTGCGGATAATCGCTTCTTGCGTGGGGTTTACGTCTTGATACTCGTCGACGAACACCGCGTCGAAATCCTCGCCCGACGCACCGCCGCCGTTTAACAAATCGAGAGCCTTGTGCTGTAAATCCTCGAAAGACAACATGTTGTCCTCTCTTTTGAGGTTGTCGAGAACTTCTGCGAATTTCCTTGTGACTTCGAGCAACTTTTTGACGTATTTCGCGTTCTGCTCGTGTGCTTGTTCTAAAGCGTCCCCTCTTTGGGCAATCTCTTTCATCTCGTCTATAACGTCGCTCAACTGTTTAAGATAGTCCTTTGCGTACGCCGTGACGAGTTTTTCTTCCTCGCTCGCTTTGGAACTTATCGCCGCGCGCGGCTTTTCGTACTTGGTTGCCAGAGCGCACATAGCGAGCAGTTCGTTTTCTCTTTCTATTTCGGCGCAGAACGCCGTCGCAACCGCGAGGCTTTGAACGTACTTCGACGTCGGCGCAATCGTTTCGAGCCGCACCTTGACTTGCGAAAGCGCGTCGTTTGCCTTTGCGAAAAAGGATTTATAGTAGTTTTGCAATATCTCGAAAAATTTGCTTTTGTCGTAGGAATCGTAACACTCTGCAACGCACCTTTCAAATTCGTCCTTGTCGGGCTGTATTTCGATGAGGTTGTAAAACTTTATTAGGTTGCTTTTTAGGTTTTCCTCTTTTCTCGATTGCGAGAAGATGTCGGCGAGTTCGCAAAACGTTTCGTCGCCGTCCGCGGTATACTTTGCGATAACCTCGTCGAGAGCCTTATTCATATACGAAGCGTGCCTCGTTTCGTCAAGCACCTCGAACGTCGGGGATATGCCGAGTTTGTCGAAGTTCTCTCTTATCAGCGACTGGCAAAACGCGTGTATGGTGCAGATGTGGCAAAACGGCAGTTCGTCGATTTCTTGTCTGAATCTGTCGCGTTTTTCGCCGCTCGACGCGCAAGCCGCCTTGAAAAGTTCTTGGTGCAGTCTTTCCTTCAATTCGTCTGCGGCGGCGTTGTTGTAGACGAGCACGAGCAGATTTTTCAAAGACGCGCCCTCGGACAGCATAACGATTATGCGCTTGACCATAGTCGACGTTTTTCCCGAACCGGCGGAAGCGGAAACGAGAATACGCCCCTTTTCGAGCACGGCTTTTTTCTGGTCGTCGGTGAGAAGAATATTGCCCTTTTCGTCGCGCAGAATTTCAAGCCTTTCCTCTGCGTTTTTGCTGAACGTCACAACGGTATTTTCACTCATTTTTCTCACCTTCCGTATCGAAACTTTCAAGCCCTTTCACTTTGGGCATTTTCCTTTCGTTTGCGCCCTTGTACGCGCATATAGCGGCAAAGTCGCACTTCTTGCATTTGTCTTTGAGGGGCGACGGCTTTATATATCCTTCCGCAATCTTGCTCGCGCCCTCGCCCGCAATCGCCACGGCGTAATCGCCCAGTTTGTCGAATCCCTCTTTCGAGAGGTGTATTTCGGGATTGAGATTCTCGCCCTTTCTGTCCGTTTTGAACGGCACTATAGCGCAATCGGGATTTGACGTTGCCATTTCGTCGATTAAACCCAGCGTTTCGCGACTGTCGCACGCTTGCCCCTTGTATTTGTAGCGATTGCCGCTCTCGTCGGTAAAACTCGAAAATACGGGAAAATAGAACACGCCGCACGGCGTTGCGCCGAGGCTTCTTTCAACCGCTCGCATATAGACGTAAAGTTGGATTTTTTGTCCGCAATACAACTCTTTTAGAGTCAAATCCGCGCTCTTGTAGGTCTTGTAGTCGATGATTATAAACTTGTCGCCGAGTTTGTCCACTCTGTCGATAGTGCCTTTGAGTTCGACCTTCTTTCCGCCGAATTCGAGGGACATCGGTTCAATCTTTCCCTCGCCTATTTTCGCTTCGAGCAAAAACGGTCTGAACGCCGAGCGTTTTTGCACCTTGAACAAGTCCTTGCAAAGCGTCGCGCCTTCCTCTTTGAGTCGAGCGAGGATTCTGCCCGTGTCCGCCTTTTCGAGCAACACTTCGAAATTGTTTTCCTTTATCGCGCGGTCGAAATACTCGTACGCTTTTCGTCTTGCCTCGTCCTCGTCTTTTACGTTGCCGTCGCGCACGTCGCCGAAAAACTTTTCAAGCACGAAGTGCAAAATCGTTCCGTTTTCCGTACCCTCGAACGTGCCGTCTTTGCGCTTGCGCAAGGACAAAATATAGTTGAAATAATGCGCGTACGGACAGCCGAAAAAGGTTTCGAGCCTACTGACGCTCGTGCGCCCCGCAAAATAGGATTTTTCGGGCAATTTGATTTTCACGGGCGATACGCGCGAATCGTTCACGAGTTTTTTCTCGTCCTCGCTCAAAAGCGACAACGCCGCGCCGAACACGCCTATATCGTTTGCGTCGCAACGACCGCTCACGCCGTTTTTAAGCACCTCGTTGAAGCACCCTTTCTTCGTGGACAGCGCAAGCGCGGCTTTTTGCAAATCCTTTCCGTCGAGAGTGGTGTAATGCTCGAAATCTATTCTTTCGATTTCGAGCGGTTTGCCGTTTTCGCAAAGCATATTCTGAAGTTCAAACACGACGGTAGAGGGTCTGAGCGCGCCGCCGTCGCCGCTGTCGGGATAACTCACAACGAGTCTGCCCTGCGGTTTTTTCATAAGGTCGCAAACGGCGTACATACCGTCGAGTGCCTTTTGCCTTTCGCAAGGCGTAATCTCGACGCCGAGCGCAGAGAGCATTTGCTCGTCCTTGTCGGTAAGCACCACACCGCCGCCGCTTTGCGAAGGCAGTTTTCCGCTGTTTGCGCCAAGAACGTATACGTCGCCGTTTCCCGCAAATCTCGACTCGCCGTCGCCGATAAACACGCAATCGAGATATGTCGGCACTAGCGCGATTTTCAGAGTCTTTATCATCGACTTGAACACGCTCTCGAATTTGTTTATATCCGCTTGCTCGTCAAGCACTTCTTCTATCTCGTCGAGCACCGCTTCGAGTTTTGAATTGACTTGCTCTGCGCACTTTCTGAAATACTCGCTTTGGCTTGCGATTTTATCGACGTACTTAAGATAGCAAGGGTCGATTTTTTCAAGCAATTCCCTCGTCAACTCAACGAAAACTTTTATGTTCTTGCTTCCCTTAAAGCGTTCGGGCGTAAGTATATTCACGACCTCTTTGCGCACCGCTTCGGGAATGACGTTTTCCACGGTATTGTCCAAAATCTCGACTTTATCGTCGATATTCGTATATATAAAACCGTTTTTTTGTTCTTTTGCGTTAAATACCTTTCTTTCCTCGTGCTTTTTGAAGCAATCGTCCGTCGAGGTCGAGACGAAGCGCACGTTGTATTTAAGGCAGTAGTTTTCAAACAGATACGCGCCTTCTTCGCCGTATCGCGAATAGATTGCAAACAGCGGATTCTTTATAAAGTCGCACACCTCGCCGAGTCTGAAATCGGTGCGGTAACAAGCGATTGCCTGCAATATAAATCTCGCTTTCGCTTGCTCGGAAAGCAACTCTTTTTTGTCTATAAAGTACGGTATTTCGTAGCGTGCAAACGTGGATTTTATCTCTTGTCCGTATGCGTCCAAATCGCTTGCGTACACCTCGAAATCCTTGTATCGTCTGCCCTCTCTAACGCCCTTTGCCACGTCGAGAGCGAGGCGCATAACCTCGTCGCTTCTGTCCTTTGCCGAACGCAACGCGACTTTGCCGTTATTCTCGGCTTTTTCGTCCGCGCTCGTGGATATGTAGGAAAACAGTTTTTTTGAAATTGCGTCAACCGAATCGGGTAAACTTTCGTCGTTTCTTTCAACCTGCACTCTACCCTCGCAAAGAGAGGCGAGTTTCTTCGCCACACGGTCGGGATATATGCGCTTGTTCGGATTTGAATATCCGCTCGTTATGCCGACGGTCAGCGACAGTGCGTTGTTTGCGATGCTCTTGATTATTTCGAGTTCGGGCGCGGAAAAATCGTATATATCCGTGATGTAAAAGTTGGTCGAGGCAATCGCGCTCGGATTTTGTTTCAAGAACTCGGCGAGAGCGTAAAGCCTCGTTGACGAATCGCTGTGCTTGCCTTCGAGCGCGGCAAGGTATCCGTCGTATATGAGCGCAAGGTCCTTCGCTTTCATTTGAAGCGAAACGTTCGCCCGTTTCGAGGATTCGAGCAAGTCTTGCGAGGATATGCCGCTGTTTCTGACGGCAGTAAGCGCGGCGTAAAGTTCGCTTGCAAATCCCTCTTGAAGCGCGACTTTTTGATAGTAGCAAAGTTTGTCGCGATTGTCGGCGATAACCTTGCCTATCAGCATAACCGACCCTTCGGGCGTAAGGCACTTTTTGATGTCGTTGCCTATGAGTTTGCTCGCAAGCCTCGTAAACGACATAACTTCTATGCCGAACGTGCTTTCGATACCCAATGCGGAAATAAGCCCCCTTTCCACCGAAGCGGTGAATCTGTCGGGCGCGATGACGATGTTTTTTGAAGTTCCGTCCATATTTTTGCCCAAAATCCCGACCACGCCGAGATATGCGCCTTTGGACGTGTTTGAAGTGATAATTTTCATAATTTGAGTATATCACTTTTGATGTACCGTTTCAATCCCATAGGTTAAACAAATAAAAATTAACAATTTTTATTTGTTTCAATCGGATTTTCGGCTTAACTTGCGAAAAACAAGGCGTTTTTTATTGCGAGAATATATTTTTATGTTATAATAAACACATTATGAAAAAAGTTATTCTCACAATATCCGTAATGCTTATCGCGGTTATCGCGTGCCTCTCTATGACGGCTTGCAACAACACCGCGACCACGCAAGGACAGTTGCGCAACATTTTGAGCGACCACAACAACGAAACGTTCGTATACGACGTTTTTGCAAAAGACTCGGACGGCAACAAAGTCGAGGGCTACGACGGCACGTACACCGTTACGCTCAAAGCGTACTCGGACGGCTCGTCGATTTCGGACTTCGGCTCTGCGGACACCAAACTCGAAAACCTTTCCGCGGGCGTTTTGGTCAAAGGCTTGCTCACGGTCGGCACTCAAACCTACGACACGGGTTGCTATTTCACCCTCATCAACGGTTCGAGTTATATGGTTCCCGCCTACTCTTACAGAGTGCAAAAAGACGGTGAAAACGAAACTTTGCGCGTGTTCGGCTCGTACGACGGCAAGAAGTATTCCTACACCCGCACCGTAAACGGCGAAAAGAGCGAAGGCACGGTCGAGGCGGCAAGCGCAACCTATTACGACAACAACGAGTTCCACCAAGCGTTGCGCACAATCACCACTTTCAGCGATTCCCTTTCCTTTGGATTTTCCGTGCCTTTGGTTTCGGCAACCGAAGCGAGCGCAGTCAGCCTCACTGCAAAAGTAGACGGCAAAACGAAAGTCAAAACCGCTTTCACCGAATCAAACGAAAAGTACACCGCGGACGGTATCGAATGTTACAAAACGAGCGTTTCTCGCGCAACCCAAGTCGCAGGCATTTCGCAAACTCTCTATTATGCGGAAAGCGACGTTCTCATCAACGGTTGGGCAATGAAACACGTTCTCGTCAAAATCGAAGAACCGTTCAAACAAGACGGCAAATCGTTCTATATGAACTACGAACTCAAAACCGCCACGCTTGCGTAATCGAGTTTACGAATTAAAATCGATATGAAAAAAGCACACTACAAAGTGTGCTTTTTTAATGCTGTTTTCTGCGTATATTTTCTGCGTTTTCTAAATTAAATCAAATTAAGCAAAGCCCGTATTCTATGCTATTATCGCGCAATCAGAACACCACGACCAAGAGCATTTTGAAGCGTTCTTCGCCGTACACCGCGTGCGGGTGTCCCGCAGGCATAACGATACTTTCACCCTCTTTCAAGAAATATTCCTTGCCGTCAATAGTAATCTTTCCCACGCCGTCCAAGCAAGTCACAAAAGCGTCGCCGCCCGACTTGTGCGCGCTGATTTCCTCGCCCTTGTCAAAGGAAAACAGCGTAATCGAAACCGCATTGTTTTGTGCGAGCGTTTTGCTCACCACTTGCCCTTCTTGATACGACACTTGCTCTTTGAGAGTAAGCACTTCCGCTTTCGATATATTTTTCATTCTCGTAATCATCAAATCACCTCTGACGTTTATTTTTTGTATTTTCTGCCTCACGACGAAATTGTTTACCGCAAGGCGCAAATTATACTCGATTAATACAAATAAGTGTATTTTGCCCTATAATGCTCGTACATTTTCTCGCGCATTTCGTCCTCGGAATTGCCAACTGCGAGAATCTTGCCGTATTTTGAGAGGAAATACATATCTTTGGGGACGTAAACGTAATCGAACTCGCCGTCCGCTTGCGCTTCTGCCGGCGTTTTGTAGCGTTTGTCGGTGTTTTCGCGAGCGATATAGCACTTGTCGCCGTCGTTTTTGACGACTGCGTAATTTCGATAGATATACGCGATTTTTTCGAGTGCTTCTTCCTCGGTGTCCACGATGTCGAAAGTCATATCGTTTTTAAGGATAATGGCAAAATCGTGATTTTCCACCGCATACTCGAAAATCTCGTCGTCCTCACCGTCGAGATAAGGCAATAGGTCTTCCCTTTCGCCGTACGTCCATTGCTGGTGCATTTTTGTCATATAAATCCGAGTTTTCATAGATTTATTATATCACGCATAAGCGTAAATTTCAAGACGGGTTATTTGTATGTTTTTTGAAAAAACATAGGCGATTTTGAATTAATAATTAATAATGAATAATTAATAATTGTGGGTGGGCTCTGCCCACACCCAATCACAAAAAACGTGATATTTATTCAAATAGTTGCTTAAAACTGCGCCAAATATTATAAATCTAAAAACGTCTGATTGAGATGAAGAGCAAGGAAACGCCCCTCGGATAGCAATCCTAACGTACATAGGCGTACGTGAATTGATAGACGAGGGGCGTTGACACAGTTATTCGCTCAATCAGGCGTTTTTAGTACATATCGGGGGACATACCGGCATTACCGCCCGCCGCCACCGGCTCTTTTATGTCCGTAACGAGGCTTTCGGTCGTGAGCAAAGTGGACGCGACGGAAGCAGCGTTTTGAAGCGCGCTACGCGTGACTTTGGTCGGGTCGAGAATGCCCGCTTTGACCATATCGCAGTAGACTTCTTTTTGGGCGTCGTAGCCGTAGTTGGCTTTCTTTGCGGACATAATGGTGTTTGCTACTATGCCGCCGTCGATACCCGCGTTTGCGGCGATTTGACGTACGGGGGCTTCGAGAGCGCGAAGAACGATTTTTGCGCCCGTTGCTTCGTCGCCTTCGAGTTTCGCGCAAGCCTTCTTGACTGCGGGGATAATCGAGAGCAACGCAGTGCCGCCGCCCGCGACGATACCTTCTTCGACTGCCGCGCGAGTTGCGTTGAGAGCGTCTTCGATACGAAGTTTCTTTTCTTTCATTTCGACTTCGGTTGCCGCGCCTACGCCGATAACCGCAACGCCGCCGGCGAGTTTCGCAACGCGTTCTTGAAGTTTCTCTTTGTCGTATTCGGACGTGGATTCTGCCATTTGAGCGCGAATGGACGCGACTCTTGCGGCAATGTCTTCGCTTGCGCCAGCGCCGCCGACGATGGTCGTGTTGTCCTTATCCACACGCACGGATTTTGCTCTGCCGAGCATATCGAGCGTAACGTCTTTGAGTTCGTAGCCGAGGTCGCTTGAAATATAAGTGCCGCCGGTAAGAATTGCGATGTCTTCGAGATACGCTTTTCTTCTGTCGCCGAATCCCGGTGCTTTGACCGCAACGACGTTGAACACGCCTTTGAGTTTGTTGACGATGATAGTCGTGAGTGCTTCGCCTTCGATGTCGTCGGAAATGATGAGCAATTTCAAGCCGTTTTTAAGCACTTGTTCGAGAAGCGGAAGAAGTTCTTGAATATTGCTGATTTTCTTGTCCGTGATGAGAATGACGGGGTTGTCGAGTTCCGCGGACATCTTGTCGGTGTTGGTGACGAGGTACGGCGAAACGTAGCCTCTGTCGAATTGCATACCTTCCACAACGTTGAGTTCGGTGGTCATAGCCTTGCCTTCCTCGATTGTGATTACGCCGTCTTTGCCGACCTTTTCCATAGCGTCGGAAATGAGTTGACCAATCTTTTCGTCGCTTGCGGAAATGGAAGCGACTTGCGCGATAGCGGTCTTGTCCTCAACGTCCTTGCTTATCTTTTTGAGTTCTTCGACGGCGACGTCCGTTGCCTTCATAATGCCGCGTTTAAGCACCATAGGATTTGCGCCAGCGGCAACGTTTTTCAAGCCTTCTTTTACGATTGCTTGCGCCAAAACGGAAGCGGTCGTAGTGCCGTCGCCAGCGACGTCGTTGGTCTTGGTTGCGACTTCTCTTATGATTTGCGCGCCCATATTTTCAAACGGGTCTGCCAAAACGACGTCTTTTGCGATAGTAACGCCGTCGTTCGTCACGAGCGGCGAGCCGTACGGACGGTCGAGAACGACGTTTCTGCCCTTCGGGCCGAGAGTGATTTTAACTGTATTTGCCAAAGCGTCGACGCCTGCTTCGAGAGCCTTTCTTGCGTCATCGCCGTATTTGAATTGCTTTGCCATAAATAGCCTCCTTAATCAACGATTGCGAGTATGTCGGATTGACTTACGATGACGACTTCTTCGCCGTCGATTTTGAACTCGCTGCCTGCGTATCTGCTATAAAGAACGGTGTCGCCCACCTTGACTTGCATTTTGACGTCGTTGCCGTCGATAGTGCCGCCGGGTCCTACCGCGATAACTCTTGCAAGTTGGGGTTTTTCTTTTGCCGCGCCTGGAAGAACGATTCCGCTTGCGGTTTTTTCATCAGTTTCGATTGCCTTGATGACAACCTTGTCAAACAATGGTTTTATTGTCATATTATGCCTCCGATGTCGAGTTTGAATTTGATGTTTAGCAGTCTTTCCGACTGACTGCTAACAGTTTATACCATAGGTTGCCAAATGTCAATATATTGTGACTGATTTTTTTGTGATTTTGCGTAGATTTTTCCAAAGTCCTTGTTGAATAATGTCATAATATAGACATTATTCGTAGGGTATCATTAAAAATTGATATTAATAAAAAACATACCAATCAAAACCTATGTTTTGGTTGGTATGTTTTTTTAGAATTAATTGTTAAGTATCAAATCTTAATATTGCTGTATAAAGTATCCTTTTCCATTGCACCTAGGACACACTTTGTAATCATAGCCGTCACGATAAACACCACTGCCGTGACATTTACCACACGTAATTCTTTTTTCTTCACCGGTAGTACAAGCAGTTAATGAAAACAGCATAATCGCCATTAACAAAACGATAATCAGTACAATGAAAAGTTTTTTTACTGAATTTTCCATAAAAATACTATCCCCTTTTTTAATAATTGTTTTATACATTTTCAACGCGCATATGCACGTTTGTTTTATACGTTTTATTGAACTCACCAATAACAACATCAAGAAAACTATTAACTGTATTCTCAACTTCTTTCATTGACAAAAAATCAGAACATTTTTTAGGATGAATAATTAAAGCATAGTTTTTTTGTTTTTCGTTATATGTCAATTGCACTCTGAAATCATCTTTTGAAGTAAATAACAAAGTATTGGCATAAGATTTATCAGGCTTGCCCCATATACCCCAAGTTTTATCAATAAGTTCCTCGAAAACATCTCTTGATATGTCTTCAATTTCAATTTTAATAACACAATTTTCAGTCATAATTTATCCCTTCTATATGTGTTTATTTCAATTGTAGTAGTCATTTTGACTATTGTCAAGTCATTTTGACTATAATTCCATAAAATAAGATATAACAATATGAAAACGCTGAATGACATAATTACCAACGATAATATGAGAGAAACCACGTTAAAAGGGATTTTTAGCACACAACTAAAGACCATACGAGAAGAACGCGGTCTATCTCAAACTGCTGTTGCAACAAAACTCGGTTGTGCCGTAAGCACTTATGCAAACTGGGAACAAGGACGCAGAGAACCTTCAATCGTTGACATCTATAATTTGCTATATGTGTTCAAAATTGATGCGAATGAACTTTTTGATATTGAATAAACATCATTTGTTATATCAGTAGATAATTTTTATTAAGCAAATATTGATTATTAACTTTCAAAATTGACACTTTAACTTTTACTTGCTATTATATAAGAAATAAAATAACTTGGATGTGTTGAAATGAACAACTGGGACAAACGTTTTATGGATATGGCGGAACTTGTATCCACTTGGACGAGTTGCGCGCGCGAAGGCAGAGCGATAGGCGCGATTATCGTCAAAGACAAACGCATTTTGACTACGGGCTACAACGGCGCGCCCGCGGGAATCCTCAACTGCCGCGACAAGGGCTACTGTATGCGTGATAGGCTCGGAATAAAAAGCGGCACTTGCGCGGAAAAATGCTATGCAGTCCACGCCGAGCAAAACGCAATCGCACAAGCCGCAAAATTGGGCGTTTCGGTTGACGGCGCAACGCTTTACTGCACGCACCAACCTTGCACCATCTGCACCCGAATCATCATCAACAGCGGCATAAAGAGAGTCGTGTACAAGAATCCCTACCCCGACGAATTTTCAATGCAACTTTTCGACGAAGCAGGCATAACCGTCGAGAAATTTGAAGACTGATTCAGTTGATAATTTACGAAAAATCATTAACGATTGAAATTAAAAATCCCTCGCAACTGCGAGGGATTTTTGGTTTAGTGCTTTTATAAAATTAATTAGATTTTCCCATTTTCTCACGTGTTTTGACTTCGGCGTTTGCGAAGCAATTCGCCTCGTTCGCTTTGGCTACAACACATTCATCGGATGTATTGTTTAATGCGTCGCGCACCGTTCAAATCTTCCGCAACTGCGGCAAAGCCGCAATATCACTTGCGCATAGCGCAAATTTCATTGTGACAAAGTCACAATTTCACGCGCACTTTGTGCGCATATCACTGCGCAGCAAGGCGCAAATTACTATCTGTCTTCTCTAAAGTAAGACGTGCCGAGTGCCGCCGGCGGTTGAGTTTCGCGCTTGTTGAAGAACGAAATGACGATAAGCACGAGTGCCGTAACCGCGTAAGGAATGATTTGCACGATTTCCTTGCCCGCAAGCGAGGTCGGGATAACATCGTACGAAGCGACGATGTAGAGCATACCGAAGATAAACGAGCCGATAATGCCGATACCCGGACGCCACAACGAGAAAATGACGAGCGCAACTGCGAGCCAACCGAAAGCGTCAACGACGTATTCGAGCGAGCCTCTCGTGCAAGTCAAGATGTAGCACGCGCCGCCGAGTCCCGCTATTGCCGCGCCGAGTACGCAAGCGGTATATTTGTAGCCTATGACGTTGATACCCACTGCGTCCGCCGCCGCAGGATTTTCACCGACAGCGGAAAGAGAAAGTCCTTTTCTCGTCTTTCTCAACACGAAAGCGACGACGATTGCGATTATGACCGCAACGTAAATGAGCGTGCCGTGCGAAAGGAAGATTTGCGAGAAAGCGTCGTCGCCGACAGAACCGAACATAGGTGCGGTAAAGCATTTGCTTGCGCGGACGAAGGTCGTGCCGTCCTTTGCCATCATACGTCCCCAAAATCCGAGCACGCCCGTTCCGAGAGTGGTGAGAGTAAGACCCGTGACGTTTTGGTTACATCTGAGCGTAATCGTAAAGAAGCCGTAAATCAAGCCCATAAAGCCCGCAAACAGCATAGCCATAAGGATAGCCATAAGGATAACGCCGAAGTCGCTTGCGCCGTTGTTGTACGCGAGGTTTGCGCCGATACAGCCGCCGACCGCGCCGAGGCACATAGTGCCGGGGATTCCGAGATTGAGGTGACCCGATTTTTCGATAATCGTTTCGCCCGTCGAACCGAACAAGAACACCGCGCCGATTCTGATTGCTTGAACTATCATTTCAACCATATCACTTTTCCTCCTTCGTTTCGTCGCTTATCGACGCTGAAACAGAGTCCTCGCCGACGTTCGTTTCGTTGTCGGCGGATTCGGTTACGATTGCGGAAGTTTCTTCCGCCCCGTTGTCCTGAACGTACTCTTTGGTGACGACGGAAGCAAGTTTAAGTTTGTTTCCGACGAGAGAGTGTTTGAACACGACTTTGTAGTTGATGAAGAACTCGGTTGCGATTATGCAAAGGAAGAATATACCTGTCATAACCGACGGATAGGAAGTGCCGAGTCTGCCGTAAGTGCCGACCTCGCTCGAACCGGTGTTGATAAACACGACGAGGAAGGACGTAAGCACCATTGCAAGCGGATTGAAGTGCGCGAGCCACGAAACCAAAACCGCGGTGAATCCTCTGCCGTTGACGGTGGAAGAACCGTGAATCGAGTGGTTTTTGACCGAAACGAGCAAGAATCCCGCAATACCGCAAATCAAGCCGCAAAGAATCAACGTACGGATAATAACTTTTTTGACGTGAATACCTGCATAACGTGCAGTATTTTCACTTTCACCAACCACTGCGATCT
>CAKQLT010000046.1:0-13083 GCA_934254715.1 uncultured Clostridia bacterium | reverse complement strand
GAAATAGGAACTAACATATTCGCACCTCAGTTGAATTGTTTGAGAAAACGCACGTCGTTTTCGTAGAGCATTTTGATGTTGGGAATGCCGTATTTAATCATAGCGATACGGTCGATACCGAATCCGAACGCAAAGCCGCTGTATACGCTGCTGTCAATGCCGCACATATCGAGAACGTGCGGATTGACGATACCTGCGCCGAGAATCTCGACCCAACCCGTGCCCTTGCAGACTCTGCAACCTTTTCCGTGGCACATAGAGCAAGTGACGTCAACCTCGACGGACGGCTCTGTGAACGGGAAATACGACGGACGAAGTCTGACTTTGGTATCTTTCGAGAAAAGTTTTTCCGCAAACGTTTGCAAGCAACCTTGCAAATCGCCCATAGTGATGTGTTTGTCGATTGCGAGTCCCTCGAATTGATTGAAAATCGGGCTGTGGGACGCGTCGTCGTCGCTTCTATATACCTTACCGGGCGAAATTATGCGGATAGGCGGCTCGCCCGCTTGCATAACGCGCGCCTGAACTGCGGAAGTTTGCGTGCGAAGCACGATGTTGTCGTTGATATAGAAAGTGTCCTGCATATCGCGTGCGGGATGGTCTTTGGGTACGTTGAGAAGTTGGAAATTATACAAATCGCTTTCGATTTCCGGTCCTTCCACGACGGAAAATCCCATACCCGAGAAAATATCGATAAGTTCTCTCGTAATGAGCGTGAGAGGATGCAAAGTGCCGAGATTTTCGCGGTTAGACGGCAAAGTAACGTCGATTTCCTCTGCTTTGAGGCGAGCGAGTTTCTCTTGCTCTACAACTTGTTCCGTCTTTTGATTGAGCACTGTTTCGACTGCCGAGCGCAATTCGTTGACGAGTTTGCCCATCATCGGACGTTCCTCTTTGGGTACGTTTGCCATATCTCTCATAAGCATAGAGATTTCGCCGCTTTTGCCGAGATATTTGACTCTGACGTCGTTGAGATCTTGCGACGTTTGAGCCTTCTCGATCATTTTGAGAGCGGCGTTTTTGATAGCGTCCATTTTTTCTTTCATAACAACTCCTAAATTCTTCGCACGCGTAGTGCGCGCACGCTAAATATCTAAAAAATAATAACAATATAAGAACAATAAGTCAACAAAATGTGCCAAAACGGTGTCGAAACGTCGAAAAATTGTGCCAAAATGCCGTCATACCGTAAACAAATAGCGTCAAAATGCCACATAGCCAAAAACAAAATATGTTATATTGCTGTCAAAGCGTCAAAAACTCTTTCAATCGGCACAAAAACATAAAAATATCGTATGAATTACAATCCCCATTTGCCAAACCGCAAAAAAAACAACCAAAATCACAGCAAATCATATGCAATTTTATATGCAATCACTTCTTCACTATGACGGTTACGTCGAGCGGCTTGTTTGCAAGTCGAATATATTTCGTTCCCTCGATTCGAGTGCTTCCGAGATATATTTTCGTATCGTCGCCGCGTTTTATGTGCATAATATGCTTTACGCCGTTGTTTGAAAACACGACGTCCGCACTGTCGATATTGTCGGGCAAATGCGGCGATATGCGCAACACGTCGCCGTGCGTGGAAATTCCGAAATTCAAATTGTTAAACTTGTATATCGGTTCAAAACTGTTCTCAAAATCGACTAATTTTGAAATACTTTTGTTTTCTTTTGTCGATTTTTTATCGAAAAACACTCGCATAAAGAAGTCCGAACTCAACGCCGCGCCGAGCATTGCGATGTCCTTTTTGTGAGAAAGAATACAAATCGATTTATCGAAAAAATCCGCCTTTTTCACTTTGCTATGCCCTGCCGACGCGCTTTGCATATACTTTTCAACTCGGATTGCATACATAAACTCGTCGAGGTTTTCCTTTTCGCTCAAACTGCTTGCAAGCGACAAAAAGCCGAATTTTTGATTTTCGGTAGCGTTTTCAAAACAATCGAATTTATCGTATATTTCGAGCGGCGTATAGTATCTCGAAAAATCAAAATTCAGCACGGATTCCGCACTGTCGCAAAGTCTCGAATAGGTCATATACAAACCGTCGATAACGCCGTCGAGGCTCTCTTTGTCCTTCTTTTGATAATTCGACTGAAGCATACAAAGTTCCAAAAACAGTTTCGATTTTGAAAAATTCTTGTATTTTTTGTTATCTAACGCCATTCCGTTGTCTTTAACGTACTTTTTTGCAAGATTCATCGCCTTTGCAACCGTATTCAAGTTTTCGAGAACGAAATAGATTTTTTCGAGAATAACGTACATAAACGCTTCTTTCATCGTCGTTATCTCGTCAAAAGTCAGCGTTTTGAGCCTATTATGCTCGTTTGCAAGCGTTTTGAATCTGTCCTCGACGAAAATCCAGCCCGTAGACGCAAGGCAAAATCTTGCAAGTTCCACCGCTCTCGGCTTGCCGTTTACGCTCGGATTGTCGCAAAGCGTGCCGAAATCTATTTTGCAAATCTTATCGACAATCTGCCTATCCTCGCAAAACGTCGAGAATATTCCCTTATATTTTTTGTTTTTCAACTTGAAAAGAAGCCATTTTATACGCCTTTTGTACTTTTTGTCCTCGATTTCGCTTCCCTTGTCGGGCGATTGAAAATCGAATACGAGAAGTTTGGATTTTTCCTCGTACTCGGCGTTCGTAAGCACGGGAAAATACACCTCTTTGGGATTCTTTTTCAAAATCATATATACGATGAAAAACACCGTAACGACCAATATCGTCAATGCGTACGCCATACGGCGATTATTGCCATATTTTGCTCGAAATAGTAATTCTAAATCAACATATTTTCAAATTCGGTTGCAAAATATCGTCATTTGTGCTTTAATCTTAATGCGAGTTAGCCGAACGGTCGCGTGAAATATTGAGGAAAGTCCGAGCATCACAGGGCAAGGGTGCCGGGTAACTCCCGGTGAAGGCGACTTCAAGGACAGTGCAACAGAAAAAAACCGCCGCGTAATGCGGTAAGGATGGAAAGGCGAGGCAAGAGCTCACCCGCAATTTGGCGACAATGCGCGATGTAAACCCCACTCGATGCAAGATCGGGAGTACGAAATGTGGCCCGCAAACTCCCCACATCGCTTGAAACGTGCAGAAATGTACGTTGTAGATAGATGACCGTTTAAGACAGAACTCGGCTTACAGACTATCTCGCAAAATGAAAAAAGAAGGCGCAAGAGCCTTCTTTTTTCTTATATTTCTTCTTTTTTATAGTTTCTTATTTTATTTTAGTTTTATTACACTTCTTTTAGATTTATAAATTTGTCGCATTGCACGATACGTTTTGACGTAATTGCGACTATTGCGACGTTATATATCCTATTTGCATTTCAAATAATGCGGCAAGATTGCGGATTATTTCAAAGAATCTTTGTATCTTTGCGCGTTTGCTTTCATCTCTTTTGCGTGCGGCACGGCGTATATCGAATAGTCGTTTCCGCCGATAAGCCTTGCCACCTCGTCCGTATCGTCTTCGAGCAAATCGACGTGAGTCAACGTCTTGCCGTTTTCGGTGGACTTCGATATGAGATAGTGATTGTCCGCCATAGAAGCGAGCGACGGCATATGCGTCACGGCAATGACCTGTCTTGCACGCGAAATATTGCACATCTTTTCGGACACGACTTGAGAGATATTGCCCGAAATTCCGGTATCTATCTCGTCGAAAACCATAGTGCCGATGTCGTCAACGCCCGCGAGAATGTTTTTGAACGCAAGCATAAACCTCGACATTTCACCGCCCGAAATTATCTTCGCAAGCGGTTTGAGAGGCTCGCCGACGTTTGGCGAAATCATAAATTCCACGCT
The DNA here is from genome assembly GCA_934254715.1 of uncultured Clostridia bacterium. GTDB lineage: Bacteria > Bacillota > Clostridia > Christensenellales > CAG-917 > CAG-475. The sequence goes on along the minus strand of CAKQLT010000046.1, from coordinate 9,260 downwards.
GTCCGCGCCGTTTGCGGATATTTTGTCAACGTCGTCCGTCGTTTCGATTTCGACTTTGAACGTCGAACCGCCCATACCCAAATCGCAAAGTTCTTTCGTGATGTCTTTTTCAAACTTATCTGCGATTTTACGTCTTTCTTGCGAGAGTTTTTTCGCGCTTGCAAGCAACTTTTCGGCGGCAATTTTAATTTCTTTTTCGAGTCGTTCCACTCTTTCGGTCGCATTTGAGAGCATTTGCGCTTCTTTGGTCGCTTCTTCGTAGAATTTTTGCAAGGATTCGTAACTTCCGCCGTATTTGCGCAAAATCGTGCGTACTACTTCGAGTCTTTCCTCTATCTGCTCTGCCGAGCGCGAATCGAAGTCGAGTTTTTGAAGCATATCCGAAAGAGTTTCGGATATATCCGTAATTTCAACCTTGCAAGAATCCAACCTATCCACGATAGGCACGATGTTTTCGTCGTATGAAGAAATGGTGTTCAAAAGCGAGTTTGCGTTCTTTATGGACGCACTCACGCTTTGAGAGTCGTATCCGTCCAAAAGGTTTTTCGCACCTTCGAGCGCGGATATGATTTTTTCCATATTGCGAATACGCTTGCGAGCGGAAAGAAGTTCGTCTTCCTCGCCCTCTTTTACGTCCGCCTTTTCGATTTCGTCAATCTGGAAGGATAAAATATCGAGTTTTCTCTCTCTTTCGTCGGCGTTTCCGAATCTCGAAAACTCTTTTTTAAGCGACGTGTAATCGTCAAAATCCTTTTCGACTTCGCCCTTTACCGTTGCGATTTTCTTTTCGCCGAGTTTGTCGAGAAGTTTGATATGATTCGTGCTTTTAAGCAGCGATTGATGTTCGTGCTGACCGTGAATATCGACGAGAAGTTCGGTAAGGCTTTTGAGTGCGGACAAAGTGGAAATTCTGCCGTTTATTCTGCACTCATTTTTGCCGTCCGCACTCATTTTTCTGCGCAAAATAAGCACGTCTTCGGCCTCGATTCCCAAATCGTCGAGGCAATCCTTTACGGACGGCGTGAGATAATCCTCGAACACCGCCTCTACGCTCGCCTTGTCCGTACCGAAGCGAATGAGGGATTTATCCGCGCGCTCGCCCAACACGAAATTGAGCGAGTCGATGATAATCGACTTACCCGCACCCGTTTCGCCGCTCAGAATATTCAACCCGTTTTTGAGTTCGAGTTCGAGTTTATCGATGAGCGCGATATTTTCGATTGAGAGTTGGCAAAGCATAATTCACCGCCTTCAACGAATGTCAAAAAGCAATACGTTCGTGATTAATAAAGTCTGTTCGCTTCGAGCAAATCTTCGAGACGTCTGCGTATCATATCGACGTGTTCGAGAGAATCCACCGCCACGAAAATCGTGTTGTCGCCCGCGATAACGCCGAGAACTTCGTCATACGACAGTTTATCGATAAGTTCCGCGGCTGGACCTGCGCTGCCCGTTTCCGTTTTGAGAACGACGAGATTGCCCGTGCTCTTTATGGAAACGACAGTGTTTTTGAACATACTCAAAAATTTGTCTGCGGCACTTGCCTCTTTCGTTTGTTGCGCGGTGTATTTATAATGTCTGCCGTCGCTCGAAAGAGTTTTGATAATGCCCATTTCCTTGATGTCGCGCGACACGGTGGCTTGAGTCACCGAAAAACCTTCGCTGCGAAGGTAATCCACAAGTTCTTCTTGCGTGTCTACGTCGTGCTTTGAAATGATGTCCAAAATTTTGAGTTGTCTGTTTGCTCTCGCCATAATAATTCACCTTATCCTCTGGGATCGACTAAACCCCATCTGTTCATTTTTTGAAGCAATTTCTTGAAGAAATTGTTATCTTTGGTTGCCAAAAACTTTACGTTTCGAGCGGATTTTTCAACGAAAACGCTCTTTTCGCCCTCGATATTCGCAACGTTCTCGCCGTCGGCGCATACGAGTGCTTTTTCTCCTTTCGCAAGTCGCAATTCGATTTTGGATTGCGCGTTCACGACGAGCGGACGAGAATGCAAAGAGTGCGCGCATACGGGGATAATCACGAGCGCGTCAACGTCGGGTGCGAGCACCGGACCGCCCGCCGACAGCGAATACGCAGTAGAACCCGTCGGCGAAGACACGATTGCGCCGTCGCTGTGATAGGAATCGACGAACTTTCCGTCAACGTAAACGCCGATATAAATCGGGCGCGAAGTCGCGCTTTTAAGCACGATTTCGTTGAGTGCCTTGCCGCAAAAATCGTCGAAGCGCACGTCCAGCGTCGCTCTTTTCTCGATTTTGCCTTCTAAGATTCCGTTTGCAATTTCGCTTGCCGAAGAATCCTTTTCAAACTGCGTCAAAAATCCGAGATTTCCGATGTTTACGCCCGTTACGACCACGTCTTCTCTCACGTCCTTTACCGCTTCGAGAACCGTTCCGTCACCGCCGAAAACAACCAGATTGTTGCAATCGGACGGAATGTTTTTTCCGTCCTCTATCTCGAACACGTCAAATCTGTCGTCGGCTTTAAGCGAAGCGACGATGTCGTTCATTTCCTTTGAATATTCGGCTTTCGTGAAAATTGCGATTTTCGTTTTCATAATCAAGAGGCATTATACAACATCGAAAGTTTTTATTCAAGTATAAAACGAAGTTTTATTGAATAATTGCATATTTTCGGCGAGTTTATGCAAAGCGGATTTTTGCGACGATTTGCAACTTTGCCTCTATCGATTGACATATTTGCTCGCTTTTGTATAATTGAGGTATGTTTAGTTTGGTTTTATCCATATCCGAATTTGCAACGAAACTCGTCGCCGGACTGTCCGGCACTATTTTCGCGTTGCTGATTTTGGGACTCGTTATCGGCGCAAGAAACCGCGTTCCGAAGAATATAAATCCCTACGAACTCAAACGCAAGGCAAAGGATACGCCCGAAACCGAAAATACGGACAAGAAAGGCAAAAAATCCAAATCAGACAAATCGAAAAACAAAGCGGAATCGACCGAAAATAAGCAAGATACAACCGAAACGACAGCCGAAAACAAATCCGACATCGCAACCGAAACGAAAGAATCGAGCGACAAAAAGTAAAACGCAATCAAATAACCGAAAATAACTACAAATCGAATAACGACACAAAAAAATGACGTCTCAAACGGACGTCATTATTTTTTCATATAGAGCAAATATTCGATATTTTTGTTCTCGTAGCGTATGGGCGAAGTGGACAAATCCAGTATTTTGAAGCCGACGTTTCGGGCGTATTCGGTGACGTTTTCCACCGCTCTTTTTCGCAGTTTTTCGTCTGTTACGATACCGCTTTTGTTGAGTGCGGATTTGTCGAGTTCAAACTGCGGCTTGATAAGCACGACCGCCTCGCCGTCCGTTTTGAGCAAATCGAACATAGATTTCAAAACGTAGGTCAAAGATATAAAACTCACGTCGCTGCAAAGAAAATCGACTTTTTCGAGGTTGTGCGGCAACTCTCTTGCGTTCGCTTTCAAAAACTCGACCTTACACGATTCGAGAAGTCTCTTTTCGAGCGCGCAGTCGGCAACGTCAACGGCAAGCACGCGCTTTGCGCCGTGACGAAGCAGACAATCGGTAAATCCGCCGTTCGAGCAACCAATATCCGCGCAGTATTTTCCCTCAACGTTAAGGTTGAAGTCGCAAAACGCTTTTTCGAGTTTATACGCCCCTTGCGAAGCGTAATTTTCGTCGTTTACGATTTGCACGTCGTCGCTATCCGAAACGTCTGTCGAGGATTTTGAAACGATTTTTCCGTTCAGAGTCACTCTGCCCGTTTTTATCAGATTCTCGGCGTAAGTGCGCGATTTAAGATTGAATTTTTCTTGAATATACTTGTCGATTCTCATAAAATTCAATCCTTATCCGATTTGTCCGATTGCTCGTTTGCGTGTTTTTTCTCTTGTTGTTTTGCGATTTTGGCTTTCTTTCTTATCTTTCTTTCGTCCTTATTGAAGACGGCGAGAACGCGCGCGACAAACATAACGAAATCTCGCGAATTGTCGATTGCGATTTTTTTCATAAACGCCTTGCCGCCGATTGTCATTGCCGAAACTATTGCGGAAACGACGATAGAAAGCACGATTTGCCACGTTTCGCTCAAAGAAACGGTGATTTTAACGACCAACGCCGCCGAGCAAGCACCCGAAATAATGCTGAATATATCGCCCACTATATCGTTGCAAACGCTGGACACGGTATCGCTGTTTTTGGTGAGCCAAAGCGCGGTTTTTGCGCCGTATACCTTCCTCGAAGCCATAGAAATTATAGGCGTCGTGTCGCAAGAGGTCACCGCAACGCCGATTGCGTCGAACAAAATACCCGACAAAATGAGGAACGCAAGCAAAATTATGACGACCACGAGTTGTTCGGCATTAGACACGATTTCGCTCAAATACGAGAAAAACGCGGACAAAACGAGGGAAATTATCGTCGCTTTTATCCACCAAAGATTGCGCTTTTTCTTGGGCGTTTTCTTCTTTTTATCGTCCTTTGCCGCGTCTTTTTTGTCCGATTTGTCACCGTGCTTATTGCTCGTCAAGTCGCGTTTCTGACTTGCCGCCGCACAGACAATTTTGTCGATGTTCTTGCTTGAATCGGAATCCGAAACGACGTTGCCGCTAAAGTCAACGCCTTGATTTTGAGTATCTAACTGGATATTTTGATTATTAGATAAATTAGGAACGCCGTCGGAAACGTTGCCCGACGGTGTGTCGCTTTGAGATTTATTATCGTTATGAGTCTGCATATGCACCTCAAAAAAAATTCTGCGTAATGGTGGCAACGCCTCGGGTAAACCTTGCGCCATAGGTTCGGTAGGTTTTCCCTGACTCAAAACTCGTCGTCGCCGTCCGAGAAGTTTCCTATTATATGAGTCATCTCAACGAGAAACCGAATCGCCACTTAGAGCACACTATAATCCCCGAGTCGTCTCGCAAGAACAGTCTAGAAGATTTCCTTGACAGATTCCGCCCGCCCTTATCTTTTTTTGCAAAGAGGATTTCACAAGGCGATCGCCCGTCGTTGTTGCGCAACGCCGACGAGCGTGGTTCCTTGATCCCTCCAAATCACTCAAAGCAGGCTACACTGTACACAGCGCAGTTGCACCGCATATCAGGTTTAACCCCGGTCAGTAGGCGATTTTTAGCACGACTACCGAGTCGGGTCTCCACGGAAATTGGGTCGGGGTTTGTATGCCGTTACAAGCCGCCCAAAGTCCTTAACTCCCAGCAACAGCCCCGATTTGGGCAAAAGAAGCCATCACCAGAAACTTCATCGATATGCCCTTCGGCGATATTTTACCCCCGCCTCCGAGTCGGTGGAATCTGACTAGAATACTGCACCACCATTTAATTATATTATACCGAAAATATGAAATATGTCAACTTAACTGTTGAGCGTGACCGAATTTATGGTGTCCAAAAACGCGTCGATTTTGGATTTCGACGTCCTCGTAAGTGCCAAAAGTTCGTTTAACGAAAGATTTGAAAGGTATTTGTCGGCGTATTCCTTTGCGTTCGACAAAATTTGCGCGTTTACTTCGAGAGAAAACATAGGCGTAAGCGAGCGACCGCTCTGTTTTACACCCAAAAAGTCGCCTGCGCCGCGCATTTCGAAGTCAACTTCTGCAAGATATTGTCCGTCGTTGGACTTTTCAAGCGTTTGAAGCCTCTCGATTGCCTTTTCACCTTTGTTTGAAGAATGTAATATGCAATGCGCTTCGCTTCCGTCTCTGCCCACTCTGCCTCGAAGTTGGTGCAACGACGAAAGTCCGAATCTGTCCGCATTCAAAATGAGAATTTCCGTTGCCTTGGTGTCGATTCCCACTTCGATAACGCTCGTTGCCACCAAAAGCCGCGTAGTGCCTTGCGAAAACTCGGTCATAGCGCGTTCTTTTTCTTCGTTTTTGAGTTTTCCGTGAATAACGGAAACGGCAAAATCATCGAATAGATTGCCGAAATCGCGCATAAAACTCTCAATCGACATAAGGTTGTTGCCCTCTGCGTCGAATATGGACGGACAAACGATAAACGCTTGTTTGCCCTCTTTGAGTTTGCGCACGATAAACTCTACCGACGATTGCAAGTCTTTGTATACGGAAGTTATGACGTTCGTTTGCGCTTCCGCTCGCTTTTCTATGCGAGAAATGGCAATATCTTCGTAAAAAGTAAGTGCCATAGAGCGCGGAATAGGCGTTGCGGTGAGGCTCAAAACGTCGCACGCACCCTTTCTTTCCAACTTTGCTCTGTCGTTTACACCGAATCTGTGTTGCTCGTCTATAACCGCCAACGCGAGATTTTTGTATTCCACGTCGTCAGACACAAGCGAATTTGTGCCGATAACGCATTGATAATATCCGTTTTTAAGTCCCGCAAGCACGTTCTTTCTCTCGCTTTGCGTGCAAGAACTCGTAAGCAACGCAAATCTTATGCCCGTTGCCTTTGCCACTTGCGCAAACTTCTTTGCGTGTTGAGTCGCAAGTATTTCGGTGGGCGCCATAAGCGCGGCTTGCTTTCCGCCTTTTGCCGCCGCGCACATCGCAAAGAACGCAACTGCGGTTTTTCCGCTTCCTACGTCGCCGCTTATTATTCTCGACATATATTCGCTTGAGCGCATATCCGACATAATATCTTCAAACGCTTGCGCTTGCGAGTCCGTAGGGACGAAAGAAAGCGCGTTTGTATAGTCAACTATTCTAAAATTGTCGAAATTATAAAATACTTTTCTCGTTTTTTGAGCGTTATTGCGCAATTTTCGGTATATTGACAGCACGATTGCAAGGTCGAGCGAAGCAAGCGAATCTATCGCCCTTTCGGCGATATTTATGCTCGTAGGTCTATGCGCCGCCTCGAAACATAATGCAAAGTCCTTGTTGATTTTGGCAAGATTGCCCTCGTATGTTGCGCCTTTCACGCTGTCGAGCGCAGAGTAAACGATATTCTTAAAAGCGTTCTGCCCCATCGTCGAGCCGAGCGGATAAAGCGTGTATATGCCGTCGAGTTTTGAAATCTTTTCGATTTTTTCAAGCGAGGGATTTACGACGGTGAGAGAGCCTTGGTCGCTTGAAAGCCTCGTGAGCATTCTGTACGACTGCCCGACGGAAAATCCGTCGTGCAAGAACGGCATATTGTAAAACATCGCTTTGAAATAGATTTTGTTGTTTGCAAGGTTGTCGCTGAATATGACGAAAAAGGACTTCGTTTTCGAGCGAGTCACGCTCGATACGCTCTCTACTCTGCCTTCGAGCAACACGAGTTGCCCCGCTTGCGCGTCGATAACTTTTATAGGACTTTTAAGGTCGATGTACTTGCGCGGCAAAAAAGAAAAGACCTCGAATACGGAATGTATGTCAAGGTCGTTAAGTTTTTTTATCGTTGCGTCACCGACGCCTTTTACATCGCGCAACGTAAGCATTTTATTCTGCGGAAATTATGTAGTAATAATGCGGTTGTCCGCCCGCATAGCAAGCGGTTTCGAGCCAGTCAAATTCTTCCGAAACCTTTTGAACGAGAGCGTTTGCCTCGTCGTCGGATACGTCTTTGCCGTAATAAAGCGTGAGCATATCTTTGTCTTTTGCGATTTTTCTTATCGTATCGAGAGTGGTTTCTTCAATGCTTTGGCTCTTTGCGACGATTTTCTTTTCGCAAATGCCGATTATATCGCCCTCTTTAACGGAAAATCTGTTCATACGAGTGGAACGAACGGCGTGCGTAATTTCGGCGCAAGTCACGTCTTGCATTGCGACGCACATATTTTCGTAATTGTCTTCGGGCGTCGAATCGGAATCGAACGCAAGCGAAGCGGAAATACCTTCGGGCATATTCGTCGTCGGAATGACGTACACTTCGGCTTTTGCGAGTTCTTTTGCTTGATTTGCGGCAAGAATGATATTCGAGTTGTTGGGAAGCACGAAAACGTTTTTCGCTTTTGCGTCGTTGACCGCTTTGAGAATGTCGTCGACGCTCGGATTCATAGTCTGACCGCCCTCAACCACGATGTCAACCATCAAATCTTTGAATATGTTTGCCATACCTTCGCCCGAGCAAATGGAAATCATAGCGTATTCTTTGAGTTCTTCTTCCTCGTCGGGCTTGTCGTTTGCGTGGATTTTGCGGTTTTGTTCGAGCATATTCTCGATTTTCACGCCGTCAAGTTCACCAAGTCCCAAAGCCGCTTTCAACGCTCTGTCGGGATGGTTGGTATGAACGTGAGTTTTCACGAGGTCTGTATCGCCGATGACGAGCACGCAATCGCCGATTGTCATAAGATAATCTCTGTATTTGTTGATTGCAGCCGTCGTAACTTCGTTTTTGAGGTGTGTGATAAAATATTCCGTGCAATATTGGAACGTAATATGTTCGTAGTCGTTTTCGAGCGGGTCGAATTCCTCGCTGGGTGCGGCGAGCGGCGCGCTTTCTTCGGTTGCGACTTTACCGCCGCTGATAAGCACGAGTTCTTCGCCGATAAGCGTGCGATACATACCGTCGAACACAGTAACGAGACCTCTGCCGCCTGCGTCCACGACGCCCGCTTTTTTGAGCACGGGAAGCATATCGGGGGTTCTTTGCAGAATTTCCTCGCCGGCGTCTATAACGCGTTTAAGGAAGGATTCAAATTCGATTTTTTTGCCTTTCGATGCGCTTTGCGCTTCTTCCGCCATTGCTCTGACGACGGTCAGAATCGTGCCTTCTTTGGGCTTCGTAACCGCGCTGTACGCAATTTCCGTACCCTTTTTCAAGCACTCTGCGAACGTTTTGGGCGAGAGGTCGGCTTTGCCTTCGAGAGCCACGGCGAATCCTCTGAAAATTTGAGACGATATAACGCCGGAATTGCCTCTTGCGCCTTTGAGCGCGCCTTTTGAGAACGCGAGCGCGATTTCGTCTATGAGCAAAGAACCGCAAGCGTTTGCTTCTCTCACTGCCGACGCGAGCGTGAGCGACATATTCGTGCCGGTATCGCCGTCGGGAACGGGAAATACGTTGAGTTCGTCAACGATAGCCCTGTTCATTTCGAGAGCCTTTGCGCCGCCTTGCAGCATTTCTTTGAATTTTAATCCGTCAATTCTTATCATTTTCGTATATACCTATCACACGCGAATGCCCACTACGTTGACGTGAACGCGTTTTACGCGCATACCCGTAAACGTTTCAAGCGAGAACTTGACCGCATCCGCAAGGGACTTTTTGACTGCTTCTATATTCACCCCAAGTTTCAAAACGACAAACAACTCGACATAGATAAGGTCGTCCACAGTCTGGACG
>CAKQLT010000045.1:0-13098 GCA_934254715.1 uncultured Clostridia bacterium | reverse complement strand
GATTTAATATAATCAAATTTGCGTTGCTGACGATTATTATCGTTTTATCGGCAACGATTTTGGTGTGTTGTTCAAAAACGTATACGCCGAAATATACAACTGAAAATTGCGATATACGGATTAAAGACAAAAATACGTCGGATATTGTTTCGCTTGTCAAAAAATTCGACAATGACGGTGCGAAAATTTATTTCGGTAACGATATAGCCGATGCTGAAACGATAGATTATACGATTGAAAATTCGATTGAATCGTATTCGTTGCTGAAAAATAACGATTTGCTTAAAGACGATTTTTCGATTGTTATCAGTAATAATTTTGTGCCGAATTGTTGGAAAGACGACGTTTTGGGATTGTGCGTTTCTTTGCCGATAAAAATTTCGTTGGAAGAAAATATTGCTTGGCACTTGTTTGCTCAAAATCGAGAGAGTGATTTGCCGTTCGGCGTTTATGCGGGAATTTCGGTTTTACTGTGCAAGTCTACGCTTGGCGACGATTTCGATGCGGAAAATATAGTAAAAGACGCGTTTTATACCGATTTGCAATTTCCGCTATACGAAACGGACAATCTTGCGGAAAACGACCGCAAAATCGCTTTCGGATTTGCAAAAAACGTGGTAGAGGGGCTGTTGTCGGACGGGAAAACGTACTCGGATATTCTGTCAATGAATAAAGAAGATTTAAGTGCGGTTTTATCGTTGAAGTATGGCGTCGACTTGCCCGAATATACCGTTGAATCCTATTCGACAAGGTATGAATACAAGATTAAACAAGGCTGTTTTACATATTTCATCAACAAGGAATATAGGGACATTATTTTGCCCGACGACGTGTTTTCGACATCGTATGACAAATTGCGCGATTGGCTTAAAGACAATGAGAAAACGACCGCCGAAAGCAACGCCGTTTTCAACGTTTCGGATATGTACGACATAAAAGTGTATTTGGAAGACGGATTGAAATCTAACGGCACTACGGGTTATGCGCACGGCGATTATATAGATTTGTATTCCGTCGGTTCGTTTTCGCACGAATACATACATCATATTTTGTTCTATCTAGGCAAAAGCGGTATCGCAAGAGAGGTAATTCCCGAAATGCACGCCAACACGTCGAAATATGCAAGGGCAATGTGGTATTATTTGTTTACGAATCAAGCGCCGAATTTTCCGTATAATCAAGACGTAAAAGAAAAAGACACTTATTCGGCAACGATGCGCCTATATGAAAAATACAGCGAAAACAAACCTTCGATAGATAACTTCGATTTTTGGTTGTTTGCAAATTGTTTTTCGTCAATTTATACGAGCAACGGTACGCCGTTTATCAATAGAGTGCAAACGGACAGCCTTGCATACTATATTGCTCGCGTTTACGGTGCAAATTACGTGTGGGAATTGAATATGAATCCCGAAATCGTTATCGACGGAAAGCCTTATCGAGAGGTTGTTGCCGAATGGTACGATTATATAAAAACGTTGAATTGCTGAATTTCTGACGACTAAAACGTTCACTATTTTTTCGTTCAGTAAAATACTTATTCAAATTGTCGAAAACTGCCCCCTCTAAAGGGGCTTTTTTAGTTTGTATTGCATAATATATTTACAAATTTGTACAAAGTGTGTTATATTTATATAAATATAATCGTCAATCGAGGCGGAAAATGAAAAGTTTTAGAAAAGTATTGTTGATAATCACCGTTATCGCACTTCTGTGCGTGCTGGTTGCGTGCGGCGAAAATGCAGGCACGGGCTCGACGCCGAATCAAGGCGAACAAGGAAGTCAAGGCGGCGAACAAGGTGGCGGACAGGGCGGTCAAGAACAAGGCGGCTCTGAGGTTAAACCTCTCGATACGCCGTATTTGATGCTTGACGGCGCGGTTGCGTATTGGAAGCCGATCGATAACGCAGACGGCTACGAACTCGAAGTCAACGGTGAATATTACGGCGCGACAGAGGAAACTTCGTACAAATTGCAATTAGGCGAGTCTTTGCGAGTAAAAGCGATTTCGGGCGATCCGAACAAGTACAAAGACAGCGCGTTTAGCAATACCGTAAAATACAACGAGGCCGCAAAAGAAAAACTCGATACGCCGGTGATTAAAATCGACTATACGGACGGCAGACAAGTCTATTGGGAATCCGTTGATAACGCCACTTCGTACGTTTGTGAAATAGACGGCGGCGAGAGCGTGATCGAGGGCAGAAGAATAGGTCCGTACAATTTCGGCACGGTCGTTAGAGTTAAGGCGCGTGACGATAACGGGGAATATACCGATAGCGATTACAGCGAATCCATAACTATCGGCGCAATGAGCGATTGCACGCAAGTGACAGACCTTTCGGAATACGTCGGAACGTATATGACGTATGACGCAGCGCATTACGTGGTTGTCGGCGAGGATAACAAGGTTGTGATTCACTTCAGCGTAGACCGCGACGCATATAGTTATACCGAAGAAGTGGAAATTTTCGTCAAGCAAGAGGACGAAAACACAATGATTTTGGCAAAATTCGATGATCATACTGAAATCGTAACGAAAGTACAGGGCGCACAAGCGGCGTTCGATCTTAGGTACGAAACTTACGATAAACTCGTCGAAGGAAACGACTTCAGCGACAGGGGCGAAAGAGAGGATATATACGGCATTTATTGTAATTTCAACGAACAAAACGAGTATTATTTTGCCGAATTGACCCCAACGGCGCTAATTGCAGACGGCGTATCTTTTAAATTCTATAAGTTTGCCGATACCATCGAGCATTTCAACGGGACGTTCTATTATGACAACGGAAAATATATCGACCTCGATCTTCAAGAAGGATTTAGATTCAACAAGAAGTCATACAGCATTATAAAGCAAGCGACAGAGTTTCCGTACGAAGATTACACCGGTAGAGACGATTACAGATTGCTTCTTCGCGAGGGCGACGTCGTTTTCCTCACTTACGCCAAGGAAGACGGAAAAGTGTATTTCAATTTGGATCTCGGAACGGGAATCACAAGACAAAAATCGTTGTGGGTGATGGGAAAAGATTATCGTTATTTCTCGCCGACGGACGAAAACGATCTTACGACGCTTAAACAAGTACAAATCGAAGAAACATACGTCAGGTTTAGCGATTCGTTGTACTTTGATGAAATTTGTGAGAAAAATTTGTACGATTGGTTTTATGTGACCACGAGCGGAAATTTCGTAAGTGCGGATTTCGTTTCGACCAACCTCACGTCAATGATAACCGTTGACAAATACGGTCAATTCTTGACAAAATTCGGCGCGAATCGTACGCAAACCGATTTCAAGGTGTTTGGCACAAGTCAGACGTACGGAAGCGATGCGTATAGATTGTTCCAAATCGACGGAAAGTATTATAGAATTTCATTTGAAGCAAACGAAGAAAACAACTACAAAACCGAAGAAATCAGAATGGTTGTCGATTCATCTTCGGGCGATTCGATTGAAAGATATTGCATTGCTGAGAACGCCTCTTTCGACTTCAACGGAACGTATCGCAATAACGGCGATTCGATCGTGCTTACCAAAGAGGGCAAATTGACGTATGAGAACACCGATTATCAAATTATGCTCATCGACAATAGTTATTACGCTGTGAACGGTCGGACTTTCAAGCGCATTGCAACGATTGAAAGCGATAAGTTTCAATTTGTCAGTGAAGCGCTTTATTCGACGTCCGATTTGATAGAAGCCACTATCGACGAAGTTTTGGGCGATCTCGAAAAGAATATTAGTTATCAACTTATGCTTTTGGGCGATCGCGTGAACACGTACGTATTTTCGATTTACGGCGATAAAGCGTATTACAACAATCTTTCGGCGACGCTCTATAAGGACGGAAGCGGCAAATTGACTGCCATAGAGAATAACGAGGGCACGTATCCCGCATATATAGCAACGAACGAGGACGGTGAAGCGACTATCGTCATTGACGGCTACGAATACTACAAGCCGAAAACCGCAACCATTCCCGACGAGTATATCGGAAAACGCTTCTACACGTTTAAATATGAAGATGATAAAACTTATGCGCAAGACACGCTGTATTTCGAGCGCGTTAACGGCGAAACTTACGTGTTCGTTCTCAACGATACGAACAAAGTCCATCCCCTCGTTAACGGTAGATACCAAATGATCGAAGATCACGACTATTTCAACGAGCGTTATTATATAAACGAAAGTGCGCTCGAACTTATCGGCGACGTGTACAGAATCATTCAGTACAGCGGCTATTCGAACGACATTTCGCCGTTCAAATTCCTCGACGACGGCTCGATTATGTATGGCAACGTGCATTATTACGAAGTGAAGAAGGCAACGGCAGTTCCCGTCGAATATCAAGGCTCTTATTACGATAAAGAACGCAGAATCATCGAAATCATCGACGATAGCGCGGTCAGAACCGAAACGAGCAGAGCAGAACTGTTGTCTAACGCGCAAAAACTCAGCAACGTTTACTACATCGAAAACGAGAGAGGTGCGAAACTCTATCTTAAAGATTTCTATCCGACCGTAAGATTTAGCAAAACGAATACGAACTTGTATTTGCACGCGGTAAGACAACTTGTCGGCACGAATATCGTCAAACTTCAAGAAACGCCCGATTGGCTCGGCAATGCGTTTATAAAGAGGGGAACGTATTACACGCGCTTCTTCAACGATCAATACGAAGGCTTAACGCCGAACTTCTACAACGGACATCAACACATAGATTACTTTGCGTTCACTTTCCGCGCATATAACGACGTGACCTACGTCAGAAACGCAGGCGGCTACGTGACCGAGTATAACGACACTATCAGATTTGTCGGCAGTTCAAACGGAAATTCTACGCCGCTCATAAGTCAAAACAACGTCAAAAACAGATGTTATTATTACGACGACGGAATGTACTATTGCTTCGTTTATCAATTCGCGACAGAGGCCATTCAAATCTGCTTCGACAAAGAGAGCCTCGGTCCGTACACTGAAAAAGTAGCAATATTCAATCTTCAAGAAAGAGTGCTTGTCGATAAAACCGAATCTAACAATAGCATATATCAAACGATTATCAACAGTTACGAAGATACGGAATTGAAGTACGTCAGTATCGTCGAGCCGACAGAGTTGCCCGACGGTATGCTCGGAAACTTCGAGATGAAACTCGCATACCCGATCGGAACAGAGGGCGTTTCTCTCAGAGATTTGCACAATTTCCAAAGAGTATACAAGACGAGCGACGGCAAATATAAGTTCCAACAACTCAGTTATTGCGTTACGGGCGATATTTTCCCGACTTCGTTCATATTCTTCGATTACGACGTTATGTACGATGAGGCAACCGGAAGATATTTGTACGGACATAACCGCACTTGGACGGAAAACACCGCTTTGAAGATTGACGCCGCAACCGATTTCGAGCCCGTGGGCGAACTTATCTACGATAACGGCACGCTCACCGTAAGAAGTTTCAATGCGTTGAAGTCGAGAATGCATACCGAATACTACCCGACGTACGACGTTGTCACAAACGACAGCACTTATGAAAAGGTCGTTGCGTCGGACGTCGATTTCGCTGCCTTCGATATGGTCGGCAAGACGTATTTCGGTGTTGAAAACCCGACGAGAGACGGCGTGCGCACAATCGTGAAAGTTGTGGACGCAAACACCGTGAGTATGATTTTCAACTTGCGACTCGAATTTTTCGATGCGAAACTGTTTATCACTCAAACCGTTGAAAACGCAGCCGACAATAGCGTAAACTACAAAGGCTACTTGATTTCGACGGGCGAAGATATTTCGGCTATCGCACCGATTATGATTGAAAAATCCGCTTCGGGCGAGTTTAAGTTCATCTTTAATCACGATGAAAAGTATCACTGGATGGACGAGTTTATAATGTCCGAAGTCCACGAGTCGAACGTCATAAAAGGTGTTGAGGGCGTTTTGGTGTTCAAATCTTACGGATTTAACAACTATCGCAATGACACCGCAACTTTCGACGCGGACAATAACACGCTTACGCTTTACGTCGCCGAAAACTTCGACAGCGAAAATATGCAAACATACGTCGTGACTACGTTCTACTACAATGCGGACGAAACTATGATGTACTGCTTTGCAGGCGGCAGAATATTCTACTTTGCATATGACGCCGACGGCACGATAAGCACCGAGTTGCAAAGACAATACGTTATCTGTGCAGACGGAACGGAAATCGAATCCTTTGAATTCTTCGTTCCGAACGAAGAAACCGAGGGCGGTGAAACCGAAGGCGGCGAGTCGAGCGGTGAATCGAGTGGCGAAACAAACGCGTAAACGCAAAGCACAAACTAAAAACGAACGATTCGTTCTACGAAACCGCACCCGAAAAGGTGCGGTTTTGCTTTGTTTTATACCATAAACCACATCAATTTAATGCCGAAATAAACTTTGTTTGATGTGAGCAATAAAGTTTTGCACGGCGTGCGAAAATGACGTAAATTTTTCATATATTTACAATACACAAACAAGGTGGTATAATATTTGTAAAGACTTTTGAAAGTCGAGAGGTGAATATGAAATATTCAAAGTCAAGACCGAAGATTATAGCGTCGGGCGTGCTGGACGCACTCGCAACGTTTTTGTATGCGGCGATTTCGATATTGTTTATCGTTATGGGAATCGTGCTTATGAACACCGACCCGTCCGAGAGCGACGGAACGGTCGAAGGGGCAATGGAAGCAGGCGCAGGCGCGATTGCAACGGGACTTATCGGCGTGCTTGCAATCATACTCGGCATTATATGCTTGTGCGCGTTGATTTTCTCTCTCGTCGGCACGGTCGTTTCGCTCAAATCGGTGAACAAGAGTGTAGACAGCCTCAAAAAATCCGTAAATCAACTCAAAGTCGCGCAAGGATTCAACTATGCCGCGGCAGGCATATTCTTCGTCGGCGCGATTTACGATTTCACGCAATGCGGAACGGACACGACGCTCATAATCGGCGCGTGTATGCTTTTGGTTCTTGCGGCGGTGAGAGCGGTGAGCGGCGCGCTAAAAACTCTTGCCGTAAAGGATATAAATTCCGAGCAAGTCGAGCAAGAAAACCTTTCGTTCTTTTCAGATAATAACACCGAAATTTGACGTAGAAGCGTTGCTTTTTCAAAAGCGTTAGAAAAAGCGACAATGCAAAAATATTAAATTAAAAACGCCTCGAACGAGGCGTTTTTTATATGGTTTTTATTGTATTTTTATATAGTTTTTGTTGTGTTTTTTGCTATGCTTTTACTGTTTTTGATGTTGATTTATTTGCGGGGTTTTGCCGAAAATCAGTCGGATTTCTTGCGGTATTTCAAGAACTTTTCGGGGACTTCCGATTGTTTCATACTCGTATGCACGGCGCACGTTCCCGCCGCCTTTGCCGTTTCGTAATACCATTGCTTGTAGTCGAGCATATCCAAAGTGCCTTTGAGTTTCTCGATTTGAGAATTTACCTCGTCTTTTTGCTTTTTGATGAGTTCGAGGCGTTTGTCGATGGTGGAATCGCCCTCGATACACCAGTCGATGAATTGCTTTATGTCCTTTATGGACATACCCGTTTTTTTGAGGCACTCTATGGTTTTGAGCCACGCAACGTCGTCCTCTTTGAACGAGCGTATGCCGCCGTCCGTGCGCTTTACGAAGGGCAAAAGTCCTTCTTTGTCGTAGTATCTGAGCGTCGAGGGCGCAAGGTCGAGTTGTTTTGCCATTTCGCCGATTGTGTAGGGCATGGTCGTTTTTCCTTTCGTTTGGTTATACTTTTTGCAAAAGATTAAAAATTCTGCTTGACTTAAAGTTGACTTTAAGTTTTAGTATGTAAGTACATTGTAGCACGGCTTTTGCAAATTGCAATCGATTTTTTCAAATCCGCTATATTTGCAAATCCTCGTGACAATAAAACGTAGAGAGGTGAATATGAAATTTTTCGATAACGTCAAAAAGAATTTCGGATTCGGTTGTATGCGCTTGCCTATGATAGGCGAAGAAGTTGACGAAGCGCAAACTTCGCAAATGGTTGACTATTTCATCGACAACGGTTTCAACTATTTCGACACCGCGCACGGCTATCTCAGCGGAAAAAGCGAAATCGCGCTTGCAAATTGCCTCGTAAAACGTCACGACAGAAGCGAATATCTGCTCGCCGACAAACTTACGACGTCGTTCTTTTCAAAGCAAGAGGACATTCGCCCGTTCTTCGAGAGCCAACTCAAAATACTCGGCGTCGAGTATTTCGATTTCTATCTTATGCACGCGCAATCGAAAGAGATTTTTGAAAAATTCAAGCGTTGCAGAGCGTACGAAACCGCGTTTGAACTCAAAAAAGAGGGCAAAATTAAGCACGTCGGTTTGTCTTTCCACGACAAAGCGGACGTTCTCGACGAGATTCTCAACGAGTATCCCGACGTCGAATTCGTGCAAATTCAACTCAATTACGTTGATTTCGACGACGTTGCCGTTCAAAGCCGCAAATGCTACGAGGTCTGCGTAAAGCACAACAAGCCCGTCGTGGTTATGGAACCCGTAAAGGGCGGAAACCTCGTCAATTTGCCCGCTGACGCAAAGAAGATTCTCGACGATTTGCACGGCGGAAGCCCCGCAAGTTACGCAATCCGCTTCGCCGCCGGCTTCGACAACGTGTTTATGGTGCTTTCGGGTATGAGCAATATGGAACAAATGAAAGACAATCTTTCCTTTATGAAAGACTTCGTTCCCCTCGACGAAACCGAGCAAGAGGCTGTGAAAAAGGTTTGCGACGTGTTCAGGTCCATGCACCTTGTGCCTTGCACCGCATGCAGATACTGCACGGACGGTTGCCCCAAACATATCCTTATTCCCGATTTGTTCTCTTGCCTCAACGCAAAGAACGCGTACAAGGACTGGAACTCGGACTGGTACTACAATGAGGTTTACACAAAAGGTCACGGCAAAGCCTCCGACTGCATAAAGTGCGGAAAATGCGAAAAAATCTGTCCGCAACATCTCAAAATCAGAGATTTGCTTCAAACCGTTTCGCAAACGTTCGACAAACAATAAAGAGGTGCGATTATGATTGATAATATTCTTAACAGCAAAAATTTGAGTCTTTCGGCAAAAATAACCGTCAAATCCGCAATAGGCGTTGCGCTTATCGCGCTTGCGGTCGCGCTTCCGCAATTCGTTCACATCATCGTCGGCGCGTCGGGCGGTATGACTTGGCTTCCGATGTACTTGCCGGTGCTTATCGCAGGTTGTGTTCTCGGCGCAAAGTACGGCGTTGCAATCGGTATGCTTTCGCCTGTTGCGAGTTTCCTCGTTACGTCTGCGTTTTCTTCGCCTATGCCTATGCTCGCAAGACTTCCGTTTATGGTCGTCGAGTTGGCAGTGTTCGGCGGCGTTTCGGGCTTGTTTTCGAAATACATCGCAAAGAACGCTCTTGCGGCGTTCCCCGCAGTCTTGATTGCGGAAGTTTGCGGTAGGGGCGTGTTTATGCTTTGCGTGGTTGCGCTTCAAAACGTAACCGTGCTTACGCCAGCGCTCGTATGGTCGCAAATTCAAAGCGGTTTCTTAGGACTTATCGCGCAAGCGTTGCTCGTGCCCGCAATCGTCATCGCGCTTCGCTCGCTTATTCTCAAAAGCAAAGACGAATCCGTCGATTGACAATTATTGAACGGATAATCGGTTGATATACTCAATCGATTATCCGTAAAATCCGTTCGTTTGCAAATTGCCGTCGGGCGATAATCGCCGACAACTTGCAAGCGGATAATGAACGTTACGTTTCGAGGCGTTTTTCGATATGTATAACGCAAAAGATTTACAAAATGCCAAAAACAATCTCGCGGGGCATACTCTCGCGCTCTGTAAGGACGAAATTCTGCTTTTGTCCGACAAGCGCGGGATTTTGCCTATGGTTGGTTATATCGACGATAACGTCGATTTGAGAGGCTTTTGCGCCGCCGACGCGATTGTCGGCAAGGCGGTCGCCTCGATGTTCGTCAAAAGCGGAATCGTTGCCGTGTACGCAAACGTTATGTCAAAAGCCGCTTACGATTATCTTAAATCACACGGAATTTACGCCGAATACGGCACACTCGTCGATATGATTGTCAACAGACAAGGAACGGGAAGTTGTCCGATGGAAGAAGCGGTGAAGGACTTGACGAACCCCGACGAATGTTTCGTCGCGCTTAAAAACAAACTTGCTTTTTTGCGCTCGCAAAACTCAAATAAGTAAAGCAAAACAGCAAAAGTAAAAAGTAAAGAAAAAGTGTAAAAAGAGTAAAGAAGGGTAAAGAAGGGTAAAGAAAAAGGACGCGATTTGCGTCCTTTTTGAATTGATTTTTCGTTTATTACCAGAGATTGTCGTTTCTCACGATTGCGCAACCTTTGCTTGCTCTTGCGACTGCCGCAATGCCGTTCTTTGCGCCCGTGATGTCGGCGTAACCGTCGTTGGTGGTTGCGATAAGGTTGCCGTTGGTTGCAAACAAGCGAAGACGATATTCGCCTTTCTTATCTTGATAGATTTCCCATTTGGGGAATTTTTCCACTTCGTAGTTCTTCAAAGTTTGATTTTCGACGGGTGCTTTCTCTGCATTGTTGATTATGCTTTGAATACCGATTTTTGCCGCGCCGAGAGTGGTGTAGGCTTGTGCGCCGATTGCCACGACTCTGTAGTTCGAGGAATAGAGTTTGAAAACGAAGTTGCCTTTGTCCGTCTTTTTGATGACGTATTTGCCGTGAGTTTTGCCTTCGCCTTCGACGATGACGGTTTCATCGTCTTTTGCGGTTTTGGTTTCCGCTTTGTGAGCCTTTTCTTCTTTTACCGGTGCTTCCTTTACGGGTGCTTCTTTTGTTGCCTTGCTCGCTTTCACGGTTTTTTCTTCCGCTGCGACTTCTTTCGTTGTCTTTGCCACTTTCTTTTCCTCCGTAGACGTGTTTATATTCTCAACTTTTGTTGACTTTTTGGAAGCGGTTTTCTTGGGCGCGGGTTTGACGTCCTCGTTTTCTGCTTTGGGTGCGGTTTCGACTGCATTTTCCGCTTTCGGCGCGGATTCTGCGGTCTTTGCCGTCGCTTTCTTTGCAGTCTTTTTAACGGATTTCGCTTCTTCTTGCGCTTCTTCCTTTACGGGTGCGGTTTCCTTCTTGGGTTTTGCAACGGTTGCAACCGCCCACAAATCTTCCGCCTTTTCTTGTTTCTTCTTGGTGGATACGATTTTTGCCTTTGCGGGTTGTTCTATCTCGAAACTCGTTCTGAACAATTCCTCGTTGACGGACTTGCCGTTTTTGAGGTTGAGGGAAGTCTTGTGTTCCTCGTCGCTGACAACGACGGGCGCGGCTTCTTTCTTTTGTGCGGGCTTTCTCGGTTTTCTTGCCTTTTGAACGGGTTTTTGTTCTTCTTCGGGTTGTACGTCTTGCGCCGCTTCGATGTTTTGGGTTTCTTGCGCTGATTCTTCTACGACAGCGTTGTTTTCCGCGGCGTTATCTTCGACGGGTGCGCTTTCTTCGGAAGTTTCTTCGACGTTTTGCGTTTCTTCGACGATTTCGGCTTGAGGCGTTTCTTGCGCCGTTTCTTCGGCGGATTCGACTGCCGTTTCGTCTACCACTTCGGTTGCGGATTCCGTTTCGACGGTTTCTGCCGATTCGTCTGCGACTTCCTCGGTTTGGGCGTCGGTTGTATCTTCGATTTCTTCCGCTTGCTCGACTTCTTCGGGTTGAGAAGTTTCGGCGACCGTTTCTTCGGGTTGAGCGGTTTCTTCGGCTTGCGGCTCGTCTTGAACGTCCGTCGTTACGGTTTGCGCTATTTCGTTTTGTTCGTTATCTGAATTTTCGACTTCGACGATTTCGTCCGATTCGTCGGTGCGAGTTTCGTTTTGAACGTCGGATTTGACGGCTTGAACGTCTTGTTTTTGCTCGACGGGTTCGACTTTGCCGTCTTCGGTGATATGTACCAAAGTGCCAACGGGGGCGGTGGGGTCGTCGTCCACTATTTCGCTTTCAAGAAACTCGATTTCATCAAAATTTACCATAAAAATAAATTCCTCCGCGCGGAAAACAGAAGAATTTTCGTATAAAAAAATCCCTCTATAATCCAAGATATGAATAGAATATCATATTTGATTTATTAAATCAATAATACAAACGCACTTTTTTTCAACGATTTTTGTGCTATTTTCTTGAAAAAATTGATAAACGCCACAATATGTGGTATAGTGATTGTAGTTAAAATGCGGCGAAAAGTCGCGAAAAGGCGGTAAAATCTCGCTATGAACAACTTTAATCTCAATCCCCAACAATTAGCCGCCGTCAACGACACCGAAGGCGCGGTTTTGGTTATCGCGGGCGCGGGAAGCGGAAAAACCCGCGTGCTTACGGCAAGAGTGTGCCATCTCATCGAAAACGGCGTAGACCCGTACAATATTTTGGCAATCACCTTTACCAACAAAGCCGCAAACGAAATGAAAGAGCGTATCGAAAAATATCTCGGCTCGCAGAGCGTGTGGACGAGCACTTTCCACTCGATGTGCGCGCGTATTTTGCGATTCGACGCGGATAGAATAGGGTATTCCAAAGATTTTACCATTTACACCGACCTCGAAAGCGAAAGAGTCGTAAAGCGCGTTTTGCAAGATTATCCGCAAGCAGACCCGAAAAACAAGGGCGATTATCTTTGGCATATCTCGCGCGCAAAAACCCTCGATATGTCGCCCGAAGTCTATTACGACGCGATAAAAAACGACGATAACGACGCGTATAATATCTTCCAAATTTATTCGAGATACGAGCAAGAACTCAAAAACTGCAACTGTATGGATTTCGACGATTTGCTTCTCAAAACCGTGCAACTGTTCCGCGAGTGTCCGGACGTTTTGGAAAAATACCAAAGACGATTCAAATATATCTGCGTAGACGAGTTTCAAGACACAAACAAACTGCAATACGACATCGTGAAAATGCTCTCTAAACTCAACGGCAACTTGTTCGTCGTTGGCGACGAGGACCAGTCGATATACAGTTGGCGCGGCGCGGAAATCAAGAACATTCTCGACTTTTCAAAGGATTTCCCGAACGCAAAGGTCTACAAACTCGAACAGAACTACCGTAGTA
>CAKQLT010000044.1:0-13748 GCA_934254715.1 uncultured Clostridia bacterium | reverse complement strand
TTCACGGGCGAAAAAAATCCACACTCGCCCGTTCACTTGTACTAATCGTCAAGTTCGGCGCTCATAGGCTCGCCGCCTTGCGGCTCGTGTTCCGTCTACGAAAGAGCAGCGTAGTTGTATAAGTACACCTTGAATGAGTGAGCATTTGTCCGCTTGCGTGCATAGCACGCCCTCACCAAGCAAGCACTCGCACGGAATTGTGGTTTGAATTCTGCCCGTCTTATTTTGAGAGTAAAGAGGGCTTGCGCGGTTAATGAATTGCGAGAACAAATGCGGTGTCAAGCAATAAACGTTTGTTTTTTGCTTTCACCGCAACGCCGTTTGAGCAATGCTTCGCGGACGGCGGTTTTTATCTCGTCTTCGAAGTCGCACATTTCGTTAATAAGTAGCCTTCGAACAAGTTTTCGTTTCGGGTGCGGGTGTCCCGCCCGCAATTATTAATTATTCATTATTCATTATTAATTAACCCTCGATTCTCTTTTAATTCTCAATGCTCTTTCAACAGTATATCGCCCGATTTCAAGTTCAACGGGCAAGCAAAAGAATACGAGTGTTGGACGAGTTTTGCGTCGTCGGTGAGGGTGTTGTCTGCCGTGTGCGTGATTGTGCCAAGAGTAAACGACTTGCCGTCGTTTTGGTCGGGGGATAAGACGAAAAGGGTTTCGCCCGATTTGAAGCGATTGCGCATTTCAACCGTGACTATGCCGTTTTCGACGTTTTGCACGACGGCAGTGAAGATATATTTTTCGGGGGATTGTCCCTCGTCAAGACATACGGTGTCGAGGTTGTCGCCCTCAAAGTATGCGTCGGTGTAGGTGCGGTGCGCGACGGTTTCGAGGTCGGCGTTGTATTTCGCCGCATTCTCGATTTTGCCCGTTTGCAAATACTCGTCGATTGCGTGGCGATATGCGTTTGCGACGGTTGCGACGTAAAACTCGCTTTTCATTCTGCCTTCCACTTTCAGCGACACGATTCCGCAATCGGCAAGAGAGGGGATATGTTCGAGCAGACGCAAGTCGCGGCTGTTCATAAAATACGTTCCTCTTTCGTCTTGCTCTATATCGAGCGGTTTCGAGGCGTGGCGTTCGGTTTCGGTTATGCGATAGCCCCATCTGCACGGCTGAATACACGCGCCTCTGTTTGCGCTACGTCCCGAAAAGTACGTGGACAACAGACAGCGACCGCTGTAAGACATACACATTGCGCCGTGCACGAACGCTTCGAGTTCCATATCGGGCACTGCCTCGTGAATTTGTTTGATTTCTTCGAGTCCGAGTTCTCTTGCAAGCACCACTCGTTTTACGCCCATACTTTGCCAGAATTTGACGGCGAGTAGGTTGGTGGTGTTTGCTTGTGTGGACAAATGAATCGTCAGCGACGGCGCGACCTCTTTGCACAGCGTGACAAGACCTACGTCGCTTATAAGCACCGCGTCAACGTTTGCGGACTGCAAAAACACGAAGTATTCTTTGAGAGATTCGAGGTCTGCGTTTCTTGCGAATATGTTTGCCGTGACGTACACTTTTTTGTTGAGAGCGTGCGCATATTCCACGCCTTCGACGATTTCTTCGTTTGAAAAATTGTCCGCAAAAGCGCGCAACGAAAACGCCTTTCCGCCTATATATACGGCGTCCGCGCCGAAGTGGAAAGCGGTTTTAAGTTTTTTGAGATTGCCCGCCGGCATAAGAAGTTCAAGCATAACGATTCCTTTTCTATATCGCTCAAAGCATTGATGAGTTTATGTGCGATATTTTGCAAAAATATGCAAATAAAAGCCTTTATCAACACAAATCGGCATTATAAAATGCCGATTCGGTGAATTTTGTATTGATTTCGATTAGTCCGTGATGATGGGGATTTTTGCAAGATACACGATGTCGTCGCGCTCTGCCGCGTCGCCCTCTGCAAGCACGAACGCTTTCTTATAGATGATTCCGCCTGCGAGATTGACGATTTGTTCGAGTCCTTTAAGGCTTCCGCCCGTGGACACGACGTCGTCGACGATTGCGACCTTTTTGCCTTTTATAAGGTCTGCGTCGTGTTTTGACAAATAGAGCGTTTGCTCGTTGCCCGTCGTTATGGATTTCACGCTCGTTTGTATGCCGTCTTGCATATAGAGTTTTTTGGATTTTCTGCAAACGGCGTAATATCTTTGTCCGAGTTCGCGCGCGATAACGTGGCTGAGTTGCAAGCCTTTGGATTCCGCCGTAATGACTATGTCGCACCCCGTGAGAAGTTTGGCAAGTTCCTTTCCGCAATGCTCGGTCAACGTCGAGTCGCCGTGAAGATTGAAAAAGCAAATGCTGATTCCGTTGGGAAGCGGAAGCACGGGAAGGTCGGCTTTGAAGCCCTTGATGTCAACTGTATAGATTCTGTCCATTGTATCCCCCTGAGAGGCAAATTGTATTTGTTGTTCGCAACCCGTATATTATAAGATATGCGCGCGCGTTTTTCAAGG
This sequence comes from uncultured Clostridia bacterium, assembly GCA_934254715.1. GTDB lineage: Bacteria > Bacillota > Clostridia > Christensenellales > CAG-917 > CAG-475. The sequence continues at coordinate 11,290 of CAKQLT010000044.1, read as the reverse complement.
CAAAAAGCGATTTTCTTTCAGTCCTTTTTTTCTTGCTCGTCGGTATTCGCGCTGTTGTAGGCGGTGAGTTTCACCTTGTTTTCGTCCTTGTCGAGCACGTACGTGTTGTCGAGTTGCGCGCGAAGATTGCCGACTACGCTTTGGACGTATTCTTTGCGAAGTTTCGCTTGTTCCGCTTTTTCTTCGTCGGTAAGTCCGACGGTTTTGGATTTCTTTGCAAGTTCGTTTATTCTTTGAATGTCAATCATATCTGCACCTCTTGGTCGGTATGCCAGTCTATTGGCGTTTCGCCGTGTTTTTTGAGAAAATCGTTACATATCGAGAAGTGTCTGCACCCGAAAAAGCCTGCGTACGCCGACAGCGGCGAGGGGTGCGGACATTCGAGCACGAGATGTTGCGGATTGGTTATCAACGCCTTTTTCGAGCGCGCGTTTCCGCCCCAAAGCATAAACACGATAGGCTCTTTTCTCGCGTTGAGTTTCTTTATTATACTGTCCGTCAGCACTTCCCAGCCTTGTCCTCTGTGCGAGTTAGGTTGACCCTCGCGCACCGTAAGCACGGTGTTGAGCAAAAGCACGCCTTGCTTTGCCCAGTTCACGAGATACGGCGACGTGTTCTTTACGCCGACGTCCGTTTCGATTTCCTTGAATATATTGACAAGCGAGGGTGGTGCGGGCACGTTCGGCTTCACCGAGAAGCACATACCGTGCGCCTGTCCCGCGCCGTGATAGGGGTCTTGTCCCAAAATCACGACCTTGACCTTTTCGTACGGCGTGTATTTGAGTGCGTTGAAAATGTCGTGCATATCCGGATATATCACGCGCGTGCGATATTCCGTCGCAAGAAATTTGCGCAAATTCTGATAATTTTCGCTTTCAAAATCTTCTTTGAGAACGTCGTCCCAACTGTTTCCTATGTGTACCATATCCATATTATACCACAATTTTTTGCGCTTGCAAGGTATACAAGTCAATGAATTTTGCCATACTACCATTAGTCCGCAAGGATAAACAAAAATCAAGGCTCAAAGCCTAAAAAGGAGAAATTTTATGGCAAAATCCGAAACCAAACAAACCAAACGCAGCGGCGCGTGCCATTGCGACGAACCGAAAACGAGCAAAACAACGAAATCTCGCGCTAAAAACAGCGGCGGAAAAGAGATGGTCGATTGCAAGTAAAAACTTCGCTATTTAGCGAATAACATCGTCAAAACCCCTTGCCCATCAACTCACGTACGACTTGTACGTTAGGGTTGCTGAACAAGGGGTTTTCCCTTGTTCTTCATCTCAATATCGAAGTTTTTAACCGATAATATTTGGCGAATTAGTAAACTAGGGTTGCCATTCAAGGGGTGCTTTCTCGTTATGCATCTATTTAATCGCGGTTTTTGCAATGTTACACTGGGTTCTGAGTCAAGCCGTGCCTTTCTTGTTCTTCATCTCAATGGCAAATTTTTACGGTCTTCACGTTAGGGTTGCTGAACAAGGGGCTTTTCCTTGTTCTTCATCTAAATATCGAAGTTTTTAACTAAATTCTTAAAATGTAATGTGCGACATAATTTTGTGCTTCAAATAAGCAAAGTGATAGAGATATAACGTAAAAGGCACGGAAAAACCGTGCCTTTTTTGTATAAGTTTCTATTATTTATAAATTATTCTTCGTCTTTCAGAGAGTCGATTTCGGTGGTGGATTGACGTTCGCCGATTTTCATATCTTCGAGGGCGTAGGTGCGCACGTCGAAACTGCCGTCTTTCAGCATAACCTTTACGCGGGCGGTTTGCTTTATCAAATCGTTGGATTCAACCGTGCCTTCACCGTCCGGCGTTTTGACTTTGCTGCCCACTTTCGGCATAAGTTTGTAAGTTTCGGTGTAATATGCGTTTTCGTATTTAAGGCAGCACATCAATCTTCCGCACACGCCGCTTATCTTTTGCGGATTGAGGCTCAATCCTTGCACTTTTGCCATCTTTATGGACACTTTTTCAAAGTCGGGAAGGTGGGTGGTGCAGCAGCAAGGACGGCCGCAAGGCGCGAGTGCGCCGCGCATTTTGGTGTCGTCGCGCTCGTATATCTGACGAAGTTCGATACGAACTTTGAATATGGACGCAAGCACGCGCACGAGTTCTCTGAAATCCACTCTGCCTTCGGCGGTGAAATAGAATATGAGTTTCGTGCGGTCGAAAGTGTATTCGGCGTCCACGAGTTTCATATTTATGTTCATTTCCGCCACTTTTTCGCGGATTATTTTGAGGGCGTGTTCTTTGTCCTGATTGTTTTTTTCAAGGCGTTTCAAGTCCTCGTCCGTCGCTTTGCGGACTACGGGTTTGAGCGGTTGCACGATTTCGCTGTCGTCCACTTCCTTGTTTGCGATGGTGCAGGTTGCGTATTCCAGTCCGCGCGCCGTTTCGACGATAACGCCGTCGTTTTCCTCAAAGGTCAAACCCTTTGGGTCGAAATAGTACACCTTGTTGGTGTTTTTGAATTTTATGCCTACGATTATTGCCATTTATGTTTTGCCTCCAACATTGAAAAGAGCAGGTCGTCCACGGTTGCCGTGACATTGACGTTGAGCGAGAGTTTGCGTCTTGCGACGTTTATCTTGAAAAGGATTTCCGCAAGAGCGCGCTCAGAATAACGTCCGCTCAGATTTATTATGTCCGATGATAAGTGTTTGGACAACATCAGATTTTGATTTTGTTTGCATACGAGCATATCGCGAAGGATTATGCTCAAAACGTCCAAAAGACCGCTGAGATCCGACTCGCTCGTTACGATTCCGTCCACTCTTACGACGTCCGAACTGCGCGCGAGGTTGGTAAGAACGTAAATCGCGCACTTGTAAAGGTCGGCGTACTTGGGCGAAAGGGCGATTTTGCGCGCTTTGCCGAGTTGACCTTCGCTGCACGCCGCCGCAACGGCGCAAGTGCTTTCGTCTATGCCGAGCGAGATAAGCGCGTTATATACGACGTCCTCGTCGAACACGTCCATAGCAACCGTTCTCGCACGCGATTTTATGGTGTCGAGGACGCTCGCTTCGTTCGCTACGCCCAGAAAAATCGTAACGTCTTTGGGCGGTTCTTCAAGAGTTTTGAGAAGTTTGTTTTGCGCTTGCGCGTTCATTTGGTCCGCGCGGTGTATGAAGTAGATTTTGTGTCCCGAAAGCGGTTTGACGGACACGGTGTCGAGCATTTGCTCGATGTCGTCAACCTTGATTTTGTCTTTGGTGGGGAAGACGTGATATATGTCGGGGTGGTTGTTGTGAAGCACCTTTCTGCACTCGGAACATTGAAGGCAGGCGTTGCCGTTTTGACAATAAACGCTTGCCGCTACGAGCGTGAAAAATTCGTCGACGATTTCGTCGTCGGGGGATACGACCATATACGCGTGTCCGAGTCCCGAAGAAAAATCGTTGCGTATGAGTCCGTACGCACGCGAGGCGCGCAAGACTTTTTCAAAGGTGATTTCACTCACTTTATCGCACCTCTTTCTCTAAGTGCCGCTATAATCTTTTGCGATGTCACGTTTTTGTCGAAATCGGGTTTTATCCGCACGAAACGAGGGTCTGAACCCGCCATTTCTGCATTATAGCCCGCGTAAACTCTGTCGTGGAAATCCGCCGATTCGAGTTCCAATCTGTCGTCGGTTATGCGGAAAGTGCGCCACGCTTCGCTCGGTTTCAAGTCGAGGAAAATCGTGACATCGGGCAAGAGTCCGTCTATTGCCGGCGCGTTGATTTTCTTTATGAGGTCCGCGCCCAAACCGCGAGCGTAACCTTGATACGCAATGGAACTGTCCACGTATCTGTCGCACACAACGAGTTCGCCTCTTTCGAGCGCGGGCTTTATGACCTCGCGCACGAGTTGCGCTCTCGACGAGGCGTAAAGATACGCTTCGGTGACGCCCGTCATCTCGTCGTTTTCGGGGTTGAGAATGACCTTGCGGATTTGCTCGCTTATATGGGTGCTGCCCGGTTCACGCACGTATACGGCGTGTTGATTTGTGGATTCGAGATAGTCTTTAAGAAGTTTGAGTTGCGTGGATTTGCCTACGCCCTCGCAACCTTCGAATGATACGAACATATTGTCCCTCGTTTTCGTTGATTCGATTATTATATCACGATTGATTCGTTATGTCCAACGTTGCTCTCAATCCTCGTCCTCGGAATTTTCGCCGCGAAGAATGTAGTAGTCATTTTCCGCTTTGATTTCTTTGACCGAACGATTGTCGTTGCCGTTTGTGTTGAAAGAGGAAAGGTGGGGCGTTATGCAATTTGTCAAAGACGTGTTGACGACGTAGTTTTCAGAGTTGTGTCTTGCCCAGATTCTCGCGATTTCTTCTTCGCTCATCGTCTCGTAGTTTGCTTGCTCGCCCATTTTTTCGACGGTATTGTCGTAATTGAAAAGTCCCCACGACGAATGCTTGGCGGCGTGCTTGAAGTTCCAAGTGGTGAAGTTCCAACCGAGGCCGCAATAGAGTTCCATAACGCCGTCCCACGCTTGCGCTTCCGTTTGCGAGGATTCTTTTCCCGTCGCGTTCACTTTGTCTTCGTGCGAGTCGGGCCATACGTTAAACTCGCCGATAAGGATTGGCACGTTATACTTTTTGGTTGCGAGGTTGTTTGCGGTGATTTGCAAGCCGTAATAGGTCGCGTTTGCAACGCCCGCGCTCGCCCAGTTGTAGTGATGATATTGATATATAACGTTTTCCCAACCGTACTTTGCGGGGTCGGGAAGGTCGAAAGACGTCCAGCAAGATTCAACGCTTATGATATGGTTTTTGTCGACTTCGCGAATCGCCTTGTAAAGTTCGTCGAAATACGCGTGCGTTCTCGCCGTCGTGGTTTGGTTGCCGTTCTTTTTTATGCCCGGTTCGTTCATAAGGTCGTAAACAGCAACCGTCGGCTCGTTTTTGTAACGATTTGCAATCGCAACCCAAATTTCTTTCGTCTTTGCGCGGCAAATCTCGCCGATTTCGTCCTCGCCCCAAAGTCTGCCGCCGTCGGGATACGCAATGTCGCCCGTATGGTCGTTGCCGCTTTGCGAGCCGACCGCGCCGTGCATATCGAGTATTGCGTAAAGCGAATACTTTTTGCACATTTCGATTGCCCAGTCGAGGCGTGCAAACTTGCTTTCGTCAATAGCGAGTTCGGCATACGGCGTGCGCTCGTAGTTGTCGCCGACTTTCTTTATCGGGTTGGTGAGATTCATATAGGTGAAGGGGATACGCACGCAGTTCAAGCCGAGGTCTTTGATACGCTTAAAGTCGAGTTCGGTGACCCAGTTGTCCTCGTAAACGTCGAGAAGACGATACATACCGTCTTCGCCGAATCTGTTTGCGAGTTCGAGCATCATATCTATCTGACCGTAGGTTTTGCCGACGTCCGTAGGCACGAGCCAACTCTCTTGTACGAGCCAGCCGCCGAGATTCGTGCCGTAAAGCCCGATTGCTTTGCCGTTTTCGTCAATAATCTTTGCGCCGTCCGTTTTTACGAACGTTACGCTCTCGCCTTTGTCGTTGCAAGCGACGAGTGCGAACAACGTTGCGAAAATAGTGACTATAAGCAATGCCGAAATAATACGTTTTTTCATAATTTTTCCTCTACGTGATTGCGTCGTATCGATTATATCAATTTTTCAAGCCCTATTCAATAGGCAAACGCCGCAAAAATTTCAAAATTGCGAATATTGCGCAAATCGTCGAAAATTCGAGCCGCATATACGTCGCAAGAGCGGTTCGAGTTTGCGCTCGCGCTTGACAATGTTTCGTAATGGTATTAAACTAAATATTATTATTTTTTGTAGAGGTAACTCGCGCTTATGGATTATAAGCAAATAGAAAGCAAGTGGCAAAAGATTTGGGCGGATACCGGACTTTACAAGTTTGACCGTTCAAGAGTTGACAAAAAGTATTATTGTCTCGAGATGTTTTCCTATCCTTCGGGGGCGAAACTTCACGCGGGACACTGGTACAACTACGGACCTGCCGACACGTTCGCGCGCTTTAAGCGTATGCAAGGCTACGAGGTTTTCCAACCGATGGGATTCGACGCGTTCGGATTGCCAGCCGAAAACTACGCCATAAAGACGGGTATTCACCCCGAGGAAAGCACGCTTAAAAACATCGCCACGATGGAAGGACAACTCAAGCGTATCGGCGCAATGTACGATTGGGACTACGAAATCAAAACCTGTATGCCCGACTACTACAAGTGGACGCAATGGATGTTCCTTCAACTCTACAAAAAAGGACTCGCATACCGCAAGGAAGCACCCGTAAACTGGTGTCCGTCTTGCAACACCGTGCTTGCCAACGAACAAGCGCAAGGCGGCGTTTGTGAAAGATGCGGAAGTCAAGTTACGCACAAGAACCTCAATCAATGGTTCTTCAAAATCACCGCGTACGCCGACGAATTGCTCGATTGCATAGACAAACTCGACTGGCCCGAAAAGACCAAACTTATGCAAAAGAACTGGATTGGCAGAAGTTACGGCGGCGAAGTCGAATTTCAAGTCAAAGACAGCGACGTCAAATTCAAAGTGTTCACGACGAGAGCGGACACGATATTCGGCGTAACCTACGTCGTTCTCGCGCCCGAAAGCCCGCTCGTGGATTTGGTCGTTAAAGACGAACAAAGGGCGGCGGTCGAAGAATATAAGGAAAAGAGCGCGAAAGCCACCGAAATCGACCGTATGTCCTCGACGAGAGAGAAGACGGGCGTACCCACCGGCTCTTACGCAATCAATCCCGTCAACGGCGAAGCCGTGCCTATTTTGGTTGCGGACTACGTTATCGCAAGTTACGGCACGGGCGCGGTTATGGGTGTTGCCGCTCACGACGAGCGCGACTTCGTGTTCGCTCAAAAACTCGGACTTCCCATAAAGAGAGTTATCAAGAGCAAAGACGGCTCAAACGACGAACTTCCGTTCTGCGAATACGGCGTACTCGTAAACAGCGGCGAGTTCGACGGTATGACGAGCGAAGAAGGCAAACTCGCAATTCTCAAAAAACTCGAAAAAGAAGGCAAGGGCGGTCTTAAAACCAACTATCGTTTGCGCGACTGGCTCGTAAGCCGTCAACGCTACTGGGGCGCGCCTATCCCCATTATTCACTGCGACCACTGCGGCGACGTTCCCGTTCCCGAAAAAGATTTGCCCGTGCGTCTTCCGCACAACGTAAACTTTACGCCCGACGGCGAATCGCCCCTCAAAAAGTGCGACGAATTTATCAACACCGTATGCCCCGTTTGCGGACGTCCCGCAAAGCGCGACGCGGACACTCTCGACACGTTCGTATGTTCGAGTTGGTATTATCTCAGATACGCCGACCCCAAGAACGCGGACAAGCCTTTCGACACCGAGTGGATAAACAAAATGCTTCCCGTGGACAAATACATCGGCGGTGCGGAACACGCTTGTATGCACCTTTTGTACGCGCGTTTCTTCACCAAAGCGTTGAGAGATATGGGCTATCTCAACTTTGACGAACCCTTCCTTTCTCTCGTACACCAAGGCACGATACTGGGTCCCGACGGCAACAAGATGTCCAAATCCAAGGGCAACGTCGTCTCGCCCGACGACTCGATTGCAAAGTACGGCGCGGACATTTTCAGAGTGTATCTTATGTTCGGCTTCAACTACGTCGAGGGCGGTCCGTGGAACGACAACGGACTCGAATCCATCAGCCGTTTCTTCGACAGAGTGGAACGTATCGTCAAAAAGTGCTACGAAGTCAACTTTGACGACGCGCCTCTTTCAAAGGCGGAAAAGGAACTCAACCGCGTGCGCCACAACACGATAAAGTGCGTCACCAACGACCTCGGCGTATTCTCGTTCAACACCGCGGTTGCAAGACTTATGGAATTTGTCAACGCGATGTACAATTACGAAGCGAACGTGGCAAAGAAGAACGTAATCTACAAGGATTGCGCAAAAGACCTCGTGCTTTTGCTCGCGCCGTTTGCGCCGCATTTCTGCGAGGAACTTTGGGAAATGCTCGGTCAAAAGTACAGCGTTTTCAATCAATCCTATCCGACGTTCGACCCCGCCGCAATGGTGCTTGACGAGGTTGAACTCGCCGTTCAAATCAACTCGAAGATGAGAGCAAAAGTCACCGTTCCGTCTTCGGCAAGCAAGGACGAAATCGAAAAAGCGGCACTCGAAGCCGTCAAAGGCCAACTTTCGGGCGCACCCAAAAAGATTATCGTCGTTCCGAACAGACTTGTGAACATAATCGCATAACAAATGCTTTAACGCGCGAATTTGAAACGTAAAAGCGCGTTTTGCAAATAAAATCATAAAAGACAATATCGACATCAGAGGAAAATACTATGTTGGATCTGGCAAGAATCAGAAACAATCCGCAAGAGGTGGTTGACGCCCTTGCAAAGAAAGGTTACGCCGCGGACTTTTCCCAAATCATCGAATGGGACGACGAAAGAAAGGCGACCATAACCCGAATCGAACAACTCAAAGCGCAAAAAAATAAGGTTTCGGCGCAAATTCCCGTTCTCAAAAAAGCGGGTCAACCCGTCGAGGCAATATTTGACGAAATGAGAAAACTCGGCGACGAAATCGCAGAGGGCGACGCAAAGATAAACGACCTCGTTGCAAAAATCAACGACGCGCTTGCCTGTATGCCCAACATTCCCGATCCCGATCTTCTTCCCGGCGAAAAGGAAAACAACAAGGTCATCAAAATCGTCGGCGAACAACCCAAATTCGATTTTCCGCTCAAAAATCACGTCGACATCTGCACCGATCTCGGTATGATCGACTACGAAAGAGGCGTAAAACTTTCGGGCAACGGTTTCTGGATTTACAGAGGCGTTGGCGCAAGACTCGAATGGGCGTTGCTCAACTACTTCGTTGACGAACACCTCAAAGACGGTTACGAGTTTATTCTTCCGCCTTATCAACTCGGCTACAACTGCGGCTTCGGCGCGGGTCAATTCCCCAAATTCAGCGACGAGGTGTACTGGCTCGATTGCGACGAGGACAGAAAGCGCAACCGCTTTATGCTTCCCACCGCAGAAACCGCGCTCGTGAATATGTACGCGGGCGAAATCATCGACGAAAGCAAGTTGCCTATGAAGTTCTTTGCATACTCGCCTTGTTTCAGAAAAGAGGCGGGCAGCGCGAGAGCGGAAGAAAGAGGTATGATAAGAGGTCACCAATTCAACAAAATCGAAATGGTGCAATACGCTCACCCCGACCACAGCAAAGAGGCTTTTGAAGAACTCGTCGAAAAGGCTTCGAGACTCGTCGAGCAACTCGGCTTGCATTTCAGAGTCAGCAAACTCGCGGCAGGGGATTGCTCTGCTTCTATGGCGAGAACTTATGACGTCGAACTTTGGATTCCGTCTATGGGTATTTACAAAGAATGTTCTTCCGTTTCCAACGCAAACGACTATCAAGCGCGCCGCAACAACACTCGTTTCCGCGATTCCGAAACGGGCAAACCGCGCTTCGTGCATACCCTCAACGGCAGCGGCCTTGCAACGTCGAGACTTATCCCCGCAATCGTCGAGCAATTCCAAAACGCAGACGGCAGCGTAACCATTCCCGAAGTGCTTCGCAAGTATATGGGCGGAATGGAAAAAATCACCAAATAATCACGGTTTTTTAGGCAAAGCGCAACCGCGCTTTGCCTTTTAATCAATAAAAAGTAACAAAAAAAAGGAAAAGGAAATTATGAGAGACGAACTCAAAAAGTACGGCGACGAAGCCTATGAAATGGTGGAATACGCCGCAAACAAGATAGGTCCGCGCCTTCCCGGCTCGAACAACGAGAAGAAGTATCACGAGTATATGTCGGACAAACTCAAAGAAATCGGACTCAACCCCGTCACCGAGAGTTTCGTTTTTGCGCCCCACGCGTCCATAGGCGGTTTGCCTTACGCGGGTTGGGCAGGCATAATCGGTTGTATACTCACGCTTATTGCGACTATGCTTGCGCATATTTCGACGTATGCGGGACTTGCAACCCACTTCGTATGCACGGTGTATATGGCGTTCGTGTGGATTTGGCTTATCGTCAGCGTGTTCAAGTATCACACTTGCTTCGACTGGTGCTTTAAGCACAAAGTGTCGCACAACACTTATGCGGAACTTCTTCCCGAGGACGGCAAATACGATTATACGATTTTCCTTTCGGGTCACACCGATACGAGTTGGACGCTTAAACTCAGCGCGTCGCAAAACAAACTCGGTTTCGTGGGCGTAGTGCTTCGTTTGGGTATCGGTGCGATTGCCGTCGGCGTCGTGACGATATTCAGCGTCGTCGCTCTCATTCTCATAATGATATTGCAATACGGCTCTGTCGATTCGATGGGCGTTGAAGCGTATATGAACACCGTCAAGGCGTACGATATTTTCTCGCAAATCATTTTGTATTCGTCGCCCGTCACCATCGTTTGCGCTTTCTTGCTCACGATGTACAACGAAAAGACGGAAGCAATCGCGTCCCCCGGTGCAATGGACAACGCAACCGGCGTTTCTATCGCGTATCAAGTCGTAAAATACTACAAAGAAAATCCCGATAAAATGCCCAAAAACTGCCGTATCGTCGATTGCAACGTCGGCGCGGAAGAATCGGGACTTCGCGGCTCGATTGCATTCACCCGCAAGCATAAAGACGACGGTATGCTCGACAACGCCTATCACATCAACATCGACTCTATCGCAGACCACGAATATTTCGAGGTCATTCACGGCGACAGTTGGCTTTGCCCTCACTTCGACAAGGATTTGGAACGTATGTTCAAAGAGTCTATGAGGGAAGCGGGTATCGAAAAACCCGGTGACATCGCAAACCCCGTCGGCGGTTGCGATTCCACGCCTTTCCAAAAAGCGGGCGTAAAATCCATCACGTTCGCCGCGCAAAATCCCGTTATGAGCGATTATTATCACACCTATCGCGACGTACCCGAACGTTTCTCGCCCGAGACGGTGGGATTGGGGTTGGACGTGGTGTTGCGCGTCATTTCCAAAATCGACGAAAGCCGCACCAAATAACGCCTAATTTTGTCAGCGCCACGAGTTGACAACTCACGTACGATTTGTACGCTAGGGTTGCCAACTCGTGGCGCTTTCGCATTATGCATTTATTTGGCGCGGTTTTCCATAGTTAAATTAAACAAATAACTGCGGCAGAGGCACTCTCAAAACGAGAGCGCCTCTTTTTCTGCCTCTACAAGAGGGTAGGGCGTGTACTCTTAAATCACACATCACCCCTTCCCTTCGGGCTTTCCCCTATTGCTCAAACATACGACATTTCTCTACAAGATTGCACA
>CAKQLT010000043.1:0-14160 GCA_934254715.1 uncultured Clostridia bacterium | reverse complement strand
GTTTTGTTGTCGGCGTCAACGATTGCACGCAAATGCGAGGCAAATTCGGATATTGCTTCGTCGCCTTTATCGAGGCTGTCGTGATACACCGCTTGAATTGCGGTAAGACTGTTAAATACGAAATGCGGTTTGATTTGCTCTTTAAGCACGTTGTTTTTGATTTCAACCAATTTGCGTTTGTACGTCTCTGTTTGCAACGCTTCTTTGTTCTTGTTTGCGATATTGATAAAGTGCATAGTAAATATCGCAAACATAATGACGACCATCGAGGACGCCGCAACCGATTCCGTGCCTATTATAACGATTTCGAGCATATCGAGCAACTGCGAGCCTATCGTGAAAATCAATCCGAACAGAACGACGATATACGCCCTTGCGAACTTGACCTTGTTGTATGCGGCTTTGAATATCGGATAATAAAGCAACGTCATCGTGGCAATCTGAATAAGCGGCGGTATGATACGCTCTTTATATCCGCTAAGCATATAAAATGAGACGATACACGCAATATTGACAACCGTCAAAACGGCAATCGCCCACTTTTTAGGCACGTTCAGCATTCCGTTTTTGTTGAGATGCACCATAAACAGTATAACCGTGACTATCGCAAGCGCATAAAACACTTCCGCAATGCAGTTATACGCCAACGTGTTCGTGCTCAATGAAAACAACATCAAAATGTCAATCGAGAATATGTACATCAGCACTATAAACAGCAATAGCACCGTCAGCGACCACGAACGCTCTTGCTTTTTGTAAATAATGTTTGAAATGACGTTGACGAGCAACATCGCAAGCATAATTCCGAGCACGACCATCGACAACTGGTCGCCTATCATTATCTGATTCGTTTTGAAATCCGAACGCAAATAGAATGCGTAATGCATTCCGCCTTCGTTGTTGTTAGAAATCTCGACGACGACGTCCAGCGTTTCGCCCTCTGCGACTTTGTACGGATAGTAGTTTTCCGCTCTGCCGTTCGATTTCGTTCCCTTTACGTCTTTCGACATAACGCCGTATTCGACGTTCAGAACGCCGTTAATATACGTCCGATATGCCCCGTCGTAGTTGTTTGCAAACACGAGCACTTCGAGCCCCGGTTCTACGTTTTCAACAATCAATCGGAACGAGCCGTAGCCCGTTCTCGGCAGTTTTTGCCCGCTTTCCGTAACCTTTCCCGTCCATACGTCGGGCATAGACAACATACCGTCCGGTTGCGCGTCTGCAATATTGTCGGTGATAATCCACTTTCCGTAATAGTATTCCCACTCACCGGGAAGCACCACCCAGTCCTCTCTGCCCGTCATATCGATTTTTCCGTGTTCGATTAGCGGCATACCGTATATTTGGGGCAAATAGCAAGAGCATAAATACGTCAAACCCAAAAGCACCGCAGTGATTAGTATAAACGCCGCAGTCCAAATAATAGATTTCGCTGTTTTATTTGTTTTGAGACTCACTTCCCCCCCCTACAAAGTCCGTTCATTAAAAAACGACACCGAAAAATCATTTCAACAAAACGTATTATAACAGCAAATCGGATTTCTTTCAATATCATTTTTAGAATATCTAACAAATAGTACGATTTGCCTTGTATAAAGCAATATGACATTTCATTACAAAAGCCTCGCAATATTGCGAGGCTTTTGTGTGTATTGATTAAAGAAAATCAATTGTTACTAAAAGATCAGTGATTTTGCAATTATGCTTGTTGTGTGCCAACAATCAAAGCGGTTGCACCCGCTGCAATTTGTTTTGCATTATTGTATGAGCCGATTTTGCCCGTGACAATAATAATGTCATTAAGTTCAACCTTTGTTGCAAGTCTGTAAACGTAAAGTTCATTGCCTTCGGCATCGCATATAGTAACAGACATATTATTATATTTGTCACTCCACGCATCCTTTGTTGCAATATTCTTTACATATCCAACGACAATAACATCAGTATCGTCAGCCAATTCCTTGGCTTGAAGGACTGTCTTGTTATTGATTGTTGCGGTTGCACCCGCAGCAATTTGCTTTGTGCCGTTGTAAGAGCCGATCTTTCCTGACACGGTAATAACATCATTGAGTTCAACCTTTGTTGCAAGTCTGTAAACGTAAAGTTCGTTTCCTTCGGCATCGCATATAGTAACAGACATATTATTATATTTGTCACTCCACGCATCTTTTGCCGCGATGGTCTTTACATATCCGGTTACAACAACATCGCTACCGTCTGCCAATTCCTTGGCTTGCGGAATTGTCTTTTTGTTCGGATCTTCTGCACCTTGTTCTTTGGTTGCAACTGTTACAGTTGTTGCGCCGTTGATGATGCCGGTGTAAACGCCGTCAACATCCTCAATCGCCTTGCCGTTGACTTTGACGCTTACAAGGTCGTGACCGTCTTTAACAGCGACCGTGAACGTGAATTTTTGACCGTTGAAGCCTTTCTTTTCATTCAAGGTTACGGTTGCGTTTTCGCTCGAATCGCTTGCAACGGTAACGCCGTATTCGGTGAGAGGAACGAATTTGACTTCGCCGAGATAAGCACGGAAGTTGTTGTTATTGAAGTACGGTTGATTATCTTTAACCTCATTCAATCTGAACGTTTGGTTCGTGTAGTTTGCGCCGATATAATAGTCGCGAGTACCTTTTGCAGTCGTGGTCAAAGTGCAAACGAAGCATTCGTTTTCTTCATTCCACTTCCAAACGTTGTCTTTTTCACCGGTGCTGTCAAGAAGAATGTTCGTGTATTGCACACCGTCTGTGCCGTATGCAATGTAGGTCTTTGTGACGGTCTTATCTTTATTTGTGGTTTGGAAATAAAGTTTGTAGCCGCCGGTTGCCTTTTCAACGTACACGTATTGAACGTCGTCTGCATTGTCGATTGCTTTGATGTAGAAGCCGTCCATTTCGTTGACTGCGTAGATTTGTTTTGCAAGGTTGGTTTGGTCAACCGTGAAAACGTAACCTTTGCCTTCTTCAAACGGTGCTTCGACTTCGACAGAACCTTTGCCTGCTCTGACGATGACAACGTAATCTTTGTTTCTGGTCACGTTGTTGTAAGTGATTGCTGCATTGATGATGGTTGCAACGTCTTTTTCCTTCAAGGTAGGAACAAGTTGTCCGTTGACGATTGCGATAGAATCTTTGCCGGAAACGACGTTCCATTCGACGGTTGCGCCTGCGGGAACGGTCGGAAGATCCGTAACTTCGCGGATTTTGGTGGGAACCGCAAGGTCGTCAAGCATAGAAGATGCGGTCGGAATCAAAGATTCGACAAAGAAGAATTGAACTGCCTTAAATTCGTCGACTTGGTAGGTTGCGAGAATCGTCGTCGTTTCGGGGCTGCCCGGTTTGACGCTCAACTTGCCGCCGTCGATGGTGATAGCGTTGGTTTTGCCTACGACTTCGTATTCAACGGTAACGCCCTCGTATGCCGTAAGAAGTGCAAAATCTTTCTCGGATTGGACGCGGACGGGTTTGCCGTTCTTGTCAATCAAAGCGAGTTTCGTAAGTTCTGCGTTAACTGCTTCGATAGCAGCGGCAACTTTCATACCTGCATAATCTTTCTTGTCTGCGGGGTCTGCTTCTTGTCCGCTTTCAGTCATTGCGTCTGCAGACAAAGGCATAACTTGCCACGTTCCTTTGTAGTTGGACAAAATACCTTGTACGTTGACGGTCTTTCCGACGGGATAAGTGTCAGTCAATTTCCAGAGAGCGTCGAAAACGACGTCGCCTTTCTTGGTTGCGTATGCGCCTTCCAAGTATTTGCTGATACGAATGTCAACGTCAACGCCGCCTTTGGTGAGAGTCATCAAAGTGAAGTTGTCGCCGGTCTTCTTGTCTGCTTCTGCGCAAACGCTCTTAACGGTCCAGTTGGAAAGAGAGACCAAACGAGATTCGTGATAGATGGTGGAAGGAAGATTGCCGAGAACTTCTTCGTCGATTGCGTGAACTTTTTCGTTTACGTTGATTGCGGGAACGTCCTCGTTGACGGTAACGGTGCCGCCTGCGTTGGTTTCGATCAAACCGTTGTAGTTGGTGTTGGTTGTGCCGGTGACAGTGACGTGTGCGCCGGGAACGAGTTTATCTGCGATGTCTGCAGACGCGCCGCCTCTGTAAACATAGTAGCCCGCAGTGAAATCGTCGTTGACCATATAGAACGTGATGTTCTTATATTGTGCGCTGAACGGGGTTGCGATTGCTACGATGTAACCGCTCATTTCGATGGATACGCCGGTGTTGGTATACCAGTAGTTGACGAGTTCCAAGCCTTCCAAGGTCTTGTAAACGGTCATACGGTAGGATTGAGATGCAGATTCCGTGCCGTAAGTGAACGTAGCCTTGATTTGGACGGGGGTTTGTGCGCTTTGCGGCGTTACTTCGAGAGTTGCGCCGTCATCGATGACTTTGATGTAGAGTTCGTAATCGGGATCGACAGACCAAGCGATGGTTGCGGTCTTGCCCTTGTAAGAGTACGAAGTTTCCAATGCGAAATTGTCAACGATGGTCGCTTTGTTCTTCGGGAACACGTAGTTGTTCATAAAATCGTAAACGTCAAGTGCTTTGACTCTTACGGTGTAGTTTTTGCTCGATTTTTTGACGGTGACGGTCAATGTAACTTCAACGTCGCCGCTTTCAGGCAAAGTTACCTTTGCAAGCCAATCCGATTCGCGTTTTTCAACTGCGACTGCCGAATTGTTGGATTTCCATTCCGCTGCTTCACCGCCGATAGTTGCGGGAAGAGTGAAATCCTCGGAAACTGTTGTGCCGTCCATTTCGAAAATGTAACTATCCAAAACGTTGTCCTTGTTGTTGCACGCAGCCAACGTAAGACAGCAGCACAATACCATAACTACTACAAGCAACGCTATGATATTTCTTTTCATCTCCTAATTTCTCCTTTAATTATAATTATTTTAGCGTTATATCCGTTACGTTAGGAATAACGATATTACCTGATTTATCAACAAGTTGATAACCTTTCACACTGAATTTTTTGCCTTCCGCAAACGAATTTATGAAATTGTCGGTGACTTTCACTTCAAAAGTGAAATTCTGACTTTCAAGAACGCCGTCGCTCGTGCGTTTTGCCGCAGATCCTACGATAGTCAATACGCCGCCCTCTACGCTCGAACTCTTAACAGTGACGTCGGTGTACAACGTTTTGTTATATTGATCGATCATATCGACGCTCGAATTGAACGTAAGGAAATAGTTTTCTTGCATCACGCGAGATCCCGTATAACCCGGATTCGTGGAATTCGGATTTCCGCCGTACAAACTGTTGTACACGATGCCCGAAACTTGGAAGTTTCCGCCGAATTTCTGAACCGAACCGATAATCTTGTACAACTGCCCTATCTTCATTCTCGAAGCGGGGCTCGACGAATATCCGCAATACACGTTGAGTTTGTAAACTTTTCCCGTTTCGGGATCGTATTGACCCGCAACGAAGGTATATGTTCCTTTATCGGATACCGTAAGGCTTTCCAAATACGCCGTCATAACGATTTTTGAACCTGCGTCGACGTCCGCGTTGTAATACTTCTCTGTGTTTTCCCAGAAATCTTTGATCGTCATATCGACGGGATCCGTCGAGAAAAGAGGATCTTCGAGTTCGGAATACAATCTGAGTTGAATTGACTTTGCGAACTTGTTTGCCTCATCCATATAACTGTAATAAGGATAAGCGGCGGTGTTCAACGCTTTATTCTCGCTGAAACCGTTTTCGATGATTTCAAGATTCAAAAGTTTGAACTCGTCGTAATCGGCGGTTTTGTACCAAACGTATCCTAAATAACGCGTACCGTATGAGTCGTGCGTGGGACGAGTGCCTGTTGACGATTCCAAAACGATTTGAGTCGCTTTGGACAATCTGTCTTTGACAAAAACGGAAGCCGCTTTACCCCACTTTTCGACGCCGCCCGTCGATTCGGGTGTATCGATGCAGTAATAACGGATTATCACCGTATCGTTGCCCGTAACGAAGCGCGTGGTATCGCCGTCGGTGTAGGCGTCGACTCTTGCGACGCCTATACCGTCGTTCATAAAGGATTTTCCTTCAAAAGATTTTGTGAGTTTCAACTTCTTCGTAACGGTGTCGTAGTATTGTGTATTGTCCGCAATCGTTTCTTTGTCGTTGCACGCTACGGCAAAAAGACAACAACTACATACAATCGCTATCAGAAGAAGTATACATAACGTTCTTTTCATCATTTTATAAATTGCGTTTCTGCAACCGAATGCAAACGGCGATTATTTGTTGCCGCCACAGTTTGCAACAGCGTCAGCGAGTGCTTTTTGTGCGGATTTGCTGCCCTTCAATGTGTAAAGAACAACGTTGCCGACTTGCGTACGAGCGGTAGAAGAACCGATGAACGCAGGGGACGTAAAGAATCTGTCAGACATAGATGCGGCAATTCTTGCGGCAACTGCGGTGATGTCCTTACCTGCCATATGTTCCGCATAATCTTCGATTTCATACACAGAGTTGCGAGAAGGATTGTAACCGGATTCTTTTGCGAAAGCGGCTTGGAAAGTCGGATCCAACAATTCTTTGATGAACATAAAGGTCATAATCTTCTTTTCGTCTACGTTTTCTACGCCGTTGCCTGCTTCAAACATAACGAGGGACGGACCTTGAGAAATTGCAGCGTTGTTGATAGAACCGTCTTCACGAACGCTTCCCGGAATAGGTGCGATGCCCCATTCAAAAGCGTTGCCCGGATTTTGGTGAGATGCGCCGCCGGAAGAACCGATGCAGTAGATTGCGCCGCCGTCAGTTCCTTTGGTGAACAATGCGGAAGTATATGCGCCGTACTCTTGTTGAGTGGTGACATAACCTTTTCCGTAGTATTCGTTCAATTTTTCCAACCAAGCGGTTGTATTGTCATTGTTGAAAAGATAGTGAGGTGCGTTTGCACTGGTGTAACCCCAGCCGTTTTGTTCGCACATAGTGATGAACCAGTTTGCTTCAGAGTCATAACCCAAAGGCGTTGCGGTGGGATATTCTGCTCTGAGGTACTTTGCTTGTGTCCAAAGTTCGTCCCAAGTGGTTGCGGGTTGAAGTCCGAGTGCATCGAGAGCGGTCTTGTTGTAGTACATCAATTCTGTTGATTTGACGAACGGAAGCGTGAGCATTGCGTTTTCGCTGTATCCGTATTTCGCATAATCGCCGTAGTTGGATGCCAAACCTTCTTTGTAGTAGCCTTGAACGAAGTCTGCAACTTCTTCTTGCGTATATCCTACTGCGTATTCAACGTCGTTTGCGCCCTTCACCGTTGCCGTCGAGTTGATCAAAGTGTTCAAATCGATAACTTTGGAAGTTTGCAAGTATTGTGCAACGTGGTCTGCATAGCAGTAAGCCAAGTCGGGTTGTTGTTTGCCTTGGAAGTCGGAAATAACCTTCTCTTTGACATCGTCGTAACCACCGACTTGAACGTGTTCGACTTTCCAACCGGGGAATTTGGCTTCGAAGTTGTTGATAGCAACCTGCGTGATTTGTTGCAGGCTATCCCCTTGAGAAGAATAGAACACAATGGTATGCGAGTAGTCCGTTGAAGTTTCGTTACAAGCCGTCAACAAAACGCAACAGCAAGTCACCGCAACAGCGACCACGAGCAAGATACACATAATCTTTTTCATAATGATTCTCCTTTTTTTGATCTTTATTAATATCGCCTTGTGGGCAAATATTCAAATTATTGCGACGATTACGCCGCTTCGGTGCGAAAAATCAGCCTTTCGTACCGCTCTTTGACACGCCGTGCATAATGTACTTGCGGCAAGTGATAAAGAGGATAAACAACGGCAACGAAACCATACAAACCGCCGCCATTTTGAGCGTGGTGAGCGTTTCAGAGCCGAAACCGGGCAGTCCGTATATCGCGCCCGATACCGTGCCTACCCTATCCGTAAATCCGCGCGTAACCCAGTTCGTGACGAGTTGCCAGTCTTTGCTGTTGACCAAACGCGGCCAGATGTACGAGTTCCACGTTCCGATAAATTTGAGCAAGGTGATTGACACGAGCGTAGGCGCTGTGAGCGGCACCATAACTTTGACGAGGTAACCCATATCCGACAATCCGTCCACTTTTGCGGCTTTGTACAGCGAATCGGGAATCTGCATAAAGTTGTTTCTTAGCAGATATGTATAGTAAACGCTGACGAGGAACGGAAGTATCAACACGGTGAAAGTGTCTTTCCAGCCCCAAGCGGAAACGGTGAGATAGTTTGTAATCGTGTACATTTCGCCAGGTATCATCATCGTTGCAAGCATAAGCGAGAACAAAAGGTTCTTGCCTTTGAAGTTCATTCTTGCAAGCGCGTATGCCGTAACGATGGTCACGAGAACGCCGATTGCCGTCGAGAAAAAGCCGACGACCAACGTGTTTATCAAAACCTGTGCAAACGAACCAGAACCGTTCGCCGACGTTTGACTGAGCACCGCTTTGTAGTTTATCCACATAAACGTGTGCGGGAAAAACGACGGAACAGATTGACGATATTCCATTTCGGTTTTGAGTGACGAAATAACCATCCAGTAGAACGGAAGGAACGCCAACACGGCGCACAACGTCAGAAACGCATACACGAAGATATTTTTGAATACGTTGCCGACTTTTTGCTTTCTTCTTTCGATTTCTACGTTGAAGTCTTTTACGTTTATATCGAAAATCGCAGAATCCGAAGACACCGCCGATACGGTTTGGTCGAGTGCCGAATCTTTTGCGCTTACGACGCTCATAGAATCCGTATTCGTTTCCGCATTTTCGGTCACGACGTCTTCGACGACCTTAGTTTCTTCTGTTTCGGGCGTTTGATTCTCGTTATTTTCCAACAAATCTTTATTATCAGTAAATTCCATTGCGCACCTCTCAGAACTTCACTCTTTTCTTGCTGACCAAGCGGTTGATGACGGTAAAGAGCATAATTATGAAGAACAGCAACAGCGAGCCTGCAAATGCGTAACCCGTCATACCTTTGTCGATATACTGATATATGTAACCGACGACGGTGCCCATATCGTAGTCGATGCCCATTTGTTCGCCGAACAGACCTACGACCGCCGTGTACTGTTTCATACCGCCCATAATGCCCGT
Source organism: uncultured Clostridia bacterium (assembly GCA_934254715.1). Taxonomy (GTDB): domain Bacteria; phylum Bacillota; class Clostridia; order Christensenellales; family CAG-917; genus CAG-475. Next base: position 5,069 of record CAKQLT010000043.1, on the reverse strand, counting down.
GACGATGAGATAACTTATCATCGGGGAAATCATCGGGGCAGTAATCTTCCAAAGAATGGTATTTTTGCTTGCGCCGTCGATTCTTGCCGCGTCGTAATATTGCTTATTGACGCTTTGAAGCGCACTGAACAAAATCAAAATCTTGAACGGCAGTCCCGCCCAAATCTCGTAGATAATAACGACGACGTATTTTGCCCACGGAATCGACAAACTGCCGATTTCCCAGTGCGGGCCGCCCGTTTTTCCTATCCAGTCAATGGGGTCTATGCCGAACCACCCTAAAACCATATTGAACAAGCCGACGGTTTCGCTGTTGTTTTTCGTGCCGACAATCGTGAAGAAAGTCGCAAAAACCGCACCCATAGCAAGCGCGTTCGTGAGATACGGCAAAAACAAAACCGTTTGATATGCTTTTTGCAAAGGCTTGATTGAAGTCAACGCAACCGAAATAAGCAAAGCAAGCAACGTTGACAAAGGCACTGAAATCAAAGTAAATACGACGGTGTTTACAAGACATTGCAAGAAGTTTGCGCCGCCCGTACCCGTATCGCCTTTCAAAACGCGAACGAAGTTTTCAAATCCCCAACCGTCGAATGCGCCGTTCAATCCGTTGTAATTTTGTTTGAATGCGCCGATAAACGCATTGACGATAGGATAGAACGTAAATACGCACATAAGAATCACTGCCGGAAGGACAAACAGCCAACCCGACTGCGATTTGAAAAATCTTTTGACTTTTTCGCCCGTAGACAAAGTGTAAGTGGACGGATAAATTTCAACGCCCTCTACGTCTTCGAGCCAGTTTTTCTTTTTTCCGAACAATCCTTTTATTTTTCCGCCCAATTCGGCAAAAACGTTGGATTTTTTCTCAACGGAATTTTCGGCGATGGATTCGCCGTTCGTTTCGTTGTCGAGCGCAACGTTTTCGTTCTCTTGCACGGGTTCGTTCTCTTGCGCGTCGGTTTCGTTTTCAACGATTCGTTCTGCGTCAACCAACGGCTCGGAATCTTCCGTCAAAACCTCGGGGGCTTCTTCGAGAATCTGTTCGGTTTTGTTTTCAAACTTCTTTGCCATTATTAGATCCTTTCCTCTGTTTCTGCGTTAAACAAGAACACCTTGTTGGGTTTGAGGTTGAATTTGAACGTTCCCACTTGTTCGGGAAGTTTTACGTCCGAATCGACGATGCTGCGCACGGTCGGCTTCGTAGACGCGGTATGACGAGAAACGATGGATTTGTCGCGTCCCATAACTTCGATGTGATCGACGTCGAGCGACAACGCGCCGTTTTCGTCGTAGATAAAGCCTTCGGGACGAATACCGACTTTGACTGCCTGATCTTCCGCCTCGACGTCCATAACCGCTTCTTCGCCGATATACACTTTGCCGTTCTCGATTTTTCCCTCGAAAATATTGATAGGCGGCGTTCCCAAGAAGTTTGCGACGAACAAGTTTGCGGGATTGTCGTAAATGGATTGCGGTTCGCCGATTTGTTGAACCAAACCGAGTTTCATAACAACCATTATGTCGCAAATGGACATTGCTTCTTCTTGGTCGTGCGTGACGAAAACCGTGGTTATACCCGTTTCGCGTTGGATACGTTTGATTTCTTCACGAGTTTGAAGTCTTAAACGAGCGTCAAGGTTTGACAAAGGTTCGTCCAAAAGAAGCACGTTGGGCATTTTGACAAGCGCGCGGGCGATTGCGACGCGTTGTTGTTGACCGCCCGACAATTCCGACGGTTTGCGCGCCATCAATTCTTCGATTTGAACCAAACGAGCCGCGTCGAGAGCCTTTTCTTTGGCTTGCTCTTTGGGTATTCTCATATTGAGCAACGGGAACATAATGTTTTGCGCAACCGTCATATGAGGATACAACGCATAGTTTTGGAACACCAAACCGATACCGCGTCTTTCGGGCGCGAGCGTCGTGACGTCTTGCTCGTCGAAGAAGATGTTGCCTTGCGTGGGGGATTCCAAGCCCGAAAGCATAAACAGCGTCGTGGATTTCCCGCAGCCCGAAGGACCTAACAATCCGACGAGTTTTCCGGACGGAATCTCGATGGACATATCGTTTACCGCAACGACGGGTTTACCTTTCTTTTCCCTTGACGGGAACACCTTGGTTAAGTGTTGAATGGATATTTTCATATACTTCTTTCCTCGCGTTTTAACTTAAAGGTTATTTGTTTTTGGTATCCTTCCACGTCGAGAGTGTCGGGAAGGTCTTGCGCTATATAGTTTTTATCGACGTCAACCCAAAGATTGACGTATTCGCCCGCTTTGACTTGTTGGGTATCGGTGTAGTTTTTGCTTTTGAGAAGCGTGAATTGCACTTCACCGCTTTCGTTTGAATACCGAACCTGTATGCTTCCGTCAAAGTCCTCGACTTGCGAAACGTCACAAGTCAACGTAAGTTTGCAGAAATAATCGTGACCGAACGCCTCTTGGTTGTTTTTGCGCTTCTTTTGTTTCGGTTTCACCTTGAAAACCTTGACGAACAGCCACTTGAAGAATCTGATGACGTATCGCTTGCCTATCAACGAGTCGCCGATAAGATATATTCCGATAAAATACACCACGACTACGATTGCCGATTTTTTATCCGCGCTGCTCTTTACCACGCCGTCCGAACTGATTTTGTAGTGCGAGTTTTTGGCAAGGAACTCGTCGTTGAGTCGGCTGAGTTCTTCCGATTTGAAATCGGCGTTGTATTCGACGATAAACTCTGTCGCGTCGTCGAAAAACTGTTCGCTGTAATCGAGATTCGTTTCCACCGTCGCGAATACGTTGCCGTCGCAATCGACAAGTTCTATCTTTGCAATCGAACCGAGCGTATCTTGATCGAAATCGACGTAAAAGAAGCCCGACTTTTCGTAAGTGGCGTTCGTATCTTTCGTGCCGTTATCGTCGTTATCGATGTCGAGAATCTGCACTTGATGCACTTTTCCCGAAATATTCGTGATATTTACGATTGCTTGATTATTTTCGTTTTTATTTATTTTATATATATCTTTTATTCCATATATAAAGCCGGCGTAGGCTTTGTGCATTTGCATATCTTGCACGCTGTTGCCATCGTCGTCCGCACCGGGAACGAGAGTCGCCGCCTTGAACAATACGATTCCGCCGCCCGAAGGAAAATCCCGTTGCAAAACGTATTCGTCGTCGTAATAGCCGCCGACTATCGAAATCGCTTGCGCATAGTTCTTTTCGGCGAGCGATTTTTCGATTATGCTCACCGATTCGCCGTACAACATCATAAAATACGGCAAAAACACGGCAAGCAACACGCCCACGGTGAATGTGAACAGATAGTATATTACGTTCGCAACGACGAGACCCTTTTTCATTATCCTTCGATACCGTCGTTTTTCTCGTCTTGAGAATCGGTTTGCTCGCTCGCCGTATCGCTTTCTTCGTTTTCATATGCCGAAACGCCGTCTGTTGCCGAAACGGACGCGTCGTCTTGCAAAGCGGAAACGCCTTTGTTGGATCTGAATGCTTCTTCACGTTTTTTCAGATTTTCTCTTTGTTCCTGATATTGCTTTTTGTTGAATACGGGAATAAGGAAATAAATGGCGACAATAAGTACGATTGCAACCGCGCAACCGACGAAGAAGCCAATATCGACTGAACCTAATTTATTGAGAAGCATCATTTGAGCAAACATTTTGGTTTCTATACCCCTTTCTTATACTTGATGTCAGGCAATCTGAAACGAGCAAGTCAATCCCGACCGCCCTTTTGCACTATTACCGCTGATTTTTGAAACAGATTTTATGACAGAATCGTCAATTATTCGTAAAATTACGTTTTTTTGCATAGTTGTATTTTCTATGCCGAAATAGGATTTGGAACGAACGACGCTTTGGCGGCAAACCGCAAACAAAAACGATACGAATCTCGCAGCCGAATCCGTTGCGAGAGTAATGTCGGAAAGAATTGCCGAGGCATCTTTCAAAACATTCGCTTTTTGAGCATCGTATAACATCAATACTTCCCTCTAACCGTGCAAGCACGATTCTCTTTTGCAAGCCGACGGAAGACCATTACACATATATGTTATGTATAATATGATTTAATCTTTCGTTTGTGCTTCTAAACTATGCTAACATATTTCAAAATAAAAAACAATGCCCATTTCAAAAATCATTAAAAACTTTTAACGAAAGTCGAATTTTGTCAAACTAATGCTCGATATTTTTTTACACGCGATTTTTGAAATCGCCAAAATATCCACTAAACAGTAGACTTTTTGGATTTTCTTAAAAATTTTAGATTGTAAAAACGTAATTTTGCGCCGCCATATTTAACGAGTTCTGCGACGTCGATTTTTTAATAAAACTACACAAAAACGGACGTTTGTCCGACAATTCAACCACCCCGCAAGCATTAACGACAGAATAAAAATTTATATCGCGAGTGCCGAACACACAATAAAACAGTCCAATACGCAAATGCGAAAAAATAAAATCCGAGTCAAGCGTTTTATGTTCGATAGGCGTTGTTTTTAATGTGGACAACAGGACTTGTAGCGAGCGAAACGAGCGTAATAGCGAGCCAACAAATATCCTTGATTTACGCGTCTACGCTAAACAAACAGCGCATACTGCACACCGTGCTGTGCACGGACACTGCGTGTTTTGTTTGTTTGCTATGTCCACTGCGCACGATTTCCGCAAATGCTTTGCGCTTGCGTCTATCTTTGCTTGCGGTCATCTGCATAATGCAGGTTGCAAACAGAGTTTGCCGACAATGCAACGGCATTGTCGCAAGTCCGTTGCTCAAAACAAAGAATAAAAAAACGAACTGCTCTTGCAGTTCGTTTTTATAGGCTTTGGTGCGGACAACAGGACTTGTAGCGAGTAAAACGAGCGTAATAGCGATTGCTTCGCAATGCGGCAATCGCGTCAGCTGCATAATGCAGGTTGCAAACAGAGTTTGCCGACAATGTGACAACATTGTCGCAAGTCCGTTGCTCAAAACAAAGAATAAAAAACGAACTGCTCTTGCAGTTCGTTTTTATAGGCTTTGGTGCGGACAACAGGACTTGTAGCGAGTAAAACGAGC
>CAKQLT010000042.1:0-14477 GCA_934254715.1 uncultured Clostridia bacterium | reverse complement strand
ACCAGGCGAACTTTTCGAGGCAAACGGAGAGGGGCTGTTCGCGCTAAACCGCTTGGCGAAGCAGCCCCTTTCTCATACCGTTTTTAAAAGTATTGCGTCTTTTATTATTTTATTGTCTTTTGCGTGAGCCTTTGTATCAACGCATCGTCGTCGAGTGTGCCGAGGATCTCACCTTCGTCATACAATGTTGCATTATCAAGCAGAAGTAACTTTTGCGACCATAATCCCATTTCGGTTACGACGTCGTCTTCCGCAATATCTGCGGTTATGTATGACGGAAAACCGCGCGAATAGGTGAATTTCCATCCCCATTTTGCTAAATATTTCAATAGATATTGCAAGATGTTGTTGTATAGTTGCTTTATAGAGTGACCAATGCTCTTAATGTTGCTTCTTCCGAAACGCTGGTTAAAATATGTATTTTGTATTGTTAAACGCATTCTTTTGCTTCTTGTGTCATAATCGCGCTTTTCAAATAACTCGCCGACCATTGCATTTTGCGGCACAAATATCAGTGCGTGGAAATGCAATCTATCCTTTTTGCTTCTTTCCCAAACTCCCATATATTTCCAACCTTTACGGCTGTGCATTTTTGCAAGCGCAGATGAAAATTCTTTTCTTGAAAGTATGCACGCAAAAAAAGAAACGCTTTTGCGTTCTTTTTTTATGTCTGTTGGAAACTCTGACCCTTGCCGCACGGGTGTGCGGCGGCACGTTGTTATTAAGTAATTTTTACAATATAATATCGATATTCTCGATGTTGGCGGATTTTATGGACTTAATTTGCAAAATAGGATAGAATCGTAGTATGCAAATAAACGTATCAAACGTAGCGGTAGAATATGACGGAACGCCGGTGATTTATCAGGCGGATTTCGTCATTCACGAAAACGAAAAAATCGCGCTTATCGGTCGCAACGGTTGCGGAAAAACCACGCTTCTCAAAGTTTTGACGGGTGAGGTCGAGTGCCAAAAGGGCGAGGACGACGCGCCGTACGGCGTTTTTACAAGCGGCAATCCCGTCATCGGTTTTTTGAAACAGACGAGCAACGACGACAAATCCAAAACTATGCTCGACGAGATTTTGGACGCGTATTCCGATTTGCTCGGCATAGAGGCGGATATGGAAAGCGCGCTTTCGGCACTGCAAACTGATTCGTGCGACCAAAACGTAAAAAGATATTCTCGTCTTTGCGAGCAATTCGAGAGAGAGGGCGGATATACCTATAAAAAAGAATACCTCACGGCGGTGAAAAAGTTTGGATTTTCAAACGAGGATATGAAAAAGCCGCTGTGCGAGTTTTCGGGCGGACAGCGCACCAAAATCGCGCTTTTGAAACTGCTTTTGTCAAAGCCGGACGTTTTGCTTTTGGACGAGCCTACCAACCATTTGGATTTAGAGGCTATCGAGTGGCTTGAAAACTATCTTTGCGCATACAAAAAATCTTGCGTGATAGTGTCGCACGACCGTATGTTTTTGGACAAAATCGTGAACGTCGTATACGAAATCGAGTACGGCGAAACGAAGCGATATGCCGGCAACTACACCTCGTTTATGGCGCAAAAACAGCAAGCCTACGACAAGGCTCTCAAAGACTCGATTATGCGCAAAAAGGAAATAGACCGTCTTACCGCGCTCGTTGAAAAGTTCAGATACAAGGCTAACAAAGCCGCAATGGCGCAAGCAAAACTCAAGCAAATCGAGCGTATAGGCGAAGTGGGAACGCCGAGCAATTTCGATACGGCAACGTTCCGCTCGAACTTCCAACCAGAACGCGAAACGGTCGAAAAAGCGGTCGTTATCGACAAACTCGTATTCGGCTACGACAAGCCGCTCGGCGAGGTTGATACGATTGTCAAAAGAGGTCAAAAAGTCGGCATAATAGGGCAGAACGGCACGGGCAAATCCACGCTTGTGAAAACCATCGTTCACAAACTCAAACCGCTCGGCGGCAGCGCGACTTTCGGACTTCACGCGCAAGTTGGGTATTTCGACCAAACTTCGACGCAAAGTTTTTCGACGCTTACGGTGCTCGAAGACTTCCAAAACGAATTTCCTATGCTGTCCAACACCGAAGCGCGCAGTGCGCTCGGCGCGTTTATGCTCACGGGCGACGACGTTTTCAAGCGTATATGCGATTTGTCGGGCGGCGAAAAGGTTAGACTCGCGCTTTGCAAAATATTGAGGAAAAAACCGAATATTCTCATACTCGACGAGCCGACAAACCATATGGACATCATCGGCAAAGAAACGCTTGAAAGACTGCTTTCAAACTACACGGGAACGGTGATAACCGTGTCGCACGACAGATACTTTATCAACAGAGTGTGCGATAGACTCATAGTTTTCACCGACGGAAAAATCGAACTTTTCGACGGCAAATATTCCGATTACGAATCGAGAAAAATCGTAAACGAAAGCGACGATAATCAAGGCAAATCAGTCGAAGTTAAGAAAAAAGAGAAACCCGTATCGCAAAGCAAGGAAGAAGCGCGCCGCGCGCACAGAATGAGTTTTCTCGAAGAAAAAATGAACGTTCTTAACGAACAGATTGCCTCTTTGCAAGAGGTTATGCACAACGACGAAAGCATGTATACGGACTACGTGAAGATTGCCGAAATCGAGTCGCAAATTGCCGCACTCAAAGAAAAACTCGCGCCTATGGAAGAAGAATGGCTCGAACTTTCCGAAAAGTAAAATCATAAAATAATATTGCAAAACGAATACTTAATACAAACGAAAACGGCTGATAAACAGCCGTTTTCGTGTTTTTGATAAGTTTTTGAATTGTTTTATTTCGCTCGATTTTCAAGCGGCGGCGTTACGCTTTGTAGCCGTACGCTTTTTCGAGGTTGATTACGATTCCCGCAGTCGTGCTTGCCGAAAGACTGCTGAAAAAGTCTTTGAGGGTGATGGGCGCAATCGTGGATTTTACGTCGGATTCGATTTCGGTTATGCTTGCGTAAGACATAAGTTCGCCGAGCGTCATCGTGGCAAATTCCTTTTCGACTTCGCTGCTCAAATCGTTGAGCGAACGGTCCTTGAAGCCGTAGAACAAACTGCCTTCCGTCAAGTCCATAATGTCGGAAATTTTCGCGTTTTTGATGACGCCGTTGATGTTCTCAATCGTGACTTGCTCTCTTGCAATCATACGAAGCACCGCTTCGCTCTTTTCGTTTTCGACGTTCACTCTTGCGGCGAGGTGGGGAAGCGGATTGTTATACGAGGTGATGTTGCCGTCCGCGTCTTTTATGGACGTGTACACTTCGTTGACTTGCGCAAGGTAGCCCACGACAATGCGGTATCTTGCGTTTTGGTCGTGTACGCCCTCAACGAAGGTTTCCGCTTTGCCGTTTATGACGGTGTACTCGCCGTTTGCGTCCTTGACGTAGATGTTTTCGCAGTATTGTTTTGCGTAAAGCACGTCCGCTTCGTTATAAGCGTAGTTTTCGCCGTTCACGTTCGGCGTTGCTTTGTCCACGAAGTATACAGTGCCGTCCTCTTGTTGCTTTTCGTAGATAGTTTCGCCGAGATGTGTGGGGTTGGTCGGGTCGTACACGTTGTATTCGCCGTTTACGATAACGTACAACTTGCCGTCTGCGTTGCTATACACGTCAACGGTATTTACGTCCGAGCCGCTGCCGTCAATGGTGCGGATAAAGAGTTTGTTCGTATTTAGCGTTGTGCTTCCGACCGTAACGTTGCTCGAGCCGACGTAAGCGCAGAGGTAGAAGTTGTTGTCGTAAACGTAGTCCGTTCCGTTCTTCGTGCCTCTGTAGTAGATGTTTTTGGTCAACGGATTTATATCGGTCAAAGTCGTTGCTTTCGTATAAGAATAGGTTGCCGTTCCGCTCTTTCTTTCGGCGAGAAGGGCGTCGCTTGCTTTGACGAAAGCGTAACTTCTTGCGATATATTTGCCCGTTTCGTCATAGACGTAGGTGTAGGGTTTTTCGTTGCCTTCCGAATCGATTTCCACGCCGACCTGACCGACGATGAAGCGGTCGTCTTCGTAAATCGTGCTCGTGTTTCTGTCAAAGGTCTCGTCGATACTCTCGATTGTCGAGAACTCGTATACGTCCACGAGTTCGGAAAGAAGCATATCTTTCATCACGATTTCCATTGCGCTTGACAAATCGTCAACTGGGACGTAAGCAAGGCGTTTGATAACGGACGAACTCGTGCCCGCGACTTTGACTTTGTAGTTCTTGTATGCGTCGGTAACCGTCGAGGGGATAGAACCGCCTTGGCGCATAAAGAGGTGATTTTCGACGTCGTAGTAGAAGTAGGACGCGTCGGGATTGACGGTTTCGTCTTGTTCGTAAATATCCGCGTCGATGTCCATAACGTCGCCGAGCGTGAGTTTGCCGAACGAATCGGAAAATTCGCCGAGCGTGAAATACGCCATACGTTGAAGCACCGCAGACGACGGCGTATAGCCGAGTTCGGTTGCGTCGATCGTGCGGGTGTAGGTCGTAAGTCCGCTGTGCTCTACGGGGTTATAGAGAGTGAAGTAGAACGCTTTTGCGTATTTGCCATTTTCGTCGGGAACGTAATTGCCCTCGTCGTCTTTCGAGAAGCGGTCGCTTCCGAAATACTCGTTGCCGTCGCAGTAGACGTATTTATCCTCGACCACTTTGACGTATTTGCCGTTTGCCGACTCGGTGTACTCGTAAAACGCGATGTCGGTCGTTTCTGCAAGGGTGAGTTGGTCGGATATATTACCGAGTTCGGTGACGAGGCAGTCTCTTGCCTTGAGCGATTGCATAAGGCGAGAGGACGTTTCGTTTATTTCGATGACTTCGTCCACTTTGAGCGTATCCACGACCTCGCTTATGTTGTCGAGGGTTGCGTCCTTTTTGGACAGCGATTTCATAAGGATATTGTCGCCGCTTTCGATTCGCACGAGTTCGTCGAAGAACATATCGTTGAGTTTTTCGCCGATGTCTTCGAGGGTGTAGCCGCGCTTTGCCATTTGTTGAAGCGCAAGAGCCGTTGCGCCTTGCGCGGTGCGGTTATATCTCGTTGCCGCGCCGTCGGTGTCGGCGTTGTAGAGGCGGTATCTTGCAACCGCGACGTATGCGGTTTCGCCGTCAGCAACCGAAGTCGCCGCGCTATACGTTCCGTCCGCTTGCTTTGCGTAAAGTTGGACGTTCTCGCCGTGCGCGTATACGTTGTAGGGAACGTACACTTCGCATTTGACGTATGCGCCGTCCGTCGCTTCGACGTAAACGTCGTATTGTATGTCGAGCACTTCGCCTATCGTAAGTTTGTTTGCAATCGTGTCGATGTCTTTGAGGGTGCAACCTCTGTTGGCAAGGGCTTTCATAATCGGGGCGGACTCGTCCTTAACGTCGATGAGTTCGTCGATTTTGAGGTCGTTGATTTTCGTGCCTATTTCGCTGAGTTTGCAGTCTTTGAGCGCGATGATTGCTTTTGCGGTGTCGGGCTTGGTGGTGTCCACGACGTCGCCTATCGTGAATTGGTCGAGAAGGTCGTCGGCGTTTTGAAGTTCCACGACGGTCATATTCGACACGATTTGAAGGATTTGCGCCGAAGTGCCTTTGTGTATGCGCAAGTACGGCTTTCTGCCGCCCGCTTCTTCGCCCTCGTCGAGGGTGCGAAGCATACTGTCTTTGTCGATTTCATCGTCCATAACGTAGAAGGACGCGCTTTCCTCGTACGTTCCGTCTTCGAGTTTGTATTTTACCGCCGTTACGTTGAGTTTGTTGCCTTTTCTGTCGGGCGTTTGCGAGAACGTAATATCGGTCAATGGCACGAATCCCTTTGACACGAGGGTGTATTTTTCACCGTTGAATGTCGCAATGCGGTTAGCGTACGCGACGATATAAAGGCTTGCGGCGTTGTTCGAGGTGCTCGTTGCGACGACGTATTGAACGTGACGATAGAACGTCGTTTCGTTCTCGTCGGCAGAGAAGCCTTCCGTGTAGCAGGAATTGTCCACGACATATTTTTCGCTTTCCTCGCCGTCTTCGCCTTTCACGGTCTTTTTGATATAGCGAAGTTCTTTTTCGACGAGTTTGTCCGTCGTGCCGTCGTTATCGGTGTCGATTGCGCCCGAAATATACGTTTCAACGCCGAGCGCGGGGGTGTAATTTGCGTTTACAAGGTCGGATTTTGAAACTTCCTCGTATTTGTCAACCTTTTGGTATACGAGGTTTTCGCCCTTGGGAATAAACGTGTCGGAATCCACTTCCAAAAGTTTGTCGAGGGTGATTGCGTTCACCACCGCGCCGAAAGCGGACAATGCAACGTCTTGCAACGTCGCAATGAGTTTGTTGTCCTCAACGCCTATGTCGATGCCGAAGTTGTCCTTTATTTTTCTCACCGAGATGTCGCCGTTGAGCGAACCCATAATGTTCTCGATTGCGGATTTTACGTTGTTGTCGAGGTTGTCGTCGAGTATGGGCAAATTATAATCCGAAAAGTTTATGTCGGCAAGTTTGCTCACGTCGTCGAGCGTGAACGAGTTTACCACGATTGACAAGTCGTCCAAAATATCCTTGATGGGGGCAGTGTAGAAGTCTTTTGTGGTGAAGTCTATTCCGCTTATTCCGTTGAGAAGGGATATGCCGTAGTGCTGATAGAGGGTTTGAAGCGTCAGAGAATCGATGCCGTTCACGTCCTCGATAGCGCGCTTTATGGCGTCGAGAAGGGTTTGGTTGTATAGGTCGCTGTCGGAGGCAATCGGACCTTCTTCGGTGAAGTTTTGTTGAAGTTGACCGACCGTAATGGACGTTCCGACCGCAACGACCGCGCCGCCGATTGCGAGGACGAAAAGTATGATGCCTATCACCATACCGAGAACGAATGTTAAAGTTCCGCGAAGTACTTTCATAATATACCCCATAATATTAAACGTGCCTGCACAAAGCAGACACGAGAATTATCAACCGAAAATTTCGGTGAAAAGTTTTGCCACTGGATTGTTTTGATAAAAATATCCGCAAACCGTCGAGGACGAAAGAGCCTCGTCAACCGTCGGCAGTTTGTCTTTGAGAGCGTTGAGAATCGCAAGCACGACGAGGATAAACACAAGCGCGAACGCCGTCGATACGATTGCGCCGAACGTGCGGTCGATTGCCTTGAGCGCGCCCGATTCGGACGTGTGCATTTTTGCAAATATCTTGCGAAGAAGCCAGCATATAAGCCCCAGCGCGACGCAGTACACCACGAACATAATCACCGCAACGATTATGTCGGATACGAACGTGCCGGCAACGCCGCCCACCGTTTGTCCGTCGTCGGTGATGAACGTCTTTGCAAGCCACAGCGCGAATTTGCCTTTGAGCGAAGACGTCAGCCCGTCGCCCATACTCTTTTCAAGTTCGACTTTGGACGTGCCTTCTTCGCCGGATACTTCGACGTAATATTTTTTCTCGCCCGTTTCGCTGTCCGTGCCTATAAATATTTTTTGCGAGAAAATCTTGTCGCCGCTCTCGATTTTTTCGGTTATGGAAGTTTCCATATTTTTGAACATATCGAGATTGCGCACCGAATCGAAAGTGGGGGTGATTAAGAGTAGAGCCGAAAGCATAATCGCAATCGTGAGAAACACGCCCTTAAAGGATTTCGAGAATCCGCGAATGACGCCCAAAATCAAGCCGAGCGCGACAACGACGAAAAACGCGATGTCCGCGTAAGGTATATCGGCAGATAATAAAAACGACGTCATAGTTGCACCTTCCCTCGTGCGCAAGCGTGCGCCAACGGCGCGCATATGCGCAAAAAGTTGATTATAAACATTATAACCCGATATAAAATTATATGCAATACAAAAACAAAAAAAGTTCGGTTGCACCCCGAACCCTTTTGAAAAACGGCGGAAAAACCGCGAAAAACGACGCGCGCAAAACCGTTCACGCAAGCGCCGCTTTCAGCATAACCGCTATTTCATTTGCCAAATCGTCAACGTAAAGGGGCGATACGGTCATAAGTTGCATAAGAGGGTCGCCTTGATTGCGGGCAACTATGCCTAAAACGCCTATATCGCCGAAACGCTCGGATTTGCCCGTCACGCCCGAGGGACACACCCCGTCGTCGCGAAGCACGATTTGCCCCACTTTGTCCTTGTTTCCGAGCGAAGCGTCCACCGCAACGAACAACGCGTTTTGGTGAACGGACTTTATAAACGCAAGCCATTCCCCCATATTTTTGCCGTTGATTTGCGCCTCGTCCGTGCCGTATACGAAAGCGGAAACGTCGTATTTTTTTGTGAGCAGAGTGCCGACCGTCGGACCGAGAGAGTCGCCCGAAATGGCGTTCGTGCCGAAGCATACGACCACGATTTCTCTGTCGCCTTTTTCTATTACGTCGTTGAACATACGCGCAACGAACGGCGCAAGCGGGTCGTATTCGCCGTCGCTTTCGGACTCTGCCACGCAAGAAGAAAGTTGAGAGGGGATATAGATTTTTTCGATTTCGTCTTGTTTACGTTTGGTTTTTCTCATTGCCTAATTATTGCCGCGCGCCGAAAATCTAAACGCGAAAGGGCGGTATTTTTGCCGCGTTCGCCCCAAAAGAATAAAATCGCGATTTTTGCACACGATATGGCAAAAGGAGGTGTGATATGGAAGACAAAAATCTCGTCAAAAGAGTTGCGGAACTCGGCAATATGAACGTGATGATTTTGTTCCTTTTGGTCGCATTCATCGCGTTTTCCGTGGGACTTGCATTCTTCTTTCTCGTTCCGGGAAGCGTCGGTTACGGCATCGGCATCACGATGTTCGTCGTTGCGGGTTTGCTGTTCGTTATCGGCGAAGTGAACTATTTTTCAAAGATGAAGAAAATCCAAATGGAATAACGAAAACGTTATAACCTAACGAAAACGTTATAACCTAAAAAGCGGCTGAAAATTTCCGCACAAAGGAAACGACGTTCGATGACAAGCACATCGAACGCCGTTTTCGTTTTATAGGGGGTGTATAATCGTACTTTTCGGCATATTTTTGCGGATAAAGCGTTTCCGTTTATCGCTTGTTGCCGTGCTTTTTCAGTGTGGTATCGTCGGCTTTGACGATAAGCGGTTTTGCAATTTGCGTTTTTATTATTCGTCGGCTTTCAACGCCTCGACCATATCTATTTTCTTGTTCTTTCTTGCAATAAACAAGCCCACCACGAGCGACACTACAAACGTAAGCAATATGCTCACCGTGTAGGTCAGTGCGCCGAAAGATACTTTCAATTCAAACTCAGAAGCGAGATATTTGCAAATGACCACGAAAAGTCCGTATCCTGCAGGCAAGCCTATTATTATACCGAGAATCGTGAGCGCCATATTCTGCCCGATGAGAAGCCTTGCTATGTGCAAATCCCTGAATCCGACCACTTTGAGCGTTGCGAGTTCGCGGCTTCTTTCGACGTAACTCATCGTGCCGAGGTTGTACAAAACTATCGTACCCAACAGCACGGCGGCGGCAACGAACAACCAAACCATAGTGTTCGTAAGTTCCATAAGGGTGGAATAGGAATCGACGATGACTTTTTTGGATTGCGTACCCGAGATGTAGTCGGAAGCGGCGATTTCGGTTTCGTCGGTGTAAATCGAGGTGATTTTGTAGGGAATACCCACGTTTTGCGCGCATTTTTCCGTCATAGTAATGCTCTCGCTCGTGAGCGAACGCAAAATACCCGCGACCTTGACTTTGTAGGTGTTTTCGCTTCCGAACGGCGAAAATTCGATGTAATCGCCCACTTTTACGCCTCTGTCGGCAATGCGCAGACACACGTACGCGCCCTCGTCGCCGAGAGTTACCGCATCGTTGTCCTCGTTCAAAAATCTGATTTTGTCGCGCGTGACGTTGTATACGTCGAGGCTCACGGTTTTGTCGTTGAGTTTAACCGACTGACTTGCAACGTAGTCGCCAAGATACTTGTTCGCAACCTCTATAGCGTTTTCGTTGGTTGCGGTTTGCGACACGTTTATGCGAGTGGTGTAGTTGCAAACTTCGTTCGTCAGCGAGTCCATATACACGTCCATAGTGTCTTTCATACCCAGACCGTCGACGAGCAGAATCATACAACCGATTATGCCGAAAAGGGTCATAAACGAGCGGTTTTTATGGCGCAACACGTCGCGCGTGTTCCATTTTGTGCCGAATGGAAGTTTGTCCCAAAGTTTGGTTTTCTCGAAAACGGTTTTGCGCATTTTTTTCGGCGTATAGGGGCGCAGAGCGTCGGCGGCAGAGCCTTTGAGCATTTTTTTGACCGAAAGGAAACTTATAAGAGTAAGCAATCCCACGATAAGCGCGACGACGAGCCAGCAGTACCAAGGCAAAAACAGTTTCCAAGAGGGCAAGTCGAAGTACGTTCCCATCGTGCCGTTCGGGCTGATGATGATGTACGCCACCGCGTAGCCGAGCGCGATTCCGAGTATCGCGCCCACGACGCCGATAAACAGACCGTACGAGGTGTAGTGCCAAAGTATTTTTCCGTCTCTGAAACCGAGTGCTTTGAGCGTGCCTATCTGACGTTTTTCGTTTATGGTGACTCTGTGCATCGTCGTCACCATTGTGAGTATGCCGATGAGCAAGAACATTACGGGCAGAATCGCGCCCATAGTTTTGCCTTCTTGAACTTCGCCTTGCGCGCTCGCGTACGCAGTGTTTTCGTCGCGCGAAAGCACGAGGGAAGTCTTGCCCAAAGCGTCTTTTACGAGGCGTTCCATATCCGTTTTGTCAAGGTCGGATTTGACGTTGATTTGAGTGTAGAACTCGCGTCCCATAGCGGATTTGAGCATAACGGGCGTTATGAACGCAAAACCATAGGTTTTGAAGTCGGGCATAAGTTGATTGCTGTCGGGAACGCACACGAGAAATTCGCCCGCTTTGACGAGACCTTTTACGACGCCTTTAAGTTGCAACGTCGAGTAAGTGAAGGTGAGTTCGTCGCCCACTTTCACGTCGTTTGCCGCCGCAAACTGGTCGGAAAGCCAAATTCCGTTTTCGCTGTCTTTGTCGTAGTCGCTTCCCGATATGAGCATAAACCTCGACACGTTGCCGTATTCCTCGGCGACGTTGAGCGCGAGGCGATTGTTCTTTTCTTTGACGGCGACGTTTATGTTGAGATAGCGGGTTGCAAAATCCACGCCTTCGATATTTTTGATTTTCTCGACGCTGTCCGCTGAAAATCCCGTTTCGTCAACGATTACGTAGTCGGAAAGGGCGGTCTTTTCAAAGAAGTCGTCGGTGTCGCGCACTATGCTGTACCATTCCATATTGAAACCGACGAACATTCCGATGCCGATAGCCACCATAATAATCATCGATATGAATTGCGCTTTGTATTTCCACGTCGTGCGGATAAGTTTTTTGAACAACATATTACCACTCCACCTCGTCCGCGCTCAACGGTGCGGCTTGTTCTTCGTACGAATGAATTTTTCCGTTTTTGACTTTAACCACGACGTCCGCCATTTTTGCGATATTTTGGTTGTGCGTGACGATAACGATAGTTTTGTTGTAGTTTCTCGCCATATTAAGTAGCAGTTTGAGAACAAGCACGCCCGTTGCCGAGTCGAGCGCGCCCGTCGGTTCGTCGCAAAGCAACACTTCGGGATTTTTGGCAATCGCCCTCGCAATGGACACCCTTTGTTGCTCGCCGCCCGACAGTTCGGAAGGGAAGTTGTGCAAGTGGTCGGCAAGCCCGACTTCCGTCAAAATCTCGGTCGGGTCGAGTGCCTTTTTTGAAATTTCTTTGACGAGAGCGACGTTTTCAAGCACCGTCAGAGTGGGGATAAGGTTGTAGAACTGAAACACGAATCCGACGTGCGAGGCGCGATAGTCCGCAAGTTGATTTCCCGTGAGCGTGGATATATCTTGTCCGCCCACGATAATTTGTCCCTCGCTCGGGCTGTCAAGTCCGCCCAAAAGGTTGAGCAGAGTGGATTTCCCCGCGCCGCTCGGACCGAGAATAACTATAAATTTACCCTCGGGCAGTTCGAGGTCCACGCCGTCGAGCGCACGCATTTCGTGCTCGCCGCTCGAATATATTTTTGAAACGTTTTTGAATTGTACAAGTGACATAAAAGCACCTCTCTGAAATATGAAATTTTTTTCATATTTAGAATATTCTTATTATTTATATAAGTCAACCAAAAATATGAAAAATATTTCACATTATTGAATTTTTCGTCACGCGTGGCGATTTTTAACGAGCAAAGCGTATATTTTGCCCGAAATATTAAAAATGCGTGGCGGTTTAATGCGTTTTTAATGGTTTTTCTTTAACATTTAGGCATACTAACTCAAAAGGCGCGGCGGCGGGGAACGTAAAATATTTCTCGTTGCATTGACTTTTTCGTATTTAATTTTTATAATATGTAGAACATAATATATGATTATTGCGGAATCGTCGCACCGCGTCGATTTCAGGAGGATAGATGAAACCAACCACAAGACGCACACTCATCATCGTCGGCGTGATACTTCTCGTCATCATCGCGTTCGTTATCGCGTATGAACTGACAAGACCCACCGAACTTCCGTATTCGGGGGATTCCGACAGCCTTAAATCTTGGATTGAAAACGTCGATGAGAATAATAACCCAAAGCCAATCATTCAGTCGATATATGTTGAGGGTAGTTACACGGTAAAAATTCAAAAAGTCGGCGACAGAGGTTACAGCTATTATGTAAATATTCGCGGCACGAAATTCTTTTCCGACCTCGATAAATGGGAAGCCGCAGGCTTTCTTGACGGCGTAATCATAAGCTACGACGACCCGTCCAGCGGTTCGCTTCTTTCCAGCATACTCGTTCCGCTCATTCTGTACGCCGCGCTTTTCGGCATATTTATGGTCGTGTTGAGAAAGAGCGCGGGCGCGCAAGGTCAAGCCCTCAACTTCGGCAAGACCAAAGCAAACCAAGTGCGCGACATCAAAGTCAGATTCAACGACGTTGCGGGCGCAGAGGAAGAAAAGCAAGAATTGCAAGAAATCGTGGACTTCCTCAAACACCCCAAAAAGTATACGGATATAGGCGCGCGTATTCCGCGCGGCGTTCTTCTCGTAGGCCCTCCGGGCACGGGCAAAACGCTCTTTGCAAAGGCGGTTGCGGGCGAAGCGAACGTCCCGTTCTTCTCGATAAGCGGTTCGGACTTCGTGGAAATGTTCGTAGGCGTGGGCGCGTCGAGAGTGAGAGATTTGTTCGAGCAAGCGCAAAAGAATATGCCTTGCATTATCTTCATCGACGAAATCGACGCAGTGGGTCGTCAACGCGGCGCGGGTCTCGGCGGCGGCAACGACGAAAGAGAACAAACCCTCAACCAACTTCTCGTTCAAATGGACGGCTTCGAGGCAAGCAGTTCAATCATCGTTATGGCGGCGACCAACCGCGCGGATATTCTCGACCCCGCTCTTATGCGTCCGGGCAGATTCGACAGACAAATCTACGTCAACGTTCCCGACGTCAAAGGCAGAGAGGAAATCTTCAAAGTTCACTCTCGCAACAAACCGCTTGCTTCCGACATCAACTTCAAGTCGCTTGCAAGGCTCACCCCCGGATTTACGGGCGCGGACATCGAGAACATTCTCAACGAATCCGCGATTTTGGCGGCGAGAGCAAACAGAAAGGTTATCACGATGAAGGACATCAGCGAGGCCGTCAACAAAGTTATGGCGGGTCCCGCAAAGAAATCCCGTCTTATCACCGAGTCCGACAAGCGCATCACCGCGTATCACGAGAGCGGCCACGCAATCGTCGCAAAACTTATGAAGCACTGCGACGACGTGCACGAAGTGAGTATCATACCTCGCGGTATGGCGGCGGGCTACACCATAACCCTTCCCGAAAACGACGACAACCATATGACCAAAGGCAAACTGCTCGACGACATCGCAATGATGCTCGGCGGACGCGCGGCGGAAGAACTCGTCATCAAGGACATCTCGACGGGCGCGTCGAACGATATTCAAAGAGCAACGCAACTTGCAAGACGTATGGTCACCGAGTGGGGTATGTCCGAATCTATCGGCAATATGTATCTCGGCACGAGCGAAGAAGTGTTCCTCGGCAGAGACTATCAAGCGCACCTCAATTACAGCGAGGAAGTCGCGGCAAAAATCGACGAGGAAGTCAAAACCATCATCGATACGCAATATCAGGTCGCTTTGAATATATTGAAAGAAAATCGCTCTATTATGGACGCGATGGTCAAGGCTCTTTACGAGAAGGAAACCATCTACGAAGACGAAATCAACGCTTTGTTCGGTCAAGAGTCGAGCGGCGAGAGTTTATTCTCGTCCAAGATAAACAGACCCGAAGGCAATGAAAACGGCGAATCCGCAGATAACGTTCCTTCCGAAAACAAGGATAAAGACGCCGAATAATCAAGGGGAAATATGAAAATTTCCGAAGCAAAAAAGCGCGATTTGCAAGTCATTATGCAAAAAGACCCTGCCGCCACGAGCAGTAGGATTGTAAGACGAACGTACACAGGGTATAAAGCCCTGTGTGCTTAT
>CAKQLT010000041.1:0-14478 GCA_934254715.1 uncultured Clostridia bacterium | reverse complement strand
CGGCTACGTCAGCGTAACCCCCCTCACCATCGCCCGCACCGACTACCCCGCCTACACCGCATTAAAAAATATTATCGAAAACGCATAATACTTTTAATAAAAAATGCGCCGCTAACGATAATCAAGTTAGCGGCGCATTTCTATACTGTCAGAATTTAACGGCGTCGAAGTTTTCTTTGAGAGATTGAGTCGGGTTCAACGCGTCGTCGACGGAAAACGCGGCGGTCGATTTGGTCTTCTTTTTCGCCTCGACGTCTTTGAGCAAATTTTTCAAATCTTCGGAATTTTTGGATTCTTGAACGGGCGTGTTCTGAATTGCGAGTTGCTGATTCGTGAGCCTTTCCGCTTCCTTGCGGAAATGTTCTTCCATAACGTCTTTCGTGGCGTTGTTGTTGAGAGAAAAATCCTGTGCCAAAAACTTTTTGAGTTCTATCTCGACGGACACGGCGACGCTTTCGACGTTGAGCGCGTCTTTGTCGAAATGATACCTTTCTTTCATCTGCTCGTATGCGCCGAGCCACTTCGCGCGGAAAAGGCGCAATCTTTCGAGTTCTTGTCTGTATCTCGATTTTACGTCTTCGGTCAATCGGTTTGCGTTTTCGGTGGCGTTGACGAGCGCGAGTTTGATTTGTTCTTCTCTGCCCTTAAGCACTTCTATTTGCAATTTGAGAGATTCGTTTTCTTGTTTGAGTTCGTTCACTCTGTCTCTTTGACCGAGTTGAATCTCGTCGGCCTTTGCTTGTTCCAAAGCGATGTAACCGTCGACGGCGTCGCGGTCGTAACCCTTTCTCGATAACGGAAATCTCGTTGCGTTTTTCTTTTTCATAATACCTCGAAAAGAAGATTGTTTTCTATGAAAAAGATATCAAAAATCGCACGACGTCGGCGAATAATGTTTTGCCGAAAAATGTCGTTTTATCTGCAAAAACGATATTTTATGTCTTACGTACGAGTATATAAAGCGTTAGTTTTGCAAAAATGAGCCGTTTGAAATATTAAAATAGGAATCGATTTTTGCTCTAAAAAATTATCGCGCTTTACGCAAAAGCAAAAGTGATTTTTATGTGAAAAACCGAAACGATTTTATATAAAAAGCGAAGGCAGTTTTGCCTTCGCTTTTTCAAAATTACGTCTTGCGCTTTTATAAATCCGCAACGCAAATCCGTCGTATAAATCCGCAAAGCGAATTTGTCGATTTTTGCGTTTGCGAATCTTAATTCAGTGTTCGCTGTTGAGAAGTTTATGCTTCAAATCCCAAAGTTTTTGCGAGAGGTCGACCTTGTATTCTTGCGTGTTGACGACGCGTCTGTACTCGGGGAAGAACGAAGCGATGGACTTGTCTTCTCTGTCGCAAATCTCTTTGAGCGTGGGCATATCGTACACGAGTTTTCCGTCCTCGAAAACAGGCACCATAAGTTCTTTGAGTTCGTAATCGGTGAACGTGGTCTTTTTCCAAGTTTGTTCGGGGTGGAAAATCGTGAGCGGTTTCGAGGTGTCGAAAGTTTCGTCTTCGAGGCAAATCAAGTCTGCTTGCGCCATACCGTCCTTAAATATACGCACAATCTTTTTCACGCCGGGATTCGTGGTCTTTTCGTGGCTGTTGGACACTTTGATTTTGGGCACGAGGTTGCCGTCTTCTTCGAGAGCGCAGAGTTTGTACACGCCGCCGAGAGAAGCGTTGTTGTAACTCGTGATAAGTTTCGTGCCTATGCCGTATACGTCTATTTTCGCGTCTTGCGAATTGAGTGCCAAGAGTATGTCCTCGTCAAGGTCGTTGGTTGCGAATATGAGACAATCCTCGTGTCCCGCTTCGTCGAGCATAACTCTCGCTTTGCGGCTAAGATACGCCAAGTCGCCGCTGTCGAGGCGGATTCCGACGGGCTTGTGTCCTTGCGCTTTGAGTTTGTCGAAAACCTTGATTGCGTTGGGAACGCCGCTTTTGAGAGTGTCGTAGGTGTCCACCAAAAGCAAGCAGTTGTCGGGATAAATTTCGGCGTACTTTTCAAACGCTTCGAGTTCTGTGTCGAAAGACATAACCCAACTGTGCGAGTGCGTACCCGTGACGGGTATTCCGAAAAGTTTGCCCGCAACGACGTTGGACGTTGTTCTGCAACCGCCTATGCAAGCGGCGCGCGCGCCGTAAATGCCCGCGTCCGGACCTTGCGCTCTGCGAAGTCCGAATTCGCTGATTTTGTTTTTCGTACACTCTTTCAAACGTGCGGCTTTGGTTGCGATGAGCGTTTGGTGGTTCACGAACGTAAGAAGCGCGGTTTCCACGAGTTGCGCTTGCCAAAGGGGCGCGGACACCGTGAGAATAGGCTCGTACGGAAACACCATAGTGCCTTCGGGCACGGCTTTGATGTCGCCCGTAAACTCGAACGTTTCCAGCGCTTTCAAAAAGTCCTCGTCGAAGATTTTGAGCGAACGCAGATACGCGATGTCGCTGTCGTCGAAATGAAGATTGAGGATATAGTCTATCGCTTGTTCGAGTCCTGCCGCGATTGCGTAGGAATATCCGCCGCTTCCGCGATAGAAGATGTCGAACACCGCCCTTCTTTCGTCGAGTTTGCAACGGCGATAGCCGTTCATCATCGTCAGTTGATAAAGGTCGGTCAACAGCGTGAGATTGTTGGTTTTGATTCTTTCGGTCGTGTAATCGATGTTTGTCATTTTGCACCTATTTCGCAACGAATCACAAGGCGTAAACGTCTTGCTTTTTCATAGCGTTGAATCTACGTTTATAGTCCTTCGGAACGTGATAATAATCGGCGTTTTCGAAGTCGACGGGAATATAATCGGGTTCGCTCTTTCTGACGTATCCGATTTTGAGCAGCAATTCGGCAAAGAATTTCTTTGCTTTGTCCGAAGATTTTTGGCTGTCGGTTGCGACGTCCTCAAAGAGTTTGCCCACAAACTTATAGTTTTTTACTTCGTATTCGGTGAGTATCGCGCCGTTTATACCCTTTTGCGCGCTCTTTCTCACGTCGAGATACGCAAGGCGCGAGGTGCGAGCGAGTACGTATAAAACGCCGATGACGAGCGAGAGTATCGCAACGATAAGGCACGCGGTTTTGGTGACGGGCACGGCGTCCATACGCAAATATTCGAGCCAGAATCTGCCTATGCAGTACCAGAACAGATAGAAAATCATCAAGATTCCGGGGTATTTCTTTTGGTAATCTTTCTTCCACATAAGCACGCAGAAAATCGCGCCTATAGTGTTCCAAACGCCCTCGTAGAAGAAGGTTGCGCAGAACCAGTTTCCGCCGCCGCCCGCTTGGATATGCGAATAAACGACGCTCTTGAACGCGTCCTCGACGCCGCTCGGGTCGGTGATGTACACGCCGAACGGGAAGAATTGCAACGCTTCGTTCGTGATGGGCAAGCCGAAGGCTTCTTGGTTTACGAAGTTGCCCCATCTGCCCACGATTTGACCTATAAGCACGGGGACGACCACGAGGTCGACGACGTTCAGAAAGTTGGTTTCTTTTTTGTGGCGAAGCGAGAAGAACACCGCGCCCAAAAGACCGCCCACGAGACCGCCGATTATGGTTATGCCGCCCTTCCAAATCGCAATGATATTTACGAATTTATCCCAGCCTTCCAGACCGTTGTTTCCGAAATATTCGTCCGCGCGCGGAATGACGTACAAAAGTCTTGCAAAGACGATTGCAAGCGGAATGAGCCACAAAAACAGTTCTACCGCGTCGTCCGACGATATGCCGATTTTCTTTGCTTGCCAACAGGCGTACAAAAGGCCGAGAAGCATACCGCACACGATGAGCAGTCCGTACCACTGCACCGTGAGTCCGCCGATTGAAAATGCAACTCTCGGGTCTTGCGCCGTCGATAAAAGGAAATTAATCATATTTTATTGTCCTATATTGAGTTTGGTTGCGCCGCTTTGACGGATTGCGAGTTTGAAGACGTTTTCGTCGCCGAACATAACGTTGAGCGCGCCCTCTACGCCGCTCGCTTTCTTGTCGGCGAACACCAATATCGTGCCTGCAAAGCCGCCGCCGTGCACGCGCGAAGCGACTACGCCCTCGATTTTGACCACTCTGTCGAGCGCGTTTTCTAGGTTGTGATTCTTGCCAGCGGGCGAGTAGGTGTTTTGAAGTTTGTATCTCGAACTCAACCCCGACTCGTTCACGATGTCGAGGAACGCTTGCTCGTCTTTCGAGTCTATCGCTTTCACCGCGTTTTCGACTCTCTCGTTTTCCTCGAAGAAGTGTTCTGCGCGAAGGTACGCCCTCTCGCTCACCTTCCCGACGATGTTTTGTTTGTCGCGATTCCACTTTTCGGGCGAAATCTCGTGCAAGAGTTTTGCGCCGAAGCAAGCGGCGACTTCTTTCATTTCGTGAGGTATTGCGGCGTAGTCGTCCGTAAGGTCGCTATGGTCGCCGCCCGTCGCGATGACGTAGATGTCGAGATTGTCAAACGCCCAGTGCGCTTTTTCGATGACGGGATTGTCGAAGTCTGCAAAATCGATGAGATTTACGCCGCCGAGCGCAATCGCGCTTTGGTCCATAAGTCCGCACGGCTTGCCGAAGAACGTGTTTTCTGCGTACTGCGAGGCTTTTGCCTTGAACACCGCGTTCAACTCTGAATCGTTGTACATAACGTTGAGGATTTCCGCTATCGCAAGTTCAAAGGAACTCGACGACGAAACGCCCGCGCCCTTGGGTACGGAAGACGTCATACACGCGCTGAAACCGCCAACGTTTTTGTTAGAGCGTTTGAAGTAGTCCACCACGCCTTTAATGAGAGCGGTCGAAGTGCCGATTTCGCTTACGGAAAAATCGGGCTTGGACACGTCAACGCGAAGCATAGGATAACCTTTGGATTTGACCTCGATTATGCCGTCGCTTCTTTTCGATACGCTTGCGAGCGTGTCAACGTTTATCGCGGCGCAAAGCACCTTGCCGCCGTTGTGGTCGGTGTGATTGCCAACGATTTCGATACGGCCGGGCGACGAGTAAAACTCGACGTCGGAAGTGTTGAAAACGTCTTTGTGCATTTTGAAAAGTTCTTCAAATCTGTCCGTCTGTTCGCTTTGGCAAACGCCGTAAACGTCGTTGCAGACGGCGCGAAGTTTCTCGTTGTCGATATTGTCAAACGTCATAGTCTTTTCCTTTGATAGCATATTATGCTATATTGTAGCACACAACGGACGTCAATGCAAGGCAAATAAAAATTTGTCGGACGGCAATATCTTTGCAAAAAAATCTCGCCGCGCAACCGTTTTCGACTTGCACTGACAAAAAGCGTATGTTATAATGTGTTCAATCATCATTTTTGAAGTATTTTCGGAGGTTTTATGCCAAGGATTTCTTTTGAAGAAATTGCAAAACAGAACGTTGCAAGGCTTTTGGATTATGCCCAAAACAAACTGTATTTGAGTGATTTGGACGCGATATACGCCCAAAATCAACTGCTCGACGCACTCGGACTCACCGAGCCTTGCGAGGACGCCAAACTCGGCTCGTACGATATTTACGACGTTATGAGCGCGCTTTCGGATTTTGCCGTGCGCAAAAAACTGATAGACGAGAACGCAAAATCTAATTTTGAAACCAAACTTATGGGTTACGTTATGCCCTCGCCCTCGAAAACGGTCGAGATGTTCGACGACGAAGCAAGTTACGAAGGCGTTGAAAAAGCCTGCGATTTCCTTTGCAAACTCGGCTTCGACAGTCTGTATCTAAGAGGCAAGGACTACGAAAAGAACATAGTGTGGCAACACGAAGGAAAGCGCGGCAACATCACCGTCACCGTCAATCTTTCAAAACCCGAAAAAACGCCCGAACAAGTCCGCCTTGCAAAAGAAGCGAAAACGGGTTATCCCAAGTGCGTGCTTTGCGAAGATATGCTCGGATTCGTCGGCAACGCGGCAATGCCCGCGCGACAGAATATTCGCATAATTCCCTTTGAACTCGACGGCGAAAACTGGTTTATGCAATTCTCGCCGTACAGATATTTCGAGCAACACGTCATTGCGGTTTGCAAGCAACATCGCCCTATGTGCGTAAGCGATTCGACATTTGCGAGAATGGCGGATTTCGTGGATATGGTCCCCCACTATTTCATAGGCTCGAACGCCGCGCTTCCCATCGTCGGCGGCTCGATACTCGCGCACGACCACTATCAAGGCGGCAAAAAAGTGCTTCCTGTGTTCTCTCGCCCCTCTCGCAACTATTTTAAGGTTGCAGGCTATGCGGACGTGAACGTTTCAATCGTGGACTGGTACAACTCTATCGTGAGAATCGAAAGCAAAAACAGAATGCAAGCCCTCGAAGTGGCAAACAAATTCAGACGCGCGTGGGACGTTTACACAAACGAGAAAATCAACGTCGTTTGCGCAACCGAAAAGGACGGCGAAAAAGTTCATCACAACGCAATCACGCCCATACTTTCCATAAATTCGGACGGCGAATATCAATTCAATCTCATACTTCGCAACAACCGCACGGACGAGGCGCACCCCTTTGGAATCTTCCATCCGAGGAAGGAATTGCACAACATCAAACAAGAGTCAATCGGCATAATCGAAGTTATGGGCTTGTTCATATTGCCGGGCAGACTCGCAGGCGAAATGACTCAGATTCGCGACATACTCACGGGCAAAACGCCGCTCGATTTCAAGTCTTTGGCAGAGGAAACGCATCCCCTTCACAAGCATTTGGGTATGATAACTCAACTCGTCGTGGACAACGGCACGAACTGCCAAGACGAAGTTGCCGAAAACGCCGTAACCAACTATATCAACGACGTGTGCGAGCAAATTCTCGAAACCACCGCCGTGTTCAAAAACGACCAAGAAGGTCAAGACGCTTTCGTGGATTTCATCCACTCGGTCGTGGATTAATCTTTCAAAACGTCACAAAACAAACACTTTATCAATACAAAAACGCCGTTTTAAGCGGCGTTTTTCGTTAAAATCTTATCTTTATTCTTTTCAAGCGACCGCAACACGTCCATAGGCGCAACCACGATTGAATTGCCCACTCGCACCGCGCCGTCGCCATACCCCGCATACGGCGTACCGTAGAAAACGAATCGGTCGCCTTTGGGAATATTCGGATTGTCTTTCATCCCGCCGCCGAGCAAATTATCCCCGAAAGCCTTTTTCGCTTTTAGCGTGGAAGCAAACGCAACGATGTACACTTTTTCGCCTTGTTGGTTTGCCATAACCGTGTATGCAACGTCGATAACGTCGTCCGCGTCTCTGTGATATTCAACAGTATACCCTGCATATTCGGCAATCGTAATGCACTTGCTTTCGTGATTGCACGCAACGAGCGTAACCAGCATAACCGCACATATCAACAAAAGCGGAATACCCTTTGCCAAAACTTTCTTCATATTTTCCACCTACTGCAATTAGAATGTAACAAATTGTCACATTTCATATAGTAACAAAATGTTACAATTTTGTCAATAACAAACGTAAGGTGAAATGTGGAAAGCGGACTTATCGGGCTTAAAACAATACGAAAGGAACGGGGTTACAGTCAGTTGAAGGTAGCTCTTGACTTGAACATAAGCCGAGAAGCGTTGTCGTACTATGAAAACGGCAAGCGCAATCCCGACATACAAACCCTACGCCTATTTTCAAACTATTTCAACGTGTCGATAGACTATCTTGTCAACGGCAAAGAATTTGAAAAGCACTGACCCCCGTCAGTGTTTTTTTATAGACAAACAATATATTTATTAATATTTATCAATTTCATTAAAACGAATCAAATTGTAAACCCCGCCCGCATAGAACTGTGAGACCGTCAAACAGATGTATAACAAGAAAGAGACACCCGAACGGCAACCCATATAATTAAAGCCGAATCGAATTGTAAGTGCAATATTGAGATGAAGAACAAGGAAACGCCCTTTTGCGAACCCACCCAGCGTACTGAATCGTACGTGACGGGTGAACAAAAGGGCGTTGACACAGTTATTCGCTCAATAGTGCGCTTACAACTCGATTCGGGAAGAAAGGGCGCGCGACAAAGTGCTCTCATCCGCATACTCAATCACACTACCCTCGGGCAATCCTCGTGCAATACGAGTAACTTTGATTCCCATAGGCTTGATGAGACGCGCGATGTACATTGCGGTTGCTTCGCCTTCGACGTCGGGATTTGTGGCAAGAATGACTTCTTCGACGCCGTCGAGTCGGGATAACAATTCTTTGATTCGTATATCGTTCGGGCCGATATGTTCCATTGGCGAAATTACGCCGCCCAAAACGTGATATACGCCTTTGAAATCCTTGACTTTTTCAAGAGCGACGATGTCTTTTGGCTCTTTGACAACGCAAATCGTGGTTGGTTTGCGAGTTGCGCATATGTCGCAAATCTCGTTTTCGGTATAGTTGCCGCAGATTTTGCAAAAGTGAACGTTTTGTTTCACTTCGCGAATTGCGTCAACGAGTTCGTTCACTTCGTCGTCGGGCGAATTGAGAATCGCGTATGCGTAACGAGCCGCCGTCTTTTCGCCGACTGACGGAAGTTTCGATAATTGTGCAATAAGTCTTGCAAGTGGTTCGATGTATTTCATTTAATTAATAATTAATAATTAATAATTAATAATTGCGGAAAATCCAAAATTATCGATTATTAAAAACTAATTCCTTATTTCAAACTTTATTCATTCCGACGCCCTTTGTCGTCGTGATAATTGCAGTGAGCAATTTTATAAGTTCGTCGCAATCGAAAGAGATGCTGTCATATTCTTTTTTATTGAGAGTATCGCACGCAAACAAAAGATTCAACCAGTATCTCGTTTCGTGCGCTTCTTTAAGCGCGATTTGCAACTTATTTACAAAATCGGCAAGCGAAGCGGCATATTGCGACTCTGCTATATTTGCACCTATGCTTGTTCCGCTTCGCAATAATTGTTCAAAAATCGGTCGCTCGTCTTTATCCTTCAAATGTCGATACAGTTTGACTATTCTAATTGAAAAATCGAACGACTTATTCTGTATCGCTTTTTCTTTTTCGTTCATACTCTCAATATTTTGTGCGTTCGGCTGTCTTTATCTTTTATGTAGCACGTTTACCCGACTTTCAATGCGATGTGCATTGAAGTTTTCGGATAAGGCTTCGCCTTCCTCAATTATTAATTATTCATTATTAATTATTAATTCTCGGGCAAAGTCAGTTAGCAAACGCTCACTTAGAACAAACCGCCTGCGCCGCCCAGAGGTCCTAATAAGTCTTTGGACAATTTGTCCGCTTGTTGCGTTGCGTCGTTGAGTGCGGCAAGAACCATATCTTCGAGCATTTCGACGTCGTCGGGGTCAACCGCTTCGGGTTTAATCGTAACAGACACCGGCGTTTTGTCACCCGTGAGGGTCACTTCCACCATACCGCCCGCTGCGCTGCCCGTAACTTCGGTTTCCGCGATTTCTTGTTGCGCTTCTTGCAATTTTCTTTGCATTGCTTGCGCTTGTTTCATAAGTTGTTGCATATTACCGCCGCCAAATCCGCCGCCGTATCCCATTGTTCGTTCCTCCGAATATTTCGATATTTTTTTTATTATTGTCGTGCGCTATGCGCCGTTTTTACCGTATTTTTGTCGTTGTTATTTGATTTCCAAAAGCGAGCCAAACATCTCTTTGACAAACGGCAACGCTTTGTCCTCGTCGAGATGTCGCTCTGTTTCGATGACGAGTTTGCGATGCGAATCCACACTTTTGAAAGCCTTGTTTATCGCGTCGCGGTTTTTCTTGTCGTCGAGCAAGTTGAGCGTTGCCGCGTCCGCGACTTTGACGTGATATTCGTCGTCCGTCATTGCAAACTGCGCGTCCTGAGTGGACAGAGCAAGAAGCGTGTAGCCGTCTTGTCGAAGTTCGGATGCTACTCTGAGCCACACCTGCCTCGCATCCGTCACGACAGGTGCCGACTCAAAATCCGATTTCCTCGCGTTTGCAAGCATTTTTTCGAGCCGAGCCACTCGCATTTGCAGTTCCTCGACCTTTACGTCCCTATCGCCGCCGCTCGCCGCAAGCACGACTGCCGCCTCGAACAGTATGCGATGTTGTGCGCTGTAACGGAATTCGCCTTCGAGCGATGAAAAAATCTTCATTATGCTCATACACTTTTCCGTTGAGTACTTCTTTGCCATTTCGGCAAGGGACGAATATATCGCTTCGGGCAAAGCAAGCAAACTCTTTGCGCTCGAACAGTTTTTGATATACAACACGTTTCTAAACAGCGTTGCGAGGTCTTGCGCGAGAATAGGCACGCTCTTTCCGAGGTCGCAAAGATTTGCCACTTCTTGCAAAGCCTTGTCCGTATCGCCGTCCGCTATTGCGGCGGCAAGCGATTGCAGTTTCTTCGGGTCTGCCGCGCCAAGCACTTCGAGCACGCCGTTGTAGGTCACGTTCGAGTCGCAATAACTCACGCACATATCCGCAATGGACAACGCGTCGCGCACGCTTCCCGCACCCGCCGAAGCAATGAGGTCAACCGCCTCGCTTTCGTATTTTACGTTTATGTCGTCAAAGATGTCGCGAATACGCTTTGCGATAACGCCGTTTGGCACAAGTCGGAAATCGAAACGCAAACACCTCGACAAAATCGTCGCGGGTATTTGATGAATTTCCGTCGTTGCGAGAATGAAAATCGCGTGCGACGGCGGTTCTTCCAACGTCTTGAGCAACGCGTTGAAAGCGGCTTTCGAGAGCATATGAACTTCGTCTACGATGTAGACTTTGTACTTGCCCACCGTCGGTGGAAAACCGATTTTGTCCGTCAACTCTCTTATCTGGTCGACAGAGTTGTTGGACGCGGCGTCGATTTCGAGAATATCGAAATTTGAGTTTGACGCAAGTTCCACGCAGTTTTCGCACTTTCCGCACGGCGAACCGTCCGCAAGCGGCGAAAGACAATTCACCGCGCGCGCAAAAATTTTGGCGACGGAAGTTTTGCCCGTGCCTCGCGTGCCGGTGAAAATGTACGCGTGTCCGACGTTGTTGTGAGCAATCTGATTCCTCAGCGTACGCACGATGTGATCTTGCCCGATAACCTTGTCGAAGGTGTCGGGACGATATTTGCGATATAATGATGTATATGCCATAAAAAGTATTATAAACTAAATAATCTAATATGGCAAGAATAAAAAACTTTTATAAATCATTCATCAACGCTTGTCTGCAAAGCACGAGTTGAACGAGTTGGTATCTTATCGACGACGTAACCGAAGCGGCGGATTTTGAAAAATCTATATTATCCAAAAGCGCGAGAGTCGTCACCAAACCGAGTTTGATTTGGGTTATGCGTTCGTTGTTTGAATTTGCAACGTTTTGATAAAAAGCGGACTTTATATCTTCGATTTGCGTATATAAAACCTTGATTTCGGTTTTTGCGTCCTCGATTCCGATACTGCCCGCATTGAGCAAATCCGAGCACTCGAACATCTTGTCGAACGCAATTTGAAAGTAGCCGAGCGCACTTTCAACCGCGCTTTTCATATCGTCCTTGCACCACTTGAAACTGCCTTTTGCTATGTCGTATTTTTTGATATACAAACTTTTGTCCGAAAGTTTTGCAAGGACGGCGTTTGCCTCGTCCTCGCTTTTGTACACAGCGTACACAATCTCGATTTTCTCGCCGCTTTCAACGTATCCCGCGCCGCCGCGCGTCTTTATCATTTCCGCACTTTGCCGCGCCATCGCCACCGTCGAATATCCGCCGCAAGCAATCCCCCACACCGTCTGCGACTCGCTTTCGACCTTGTTAAACACCTTCAAAAGTCCGCCTTCCGAAAAGGACAGACACAGCGCAAGCGTAATCATAAAACACAGCACTATCGTGCATACGACGATAATATTGTCTTTCGCCATTTTTCGCATAATAAAAGATATGCGCGCAAAATTCGTTTAGCATCGTTTGCCGAATTTTTTGCGCGCGCTATACTTTTATTTGCCTTTCAAACGCCAAAATAACGCTTGACTATTTGCTGTTTTTTCTTTGATTTGCAATTAACTTTTCAGTTTTATATCCTACAAAAACGTCAGTCTTGTTTGCTCGGCAAGCACTCTACGAGCACTGCTTTCGTATCTGAAGCAATGCTGTATTTGCCTTCCGCAACGTACGGAAGATAGAAATAATCGCCGCGTTTTATATTTTTCTTATAGTTTTCGCCAACGATTCGCGCATTGCCTTCAAGGCAGATATAAACCGACGGCGCGTAACTCATAACGAAACTTCCGCCGTTTTGAACGGTATGGCGCACTTCCGCAAAGCAAGGCGTATCGTCATAGCCGATAAGCACTTCTTTCTTGTATTTGTCCGTATCGACGACGGTCTTCGGCGATACTTTTGCGTATGCCTTTGCCGCGTCGCCGTATATGTCGTAATTGATTGCGTCGAGTGCGACGTCCTTATCGAGTCCGATATATTCTTCGTTGTAACTGATGTGATAATCACCGCACCAACGTTCTGGTTGAATGGTGAAATCCGTCGGTTCTTGCACTTCGATAATCGTGCAACCTGCGCCTATTGCGTGGATAAGTCCCGCGCGGATAAGCCACAAATCGCCCACTTGTACTTCTACGCCCGCAAGAAGATTGCCCATTATGTCTTTTTCCACTTCACTGCGTTCTTCGAGCGCGGACAATTCTTCCTTTGTGATTTTGTCTTTGAATCCGAAATAGAGTTTCGCACCCGGACGAGTTGCAATCACGAGCCACGCTTCCGTCTTGCCGTATTCGGAATTGAAGTATTTTCTCGAAAAGTCTTTCGTCGGATGCACTTGGAACGGCAATCTCGTTGCACTGTCCAAAAACTTTACGAGACAATCGTATTTGCGGTCGCCCAAAAGTTCTTCTTTATGCTCGTTGAGCAAATCGTCGAAGAACAAATCCGTGCCTTTGACAACGGATACGCCGTCACGCTTTCCGAAATACTTGGGATTGATTGCTCTCACTTTGCTTGCAACCCATTCTTCGGGGAACATATTGTCCGTTCCGTCGTCGAAACCGTCTGCGAAAATCTCTTTGAACGGTTTTCCGCCGTGATAAATGCGGTACACTCTGTTGCGTTCAAAAAATATAGGTTGCGACACTATGCTTTTAATATCTCTCATAACTGAATCGCCCCGTAAAATTCTGTGGCTTTTGCGCCCTTGATATTGCCTTTCATTGCAGCATTATCAAGATTTTCTTTTGTCATTTCTTTGCCTTCTATTGCCGCAAGGAATGCGCCGAAAAATGCGTCACCTGCACCCGTTGTATCCACGCACTTGCAACCGTTTATGCTCGGCACAACGCCTTTAATATCGTTGTAATAATACGCGCTACCGTCTTTTCCGAGAGTTACGAGCAACAATCTGTCTTTGACGTACAGCGACTCTGCTGCCTTGTCCATATCTTGTATGACCGTATAATCGGCAAGTTCGTCTTCGGAAAACTTGATTATGTCCGCACACTCGACAAACGGCGCATACGCTTTTTTCGCGTCCTCGAAATCGCGATAAATATCCTTGCGGAAGTTCATATCGAAACTGAGTTTTACGCCTAAATCTTTGGCTTTTTTCGCAACTTTTTTGGCAAACTTTCTGCCCGTTTCTTCCGAAAGCATAAGCGAGCCGAGATGCAAAATGCTCAAATCTTCGTATTTGTCGAAGTCTATTTCGTCCAAGTCGATGTTGAAGTCAGCCGTATCGTGACGATTGAACGCAAAATCGCGTTCACCGTTCGTAAGCGTAACGAAAGCAATCGTCGTGTTGCGTTCATTGTCAGTTTGAATATCGAGATAATCCAAATTAGCCTTTTGCGCTTCCGCAGTAACGAAACGCCCGATAACGTCGTTGCCTACGCGTCCGACAAAACCGACTTTTGCACCGCTTTGCTTTGCGTTGACCGCGAGATTAAACGGCGCGCCGCCGCAAAACGCCTTAAACGTCATTCCGTTTCCGCCGTTTCCGTCTTGACGGTTGACGTTTTGACAGTTGTCGCCGCTTCCGTCGAAACTCTTTTCGCAGTTGTCGCCGCTTCCGTTCTTTGCGCAATTAACGTTCTTTTCGCCAATCATATCGGCAAGTATTTCCCCGACCGCCAAAATCATCATTTCACCTCAGTCATAGCCCATAGCCATTTTTCAATCATTATATTTTTTTATCGCTTATTTATCTTATACTTCTTTATTTCTTCTTCATAAACACTCTATCACAAAATTTCCGAATTGTCGTATTTCCCGCAAAAATATTTTGTTTACGCCTTTCATCGACGCATTTCACAATATCTATTATATAAAACAAAACGAACTCAAGATTATCTCGGGTTCGTTTTATTCTTGTTTGGTGCGGATGACAGGACTTGTAGCGAGTAAAACGAGCGTAATAGCGAGCCAACAAATTTCCTTGATTTACGCGTCTACGCTAAACAAACAGCGCAATACTGCACACCGTGCTGTGCACGGACACTGCGTGTTTTGTTTGTTTGCTATGTCCACTGCGCACGATTTCCGCAAA
>CAKQLT010000040.1:0-14661 GCA_934254715.1 uncultured Clostridia bacterium | reverse complement strand
ATTCGGTGTTTATACCCACGTCCAAAAGCGCGGCGGCTCTGCGCATAGTGTCGCCGTCAACCGAACTGAATTTGAATCTGCCGCTGTCGGTGACCATACCCGTGAAAATGCAAGTAGCGGCTTCCTCGTCGATTTTGAGTTCGTCCTTGAACGTGAGCCAGAAGTCCGCAATCATTTCGCAAAGCGAAGATCTTTCTTCCTCGACCCAACTCAAATCGCCGTAGGGTTTTACGTCGATGTGGTGATCGATTTTGATAAGTTCCTTGCCCAGAGCGTATTTTTTGTTGGAAATGCGGTCGATCGTTGCGGTGTCGCATACGATTACGAGTGCGTCGGCGTACTTTTCGTCGTCGATAGGTGCGTCCTCGCCGCCCAAAAACGCAAGGTATTGCGAACTGTCCTCGTTGAGAACGTACACTTCTTTTTGAGGGAAGGAAAGTTTGAGGATTTTGGCAAGCCCTTTGCTCGAGCCTATGGCGTCGCCGTCGGGGCGGAAGTGCCTCGTTATTATAATTCTGTCGTATTGCTTGATTTTGTCGAGTATTTTCTTTTTAATTTCAAAATTGTCCGTCATATTCTTTCACCTTCTCTTACGAGTGCGTTGAGTTCTTCGAGCACTTGCATTGCTTCTCGTCTGTCTTTTAGGGTTGCGCCGCTTGCTTTTAGGTGTCCGCCACCGCCGTGAGCGACCGCGATTTGATTTATATTAAGGTTTTTCGAGCGAATCTCGCACAATACGCCTTGTTCGCACTCGGTGAAGTTCACCCACGCGTCAACGCCCTTTAAGTCGCCCATAGTGTTGACGAATCCGCGCGATATGCTTTGCGGTTGCATATCGAGTTCGCGAACGCGTTGCGCGTCCGAATAGGAATACGCCACGCCGTCGGGGGTAAACTGTATTGAAAGCACGAATTGCGCGCGCTTTTTGACGTTCTCGTACGTGTCTACGTACAAATTTGAATAGATGTCGGCGGGGTTGAATCCCTTTTCGAGCAAGAAACTCGCCAAAGCGAGCGTGCGGGGCGACGTTGCGTCGTAATAAAATCTTCCGCTGTCCGTCACAATGCCCGTATACAAGGCTTGTGCGGCGCAAGAATCTATCGTAAGACCCCATTCGCGAATAAGGTACGTAACGAGTCCGCAACAACTCTCGAAACTCGTGTCGTCGATGTCTACGTCCGCAATGTCTTCGACGAAAATGTGGTGGTCGATTCGTATCGTCGTTTCGGCAAGCGCATAGCGGTCGTCGGATATGAGCGATTTTGCGGAAGTGTCGAGAACGATTGCGAGCGCGCCTTTATATACGTCGTCGCTTATCTCGTCCATAACGCTTCCTTCCATAAACGAGAATCTGCCCGCCGAATCGCCGACCGCATAAATCTTTTTGTCGGGGAAGTTGGTTTGAAGCACGCGTTTCAAGCCGAGTTGGCTGCCCATAGCGTCGCCGTCGGGGTTTTGGTGACGGTGAATGACGATAACGTCGTACTTTTTGATTGCGTCGAATGCTTTGCTTATCATAACATTACCTAAAACTTATAAAGTTGATAGTAAATAATATCACAATGTGTCGCTCGTGTCAACGACGATTTTAAGCGCCGCTTTTTGCGGCGATTTCGTGTTTTTTACGCAGTTTTTTGCGTCGTTTTCGCGTTTTTTTACGACGCTTTTTGAGCCGTTTTCGTGCCTTTTGCGCCGTTTTAGTATGCCGTTTCCGTCTCGATTGCGAAACGGACTACGTTTGTTTTATCGGATTTTTCATTATAAAAGAGAGAAAAGCGTTTATCGGGAAACTCGATTTTTTTGTGGTTGATAATATTTTGGTTGTTTGTTATAATTGATTGGTAATGATTATACTGCGCTACGGCGCGAGGTGGCAAATATGATTCTCACTATGGACATCGGCAATACCAACGTCAAATACGGCGTTTTCGACGGCGACGAGTTGGTTGCTTCGTGGCGTGTTTCAACAAAGGCATCACGCACGGCTGACGAGTACGGAATGGTGCTTTACGACTTGCTCAAACAGCGCGGCGTAAATTTCGAGGATATAGACGCGTGCGTTATGTCTTCGGTTGCGCCTGCCCTCAATTACACAATCGAGCATATGTGCCGTTATTATATCGGAAAAGCGCCGCTTATCGTTTCGTCAAAGACGGACACGGGCATAAAACTTGCGTATGCGCACCCGACGCAACTCGGCACGGACAGAATCGTGGGCGCGGCGGCGGCGTATCGTCTTTACGGCGGTCCGGTCATAGTGGTGGATTTCGGCTCGGCGACGACGTTCAACCTCGTCACCAAAGACGGCGTGTATATCGGCGGCGCGATTGCCCCCGGTATCAAAACCGCAACCGAATCGCTCGTCACGACGGCGGCGAAACTTCCGAGAATCGAACTCGAAAAACCGCAAAATATCGTCGGTACGGACACGAAAAGTTGTATGCAGAGCGGCATAGTGTACGGCTACACCGGTCTTGTGAAATATATGGTGAGCAAATATAAGGAACTCGACGAAATGAAGGGCGCAAAAGTGGTTGCGACGGGCGGACTTAGCGAACTCGTCGAGAACGTCGAACCCGAACTTATCGACGTCACCGACCGTGCGCTTGCGCTCAAAGGATTGAAATACATCTACGACAGAAATAAGAAAAAGAAATGAGTTAAGCGGCGTAAAACGAACTTAAAAACTCGTTATTGCGGCTGTTTTGAAAAGATATAGGCTTTTATGAAGAAAATCGGAATTGCGCTTTTGGGGCTCGGCGTCGTGGGCGGCGGAACTTACGAAATCCTCAACGATATGCGCGAAACTATAAAGAAAAACGAGGGCTTGGACGTCGAAGTCAAGCGTATTCTCGAAAGGAATATCGATAGGTGCAAGCAACTCGGCGTTGACCTTTCAAAAGTCACGCAGAATATCGACGATATAGTGAACGACGACGAAATTCAAATCGTCGCGGAATTTTTCGGCGGCGTAGAACCCGCAAAAAGTTTCCTTTTGAAAGCGCTTAAAAAGGGCAAGAGCGTCGTGACGGCAAACAAAGAGATGTTCTCGAAGTGTTGGCACGAACTCGAAACCGCCGCAAAAGAGAGCGGCGCAGGACTCTATTTCGAGGCGAGTTGCGTGGGCGGCGTTCCCGTGATTCGCACGCTCACCGACTCTATGCAAGCAAACCGCATAACATCGCTCAAAGGCATAGTCAACGGCACGACCAACTATATTTTGTCCAAAATGAGCGAGGAGGGCGCGGATTACGAAACTTGCCTTAAAGAGGCGCAAAAACTCGGCTATGCCGAAGCGAATCCCACCGCAGACGTAGAGGGATTCGACGCAACGTACAAAAACAGTATTCTTTCCTCTTTGGCGTACCGCAAGCGCGTACCCGTCGAAAAAGTGTATCGCGAGGGCATATCGAACGTCAGCGTAGAGGATATTGCGATAGGCAAGGAACTCGGATACGAGATTAAGTTGCTTGCGATTTCAAAATTGACGGACGAGGGCAAAATCGAAGCGAGAGTACACCCCGCGTTTTTGCCGAAAAATCATCCGCTTTCAAGCGTAAAAGGCTCGTTCAACGCGCTGTATATTCACGGCGACAGCGTTGACGACGTTATGTTGTACGGCCGCGGCGCGGGCGCATTGCCTACGGGAAGCGCGATTGTGAGCGACGTGGTGTTCGCCGCCTCGAAAGACGTGCACAGAAGATACGATTTCGAGTGCGAGGAAGCGGACGAGGGGGCGTTTGCAACCGATTTCAAATCGCAATACTACGTAAGACTTGCCGTGCGCGACAGCGAAGGCACGCTTGCAAAAATTGCGGCGGCGTTTGCAAAAAACGGTATATCTATCCGCTCGGTTTTGCAAAAAGAAGGGAAGGACGGCGAAGTTTACGTCGTTTTCGTAACCTATGAAACGAAGGAAAGCAACGTTAGAAAAACGCTTTCGCAAATCGAGAATTTCGACGGCGTGGACAAGGTCGTTTCGCTTTTGAGAGTCGAGGAATAAGTATGGTTTTGTTTTTTGCAAGAGGACAAGCGGACAGCGACAAATTCGTCAAGTTTTGCTATGAAAACTACAAGGATATAATGTCGCGTTACGGCGCGGAATTGCCGAGCAAAGTGGAAATCGTCCGCATAGACGGCGAAAAACCGAGATTCGACACCGACAAGGCATACTTCAATCTTTCTCATTCGGGCGGCGTGATGATGTGCGGAATTTCACATTCCGAAATAGGCGTGGACATCGAAAAAATCCGCGAAATCGACTACAAAAAATTCGATTTTATAGACGCGCAAGACGTAGAGGACTTCTTTGAAAAGTGGACGGAAAGAGAGAGTTATCTCAAATTCACTGGCGAAGGTCTTTCGGGATTCAGAAAGGAAATTCCCGCCGACGCGCACTTCGAGCATTTCCCCGTATGGGACGAGTATCACGCTTGCGTATGCGCCGAAGAACAGAACGTGATAGCCTACGAAATAGACATAAACGCGATAAACGACTAATATTTTGTGCATAGGCGCAAACAAAAAAAAGAGGCACTTGTTTTTTTCAAAGCGAGTGGTACAATAAAATAACAAAGAGCAGGAGGGATATATGATTCTCGACAAAATTAAAGACATTATGGAAACCGAACTCGGCAAAAATCGCAACGACGTTACGCTCGAGAGCGACATCATAAAAGATTTGGGACTTGACAGTCTCGACATCGTAACGCTCATTATGGCGGTTGAGGACGAATACGGCTTCACGGCAGACGACGACGAAATCGCCGCGCTCAAAACCGTCGGCGACGTTGTGAACTACATAGAGAAGCGAACAAATTAAGCATTTATATGCTTAATTTGTGAGTGAAATTGCGCCGAACGGCGCAACGGTATGCGCGCGATGCGCGCGTGATATTTGCGCATTGCGCAAGTTATATTGCGGCTTTGCCGCAGTTGCGGAATATTTGAAATATTCCTTTTTTTATTATTCTTTATTCTATAAGTATTTTAATTTTCAATAAATTTTAGGAAAAACGCCGCTTTTGTTCGTATATATATGTAGAAAATATTTTTAGAGGCACTATGGCAGGCGGTTTTACCCCAGAGTTTATGGAAGAACTCAAATATAAATGCGACATCGTCGAAGTCATTTCGCAGTACGTCCCCTTGCAGAAAAAAGGCGGACGTTATTTCGGTTGCTGTCCTTTCCACAATGAAAAAACGGCTTCGTTTTGCGTGAATAACGGCTGGTATCACTGTTTCGGTTGCGGCGCGAGCGGCGACGTCGTAAAGTTCGTTATGGAAATGGAATCGGTGTCCTTTTACGACGCCGTGAAAATCCTTGCCGACAAAGTGGGAATGCAACTTCCCGAAGTCAAACTCGACCCCAAATACGCCGAAAAGAAAGAGCATAGCGACGTGTTGAAGCAACTTATGCGCGACGTTGCAAGGTATTATCGCAACAATCTTCTCGACGAAAACAAGGGCAAGGACGCAAGAGAGTATTTGCACGCAAGAGGTCTCGACGACGAAGTGTGCAAACGCTACGGACTCGGACTTTCGCTCGACGGCGAGAGTATGGTCGGGTATATGCGCCGCAAGGGTTATTCGCTCAAAGACCTCGAAGAATGCGGGCTTATCGCCAACACTCAACGCCCGTACGACGCGTTTGCAAACAGAGTTATCGTGCCGATTATGGACGGTATGAGCAACGTCATTGCGTTTGGCGGACGTATCTATCACGGCGAGCAAGATATTGCAAAATACAAAAACTCGACAAATACCACGCTGTTTGACAAGGGGCGCACGATATACGGAATCAATTTCATAAAGCGCGACAAAAAACTCAACGGCGTTGCCTACAAGGAACTCGTTTTGGTCGAGGGTTATATGGACGTTATATCGCTCGGCGCGGCTGGCATAAAGAACGCGGTTGCGTGTATGGGAACTGCGCTCACCGAGGGGCAGGCGAGAGAGTTGTCGCGTATGACGGAAAATCTGTACGTTTGCTACGACGGCGACGGCGCGGGCAAAAAAGCGACGATACGCAACGTGGATATTCTCACAAAGTTCGTGCAGAACGTCAAAGTTATATCTCTCGACGAGGGCAAAGACCCCGACGAAACCGTGCGCGACGGCGGCGCGGAAGCCTTCCTCAAAAAGCAGAAAGAGGCGTTGCCCGTCATAGAATACAAACTTAAACTTTGCGCCGACGCAAACGATTTAGGGTCGGTGAACGGCAGAGCGAAATACGTTCAATCCGCGCTCAAAGTGCTGAAAAGCATAGAAAACCGCGCTGAAAGAGAAGTGTATATGGACGTGGTGTCCAAAAAGAGCGGCGTATCCGTCGCGACTCTTTCGGACGAAGCGGGTATGATAAGACAACCCAAAATCGAACAGCCCAAAGAAAACGACGAAGAAAAGGTTGCAAAGACCCTTCGCGCGTCGAGATTCGTGCTTAATCGTATTCTCAAAGGCGAAAAATTTGCGGACGTAAACGTCGTAAAGTCCGAGTGGCTTGCAAACGACGTACATAAAGAAGTGTTCGAGTGGGCAAAAACTATGCCCGAGCATACCGACCTCGTGAACTCGATGTTCAGCAAATTCGGATACGAAAACGAGGAAATCGGCAAGATTCTGAACATAAATATGAAGTTTGCCGACACCATACGC
Organism: uncultured Clostridia bacterium; assembly: GCA_934254715.1. Taxonomy (GTDB): domain Bacteria; phylum Bacillota; class Clostridia; order Christensenellales; family CAG-917; genus CAG-475. The sequence goes on along the minus strand of CAKQLT010000040.1, from coordinate 8,007 downwards.
GAGGCGGACTACTTCAACGATTGCGTGCTTATGCTTGCAAACGAGCATATCGCAAAACGCCTCGATAGGTTAAAGGAAGGCTACAACGACCTATCCGACCCCGAAGCAAAGCGAGCGAGTATTTTGGAAATATCCCGCTTGCAGAAAATATTGAAATCCAAAGACATTAACGACAAACTTTGATTCACCGAGGAGGAATATAAGTGGACAGAGAACAACTTTTGAAACAAGAGATTGACAAAATCGTCGCGTACGGAAAGAGCAAAGGCTCGATAAGCGAAGACGATATAATGGCAAGGCTCGAACACCTCAACGCAACCGCGGAAGATATGGAAATGGTGTTCAACGCTTTGCAAAACGAAAACGTAAAGGTTGAAGAAACAATCGAGGACGACGACATCGCGCTTGACAAAATCATCGATTCGAGCGTTGACGACTCGGTTAAAATCTACCTCAAAGACATCGGCAAAGTGCCTCTTTTGACCGCCGACCAAGAAATCGAACTCGCAAAGCGTATGGAAGAAGGCGACGAAGAAGCAAAGCATATTTTGAGCGAAGCGAACTTGCGTCTCGTCGTGTCCATTGCAAAACGCTACGTCGGCAGAGGTATGCAATTCCTCGACCTCATTCAAGAGGGCAATCTCGGCTTGATGAAAGCGGTTGAAAAATTCGACTATACGAAGGGCTTTAAGTTCTCGACGTACGCAACGTGGTGGATAAGACAGGCAATCACCCGCGCAATCGCCGACCAAGCAAGAACCATTCGTATTCCCGTTCATATGGTTGAAACCATAAACAAGCAAGTCAGAGCGACTCGTCAACTTTTGCAAAAACTCGGCAGAGAGCCGTCTGCGGAAGAAATCGCGGCGTATCTCGGCTGCTCGGTCGAGCGCGTGCGCGAAATCCAAAAAATCGCGCAAGACCCCGTATCTCTCGAAACGCCTATCGGCGAGGAAGAAGACAGCCATTTGGGCGATTTCATAGAGGACCACACCTCTCAATCGCCGAGCGAGGTCGCAGAGGGCAATATGCTCAAAGAACAACTCATTCAAGTGCTCAACACGCTCACCCCGCGTGAAGAAAAAGTGCTTCGTTTGAGATACGGTCTTGACGATTCGCACCCCAGAACCCTCGAAGAAGTCGGCAAAGAATTTAACGTCACTCGTGAGCGTATTCGTCAAATCGAGGCAAAGGCACTCCGCAAACTTCGCCATCCCAACCGCCTCAAAAAACTCAAAGATTTCGACTGATGCCCATACGACTCGACCAAAGGCTGACCGCCATTGCCAACCTAGTGGATTACGGCAAAGTCGCGGACGTAGGCTGTGACCACGGCAAACTCGGCTACTACCTCGTAAGCACGGACAGAGCGAGCGAAGTTATCGCGACGGACATTTCCGCGCCCTCGCTTGCAAAAGCCGAAGAACTTGCAAAGGAAAACGGCGTGCAAGACGTTATGACCACGAGGCTCGGAAACGGACTCGAACCTGTTGCGGACAGGGAAGTAGACACCGTTATTATCGCGGGCTTGGGCGGCGACGTCATATCCGACATAATTTTGCGAGCAAACGAGCAAGGCAAGCGTTTTTCGCACTATCTGCTTTCTGCAAACACTCACCCCGAAAAGGTGAGAGCGGCGATAGTGAAGTGCGGACACACGATAGTTTTCGACGAAATGCTCGAATGTGCGGGCAAAACGTACACTATCGTGAAAACGAACGAGGGCGAAAGCACTCTTTCAAGCGAGCAAATCGCGTACGGTGCGTTTTTCGATACGAGCGACAACTTTGCGTTCTTTGCGAACAAGGAAATCGAGGGTATGAAAAACATACTCGAACGAAACCCCAAAGCCGTCGAATTGAAAGAGAAAATCGCCAAACTCGAAAACGCTTTGCAAAAGCGCAAATAAAAGCCGAAACGACAAATAAATTCCAAACGAAAATAAAGTCGCAGTGGCAAAATCGCCGCAAAAGACGAGTATCGCCGCGACGGCAAATCCTCGAATTAAGGATAAAGAAATGAAACACAGACAAATAGTTAATGCGATAGAAGAATTTGCGCCCGTCGCGCTTGCAGAGGCGTGGGATAATCCCGGTCTTATGATAGGCAATCTAAACGACGAGTGCAGCGGCGTTATGGTTGCGCTCGACCTCACGAAAGACGTCGTAAGGCAAGCGGTAGAGCAAAACTGCAATCTTATCGTCACGCACCACCCGTTCTTTTTCTCGGCAATCAAGAGCATAAACACAGCCGAATCGAAAGGCGAAATTATAAGGGACGTACTCAAAAACGGATTGACGGTGTACAGCGCGCACACCAACCTCGACGAGTGCGAAAACGGACTTTGTATGACCCTCGCAACGCTTTTGGGCGGCGAGAATCTTTGCCCGAACGGCGTAGGCGTGGTGTGCGATATAAAGGCGCAATCCCTCGAAGATTTCGCAAAGCACGTTGCGGCGACCCTCAAAGACGATTCCGTCAAATACACGAGTGACAAGAATAAAACCGTCGAAAAAGCAATGATAATTTGCGGCGGCGGCGCGAGCGATTCGGCATACGAAAACGCAAAAGCGAACGCGGACGTGTTCGTAAGCGGCGACTTTAAGCACCACCTTTACGTCGCTTCCGAAAACGACGAGTTTCCCATCGTCGAATTTTCGCACTACGCAAGCGAAATTATCGTGCAAAACCTTTTTGAACAAATCATTGCGCCGAGCGGCGTGAGAATTATAAAAGCAAAACAAAACTGTCCGTTCAAGACAGTCGGAGGATACAATGAAATTTGACAAGATACTTCAATACCAAAAGATAGACCAAGAACTTATGACTCTCGAAAACGAAGTCGCAAAGAGCGACGAACGCCAAAAACTCGCCGTTGCGAAATCGCGTTTGGAAGGCGCAACCGAGATGATCGGCAAACTCAAAGCCGAAGCGAGCGACCTTCTTGCAGGCTACGCCGCAATGAAGGATAAAATCGACGCGCTCAAAGAGGAACTCGACGAGTTCGACGGCATTTTGGAAGACGTGCAAGACGCAAACGAAGCGGATCACTATCTCAAAATGGTCGCTTCAATCGCCGACAAAATCAACGCTCTCGAAAAAGAGGCGAACGGCGCGGCGGCAAAGATCGATCAAGTCAACGACAGTTACAAAAAGACTTGGGATCAAGGCGTAAAAGCCACCGACGTGTACAAGGGCGCAAAGGCGGAATACGACAATCTCGTCAAAAAATTCCAACCCAGAGTGGTGGAAATCAAATCGCAACTCAACGCTCTCAAAGGCGAGATTCCCGAAAACGTTATGCACACGTATCTCGCGCTCAGAGGCGCGAAAAGAATGCCCGCTTTCGTCAAATACGACAGCAAAAATTGCCTTTGCGGTCGCTGTATGATGGAAGTTGACAACGATACGAAATCCAAACTTCGCAACGTCGGCGACTACGCCGAATGTCCCAACTGCCGCAGAATACTTTACGTTGCGGACGAACAATAATTTTTAACCGCGAGAGGAAGAAAGATTATGAAAAATTGCTACAACAATCCCGACGTATATTGCGTCAACGTTGAAAAGAAGCACGGCGCAGGCTTCCCGATAGACCGAAACGGCAACGTAAAAACCCTTCTTTTGAACGGCGAATGGGATTTCAAATACTACGTGTCAGCGGCGATTCTCGACCCCAACCCCAAAACGTGGGACAAAATCGAAGTGCCGTCCAACTGGCAACTTAAAGGCTACGGAAAACCCATTTATTCAAATATCCGCTATCCGCACCCAATCGCAACGACGGGCAAGCCGCATATCAACGAAAACGAAAATAATTGCGGCGTTTATAGGCGCACGTTCGTGCTCGACAAGGTGAGCGGAAGCATACACGTCAATTTTGCCGCAAACAGCGGTGCGGAAGTGTACGTCAACGGCTCGTTCGTGGGATACAGCGAGGATACGTTCGACTATCAGGAATACGATATTACGCCTTACGTCAAGGTTGGCGAAAACGAACTTAAAATCATCGTTTATCGCTACACGACGGGCAGTTATCTCGAAGACCAAGATATGTGGCGCATTTCGGGACTTTTCCGCGACGTCAACTTGATTTTCCTTCCCGACGTGCGCATAGAGGATATGTACGCGCGCGCAGAGTTCAACGAGGATTATTCCAAAGCGAAACTTTTGGTAGACGCAAGCGTGTACTGCGCAAAAGGCGTTGAGATTTCGGACGCCGACGTCAAAATCGAACTTATCGACAAAGACGGCAACAGCGTGTGCGAGGGCAACTTCGCCGTACTCGGTCTCGACGAGGACGAGTCTATGGCTGTCAAAATGGTGGAAAATATAGACAATCCGCACCTTTGGAATTCGGAAGACCCGTATCTTTACAAACTTCGTCTTACGTTTACGTCGCAAGAAAAGGGACAAACCGTTTCCCACGATATGCGCGAGATAGATTTCGGATTCAGAAAGGTTGAGATTATTCCGTCAATCGACGGTAAGCAACCGTACATAACGCTCAACGGCAAAAAGTTGAAAATCAGAGGCGTAAACCGTCACGAATTTCACCCCGACTTCGGTCACGCCGTGCCGAGAGAGTACACCGAAAAAGATATTCTTTTGCTTAAGAAGCATAACGTGAACAGCATAAGAACATCGCACTATCCCAACAGCCGCCACTTCTACGAACTTTGCGACAAGTACGGCATTATGGTTATGTGTGAAAACAACCTCGAAACGCACGGTCTTGCAACTCGCGTGCCGCGCTCGAGCAAGAGATGGACAGAGCAAGTGTGCTGGCGTATGAGAAATATGGTTTTGACCTATCGCAACCACGCGTGCATACTCTTTTGGTCGCTCGGCAACGAGAGCGGAAACGGAAAAGCGTTCCCCGCAATGAAAAAAGCCGCGCTCGAACTCGACAACACTCGCCCCATACACTACGAACCCGACGCGTACGTCAAAACTACCGACATTATGAGCGAGATGTACACCAAAGAGGAACAAATGGAAGAAATCGCCAACAACAGATGCCATATTCACTCTATGGCGTTGTGGGCGCCGCTCGGACATTTGCTCACGCCGAGAATGTACAAGAACAAACCGTTTATTCAATGCGAATACGCGCACTGTATGGGCAACAGTTTGGGCAATTTCGAGGACTACTGGAAGCATTTCAGAAAACACGATAGACTCTGCGGCGGATATATTTGGGACTTTGCCGACCAAGCAATCAAGCGCGTCAATCAAGACGGCGTCGTCGAATATACCTACGGCGGCGACTGGGGCGACAAACCCAACGACGGTACGTTTGCGTTCAACGGTATCGTCAGAGCGGACAGAAGCCCGAATCCGGCGTTCTACGAGGTCGCAAAGGTCTATCAACAAGTGCAATTCGAGCGTAAAGGCGACAAAATCGAACTTACGAACGAATATATGTTCACAAATCTCGACAAGTTCGCTTTGAGATTCGAACTCTTGCAAAACGGCGTAGTGACCGAAACCAAAACTATCGATATGCCTTCCGTCAAGCCTCTCGAAAAGGGAAGCGTGGATATGCCGTTTGCTATTCCGCAAGGCAAGGGCGAAGTTGCAATCAACTGCTATGCGGTTGTAAAGGGCAGTTTCGACGTGTTCGAGGACGGCGACGTCGTGGCTTGCGAGCAACTCGATATGACGGGTTACGTTCCGCAAGAGTTTAAGAGCGCGCAAGGCAAAACCGTTTTCAACGAGGACGGAAAGATTGTGTTAGAATGCGGAAAAATGCGTGCAACCGTGTCCAAAAACGGCGGCTGTATTTCCTCAATCATCGTGGACGGCAAGGAAAAACTCGCATCGCCGATTATGCTCAACTTCTGGCGCGCCGCAATCGACAACGACAAATCGCCGCAAGTTCCGCCCGTCGCAATCGCACTCTTGGGCAAAACCTACTTCAAGTCTTGCAAGGACCACCTCGTCAAATCTAATATGACGATAACGGACAAGTCGCTCGTGATAGACTGGTCTTGCTCGCCGCAAATGTGTTCGCTCAAAACCGTGTACGAAGCGGGCGAGGACGGACTGAAAGTGTATATGAGAGTGAAGAACAATATGTTCTCGTTGCCGAGATACGGCTTCAGAATGGGGCTTGCAACTTCCGACGATATGACGTTCTTCGCAAGAGGACCTCACGAGAACTATTGCGACAGAAAAGCCGCCGCAAAACTCGGCATCTATTCGGGCAAAATCGCGGATTTCGAGCATAACTATCTCGTTCCGCAAGAGAACGGCAACCACACCGACGCGCGTTGGCTCAAAGTGGGCGGCGAGGATGGACTTACGTTCGTTGCTTGCGACAAGCCGTTTGAATTTAGCGTGCACGACTACACGCAAGAGGCACTCGAAGAAGCGACGCACGCGCACGAACTCAAGCACGGCGGCGTGGTTGAAGTGTGCATAGACGGCGCGCAACGCGGCGTAGGCGGCGACGTACCTGCACTTGCTTGCACGAAGAAACGCTACAAGATACTTCCCAACCGTTATCACGAGTTCAGTTTCGTCATCAAAGCGTAAAAGCAATTAAAACGATTTTTTTGCGGCGTCGAGCGTGCTTCGACGCCGCTTTTTTGTCATAGTTTGAGCGCGTCACCACCATATGTAGCAACGGTTTTTTATTTGCGGTTTTTCGTTGACAGAAATCGTCGACGTATTTATAATTTGTTTCACTATTTTGTGCGTACTGCTGTGGTAAGGCAGATTGCGCGGAGGCTTGCTATGAATTTGACATTGAAAGACGGCAAAATTATTTCTATCGACGGTAAGGCGTCTGCGCTCGACGCTATCAAGAGTTTTTCCGATTCTCTTGCAAGAAACGCTCTTGCTTGCAAAATCGACGGCGTCGTTTCTTCTCTCGACACCGTTTTGGACAAAGATTGCACGTTTGAAGTGCTTACGTTTGCGGACGAAGACGGCAGACGGGTGTATCGCCACACTTGCGCGCATATTCTTGCGCAAGCGGTCAGAAACGTTTATCCCACCGTACAACTCGCAATCGGTCCTGCCGTAGACAACGGTTTTTATTACGATTTCGATTTCAGAACGCCCATAACCCAAGCCGACTTTGGTAAAATCGAAGCGGAAATGAAAAGCATAATCAAGGCAAATATGCCCATATCCCGCATAGAATGCACTCGCAAAGAGGCGGAAGGGCGTATTGCGAAGATGAAGCAGATATACAAAGCGGAACTTTTGGCGGATATTCCCGACGGCGAGAAAATATCCTTTTATCAGCAAGGCGATTTTATCGACCTTTGCGCAGGTCCGCACCTCACGTCTACGGGCAAAATCAAGGCGTTCAAACTCACCTCGCTCACGGGCGCGTACTGGAAGGGCAACGAAAAAAATAAGATGCTCACCCGCATATACGGCACTTGTTTCGAGAAAAAAGGAGATCTCGACGAGTATATCCAAAAACTCGAAGAAGCCAAATTGCGCGACCACAACAAAGTGGGCAGAGAACTCGGCTTGTTTATGACTGACGAGAATATCGGGCAAGGACTTCCGCTTATGATGCCCAAAGGCGCGCGCATTATTCAGATTATGGAACGCTTCGTCGAGGACGAGGAACAAAAGCGCGGTTACCAACTCACCAAAACCCCGATTATGACCAAAAATAACCTCTTTATCATTTCGGGACACTGGGACCACTACAAGGACAAGATGTTCTATATCGGCGACGAGGACGTTGACGACGAGATTTTGTGCTTGCGCCCGATGACTTGTCCGCTTCAATTCACAATCTACAAAAACGGACTCAAAAGTTACCGCGATTTGCCCGTAAGGTACGCGGAAACCGCAATAGAATTTCGAAAAGAGGCAAGCGGCGAAATGCACGGTCTTACGAGAATACGCCAGTTCACGCTCTCGGACGGACATATAATCTGCACGCCCGCGCAACTCGAATCCGAGTTCAAAGGCGCGGTGGACCTCATAAAATACCTTATCGGCGTTCTCGGACTTCAAAACGACGTAAGTTATCGT
>CAKQLT010000039.1:0-14792 GCA_934254715.1 uncultured Clostridia bacterium | reverse complement strand
GAAACCGAACTCACTCCCGAAGAAAGATTGCTCCGCGCAATCTTCGGCGAGAAGGCAAGAGAAGTGCGCGATACGTCCTTGCGCGTTCCCAACGGCGAGAGCGGTATCGTAGTCGACGTCAAGATATTCACGAGAAAGAACAAAGACGAACTCGCACCCGGCGTAAACAAACTCGTCCGCGTGTACATCGCTCAAAAGAGAAAAATCTCTGTCGGCGACAAGATGGCGGGTCGTCACGGAAACAAGGGCGTCGTTTCGAGAGTGCTTCCCAAAGAGGATATGCCTTTCCTTGCAGACGGCACGCCGCTTCAAATCGTTCTTAATCCGCTCGGCGTTCCTAGCCGTATGAACATCGGACAAGTTCTCGAAGTTCACCTCGGACTCATCGCTCATATGCTCGACTGGAAAGTCGCAACCCCCGTGTTCGACGGCGCAAACGAGCAAGACATCAAACAACTGTTCCAACAATGCGGACTCGTCAACGAGGACGGCGAAGTGGACGGCAAGATTCAACTCTACGACGGAAGAACGGGCGAACCGTTTGAAAACCGCGCGACGGTAGGTTATATGTACTACCTCAAACTGCATCACCTCGTAGACGACAAGATTCACGCAAGAAGCACCGGCCCGTACAGCGTTATCACGCAACAACCGCTCGGCGGCAAGGCTCAATTCGGCGGACAACGTTTCGGCGAAATGGAAGTCTGGGCACTCGAAGCGTACGGCGCGGCAAACGTCTTGCAAGAAATCTTGACGGTCAAATCGGACGACGTCGTCGGTCGTGTCAAGACTTACGAATCCATCGTCAAAGGCAGCAACATTTCCGAGCCCGGTATCCCCGAATCCTTCAAGGTTTTGGTCAAGGAACTTCAATCCCTCGCTCTCGACGTCAAAGTTCTCACCGAGGACAACGACGAAGTCAAGTTGCGCGAATACGACGAGGACATCGACTTCGATACGCCTATCGGCAAGAAACACGAGGAACTCAAAGAAATCGATATTCTCGGCGACAACAACATCTTCGGCGATCTCGGCGAAAGCAAGAGCGACACGGATACGAGTTTGTTCGACACCGACGATGACGACGAAAGCATTTTCAGCGCACTCACCGAAGGCACGCCCGATATGAGCGACATCTTCGGTACAAACTCCGACGAAGAGTAATAGGAGGCGACATATGTACGAACTCAGCAATTTCGATGCAATTCAAATCGGTATCGCTTCGCCCGAAAAGATCAGAGAATGGTCTCACGGCGAAGTCACGAAACCCGAAACTATAAACTACCGCACGCAAAAGCCCGAAAAAGACGGTCTTTTCTGCGAGAAAATCTTTGGACCTACCCGCGACTGGGAATGCCATTGCGGAAGATATAAGAGAATCCGCTATAAAGGCGTCATCTGCGAAAAGTGCGGCGTCGAGGTCACAAAATCCAAAGTCCGTCGTGAAAGAATGGGACATATCGAACTCGCTTGCCCCGTCACGCACATTTGGTATTTGAGAGGCGTTCCTTCAAGAATCAGCATCCTCTTGGACGTTTCGCCTAAGGAACTCGAACAAGTCGTTTACTTCGTGTCCTTCATCGTTCTCGACCCGGGCAAAGTGGGCGAACTTCGCAAAAAACAAGTCATCAGCGACAAAGAGTACAGAGAACTTCTCGAAAAGTACGACGCAAAAGACTTCAAAGTGGGTATGGGCGCAGAGGCCGTAAAAGAACTTCTTATGGAAGTCGACCTCGAAAAAGAAAGCGAACAACTCAAAAACATCATCAACAATTCCGTCGGACAAAAACGTCTTAAAGCGGTCAAGCGTCTTGAAATCGTCGAAGCGTTCCGTCAATCGGGCAACAAACCCGAATGGATGGTTCTCGACGTGCTTCCCGTGCTTCCGCCCGAACTTCGTCCGATGATTCAACTCGACGGCGGCAGATTTGCAACCAGCGACCTCAACGATTTGTATCGCAGAGTCATCAACCGCAACAACCGCCTCAAAAAACTCAAAGAACTCGGCGCGCCCGACATCATCGTGCGCAACGAAAAACGTATGCTTCAAGAAGCCGTCGACGCTCTCATCGACAACGGCCGCAGAGGCAAAGCGGTTTCGGGCCCCGGCAACAGAGATCTCAAATCGCTCTCGGGTATGCTTCGCGGTAAACAAGGTCGTTTCCGTCAAAACTTGCTCGGTAAGCGCGTCGACTATTCCGGTCGTTCGGTTATCGTCGTCGGTCCCGAACTCAAACTCTATCAATGCGGTTTGCCAAAGGAAATGGCTCTCGAACTTTTCAAGCCGTTCATTATGAACAAACTCGTCGAGCGCAACCTTTGCCACAATATCAAGAGCGCAAAACGTTTCGTCGATACGGGCAAGAATCAAGTTTGGGATATTCTCGAAGAAATCATCAAGGATCACCCCGTGCTTCTCAACCGCGCACCGACGCTTCACAGACTCGGTATTCAAGCATTCGAGCCCGTGCTCGTAGAGGGTAGAGCAATCAAACTTCACCCGCTCGCCTGCGGCGCGTTCAACGCGGACTTCGACGGCGACCAAATGGCTGTTCACGTTCCTCTTTCCATCGAGGCGCAAGCGGAAGCAAGAATATTGATGCTCTGCACAAACAACATTCTCAAACTTTCGGACGGCAAACCTATCGTTTCGCCGACGCAAGATATGGTCATCGGTTCTTACTACCTCACGATAGTCAGACCGGGCGCGAAAGGCGAGGGCAACTACTATAGTTCCTTCGACGAGGCGATGATGGCGTATCAAGACAAAGACCTTACGCTTCAATCCCTCTGCTACATTCGCACTCAAGTGCAAGACGAGGACGGTTACGTTCACAACAAACTTTTGCACACCACGATCGGTCGTTGCATCTTCAACGACAACTTGCCTCAAGATTTGCAATTCGTTGACAGATCGATTGCCGAAAACAGAGGTCAACTCGAAGTCGAAGGCATTTTGGGTATCAACGCCTGCGTGGACGAAAATCAATTCCACGAACTCGTTGACTTGTTCAGAAACGAGGACGTCAACCAAGACTCGTGCGTGCGCGCGCGTTCCATATTAAAGAGAAACGTGTCCGACGACCAAATCGCTCAAATCGCGACGGCGGTCAAGGAAGCGGGCAATCTCGACCTCGACAACAAGAAAGAGTTCTCTCGTGAAATCACCGCGCTTCGCGAAAGCATACAAAAAGCACTCGGCAAGAAAGCGATGGCTATCGGCAAGAAGCAACTCAGTATGATCGTCGACAACTGCTTCAAGTATCACGGCGCAACCGAAACGGCGGCAATGCTCGACAAGATCAAATCGCTCGGTTACAAGTACTCGACGATCGGCGCAATCACCGCTTCCGTCTTCGATATGCACATCCCCGGCGACAAGAAATTGATCGTTCACCAAGCGGAAGAACAAGTCGTTCGTATCGAAAAATTGCACGCGAGAGGCGTTCTTTCCGACGAAGGTCGTTACAAAGAAATCATCAAGATTTGGAAAGACGCTGCCGACAAGGTCGAAAACGAACTCAAAAAAGGTCTTGACGACTTCAACCCGATTTGGATGATGGCAAATTCAGGCGCGCGTGGTAGTATGGGACAAATCCGACAACTCGCAGGTATGCGTGGCTTGATGGCTGACCCGTCCGGTCGTACAATCGAGTTGCCTGTTCGCTCGTCCTTCCGTGAAGGCTTGTCCGTTTTGGAATACTTCATTTCATCGCACGGCGGCAGAAAAGGTCTTGCGGATACCGCTCTTAAAACGGCTGACTCCGGTTACCTCACCAGACGTCTCGTCGACGTATCGCACTCGGTCGTCGTCAGAGAACAAGACTGCGGCGACACCAAAGGTACGTTCATCACCGCAATCAGAGACGAAAAGAGCGTCATCGAAGCGCTTGCAGACCGTATCGCGGGCAGATACACCATCGGAAACGTGGTTGACCCCGCAACGGGCGAAATCATCTGCGAAGGCGACACGCTCATTTCAAGCGACAAAGCAAAAGAAATCGACAAGAAACTCACTTCTTACTGGGAAAGCAACGGTTCGGATATGCACCATCAACCCGGCGTACTTATCCGCTCGATTCTCACTTGTAAGTCCAAAAACGGCGTGTGCGTGAAGTGCTACGGCAAGAATATGGCTTCGGGCAACCCCGTCAAGATCGGCGAAGCGGTCGGTATCATCGCCGCACAGTCAATCGGCGAACCCGGTACTCAGCTCACGATGCGTACCTTCCACTCGGGCGGCGTTGCAACCGACGACGACATCACGCAAGGTTTGCCGCGTGTCGAAGAATTGTTTGAAGCGCGCAATCCTAAAGGTAAAGCGGTCATCACCGAGAATAACGGTATCGTCCACATTTCCGACGACCGCCGTGAAATCACGGTTACGGGTCCGGACGGCGAGGCAAAATCCTACGCTATCCCGTACAACGCAAACATTCTCGTCGGCGAGGGCGAAACCATCGGCGCGGGCGACCCGCTCACCAAAGGTTCAATCAACCCGCAAGATATGCTTCGCGCAAAGGGCGTAAAGGGCGTTCAAGAATACATTGCGAAGGAAGTTCAATCCGCATACCGCACCGCGGGCGTCGAAATCAACGACAAACACGTTGAGGTTATCGTAAGACAAATGCTTCGCAAAGTCCGTATCGAAAATCAAGGCGATACGAATATGCTTCCCGGCACGCTCGTCGACTTGCTCTCTTACGAGGAAGAAAACGAAAAAGCAATCGAAAACGGCGGCGTTCCCGCAACGGCAAAACGCACCCTTTTGGGTATCACCAAAGCCGCTCTCGCAACGGAATCCTTCCTCTCGGCTGCGTCCTTCCAAGAGACCGCAAAAGTCTTGGCAGAGGCTGCAATCAACAACAGAAAAGACCCGCTTCTCGGCTTGAAAGAGAACGTCATCATCGGCAAACTTATTCCTGCCGGCACGGGTATGAAGTGCTATAAGAACGTCACGACGGTTGCGGAAAATCAAACCCAACCCGCCGACATCATTCTCGACCAACACATCGAGGACGAACTCGAAGAAGAATAATGAAAAGAAGATTTTTTACATCTGAAAGCGTAACGGAAGGACATCCCGACAAGGTGTGCGACCAAATCGCAGACGCAATTCTCGACGACATTTTCGCAGAGGACACCTCTGCGAGAGTCGCCGTTGAAGTGTGCGCTACGACGGGTATGGTTATGGTGTTCGGCGAAGTCAGCACCAAGCATTACTGCGACATTCCCTCAATCGTTAGAGGCGTCGTCAAAGACGTAGGCTACAACGACAGTTCGCTCGGATTCGACTACAAAACGTGCGCGGTGCTCAGTTCCATCGACGAGCAATCGCCCGACATCGCTATGGGCGTCAACGACGCAACCGACGGCGACGGCAAGGACGATTACGACAAGACGGGCGCAGGCGACCAAGGTATGATGTTCGGATACGCTTGCGACGAAACAGAGTCGCTTATGCCGCTTCCCATCACGCTTGCTCACGCGCTCACGAAACGCCTCACCGACGTCAGAAAGAGCGGCGAACTTGCGTGGCTTCGTCCCGACGGCAAAGCGCAAGTCACCGTCGAATATATCGACGACGTTCCCGAAAGAGTGGACACTATCGTCGTGAGTTGCCAACATTCCGAAAACGTAAGTATGGACGAACTCGAAGAAGAAATAATCGACAAGGTTATCTCTTATGCGATTCCGCAAGAGTACATAGACGACGATACGAAGATTTACATCAACCCGACGGGAAGATTCGTAATCGGCGGGCCGGCGGGCGACAGCGGCGTTACGGGAAGAAAGATTATCGTCGACACGTATGGCGGATTCTGTCCTCACGGCGGCGGCGCGTTCAGCGGCAAAGACCCCACGAAAGTGGACAGAAGCGCGTCCTATATGGCTCGTTACATCTGCAAGAATCTCGTTGCGGCAGGCGTGTGCAAGAGAGCGGAATTGCAAGTTGCATACGCAATCGGTATGGCGCATCCCGTTTCCGTGTACGTCAACACCTACGGCACGGGTATCATCGACGACGATTCGCTTGCAAAAGTCGTGCGCGAAGTGTTCGATTTGCGCCCGAAGGCGATTATCGACCATTTGCACCTTGCAAGCCCCATTTACCGCAAAACTTCCAACTACGGACATTTCGGCAAGGAAGGTTTCAGTTGGGAAGAAACGGATATGGTCGAGCAAGTCAAACAAGCAGTCGAAAAATACAAATTTTGAATACGCGAGATAAAAACGGTAGGATAACCCTACCGTTTTTTCTCAAAAACGCCGTAAAAACGTTATAAAAAACGGCTAAAAAACGCCGTAAAATCGGCATAAAAAATAGAAAATAATATCATCGAAAAGGGAAGAAAAATGCAACTTGCAGGCGAAATAAAAGACGTTATATTCGCAAGCGCGGACACGGGCTATACGGTTCTCGATATGAAATGCGAGGAATCCGTTTTTACCGTGGTCGGCATTTTTCCGCCCGTAAGCGAGGGTATGAATATAAGAGTCGAGGGCAAGTTCCAAACTCGCACGACCTACGGAAAGCAGTTTTGCGCCGACAAAGTGTGGGTGTCCGCGCCGTCCAAACTCGAAGGAATAAAGAAGTTTTTGGGCAGCGGTCTTATATCGGGACTCGGTCCGGTGACGGCGCAGTCTATCGTGGATACGTTCGGCGTGGATTCGCTGGAAATGATGAAATACCCGATGGAACTTGCAAAAGTGAGAGGCATATCGCTGAAGCGCGCGACGGAATTCGGTATGAATTACGCCAAAGTGCAGAAAATGCAAGACGCGGTGATGTTCTTGCAAAATCTCGGAATCAGCGTCAATATGTCCCTCAAAATTTACCGCACGTACGACGTGAAAACCGTGGATAACGTGCGCAAAAATCCGTATATGCTCGTTGACGACGTGGACGGAATCGGCTTTGCCACGGCGGACAGAATCGCGGGCGAACTCGGCATAGAAAAGGACAGCGACTACCGCATTTGCGCCGCGATAACCTATCTTCTCAAAGAAGCGGCGACGAGAAGCGGACACAACTATTTGCCCGAAAACGACCTTTTGGCAAACGCAATCGCACTTTTAAGTATCGATTCGGAAGATATAGCGCAAAGAGTGCGCAACAATATGATGGATATGGTTATGCTCGGCGACCTCGTCAGATACGAAACGAAAGAGCATACCGCCATACTCTTGAAAAAGAATTTCAACACCGAAAAGAGCATTGCGAGAAAACTTTTGCAATTAAAGCAAGAGGCTTCCGATTTCCGAGTGGACGTGGACCACGAAGTTGCGAGATTCGAGAAGGACGCAGGTTTTTCCCTTCACGAAAATCAAATCGCCGCAGTCAGAGAAACGATTGAAAACGGCGTGCAGATAGTCACGGGCGGACCGGGTACGGGCAAAACGACGATAGTCAAGTGCATACTCAAACTGTTCAAAGATTTGGGACAGAGGGTTGCGCTTTGCGCGCCTACGGGCAGAGCCGCAAAACGACTTTCGCAAGCAACGGGCGAGGAAGCAAAAACCATTCACCGTATGCTCGACTTGGACTACAAAAACGGCGAGGGACACTTCACGTACAACGAAAATACCCGCTTGCCCGTTGACGTCGTAATCGTGGACGAGGTGAGTATGGTGGACGAATACGTCTTTTCCGCACTCATTAACGCGCTCGAAAGAGGCTCGCGCCTCGTGCTTGTGGGCGACAAGGACCAACTCGCTTCGGTGGGTGTGGGTAACGTGCTTAACGACCTAATCAAATGCGGAAAGTTTAACGTGAGTTATCTCACGCAGATTTATCGCCAGAGCGAAAAGAGCAAAATCGTCACCAACGCGCACAAAATCAACAGCGGCGTTATGCCCGACATCGACAATAAGAGCAGCGACTTTTTCTTTGAGGAAAAGAACACGAGCGAGGAAATTTGCGCAAACACCATTGCGCTCGTCACTCGCCGCTTGCCCAAATACCTCAACGTCGCGCCGAGCGAAATTCAAGTGCTTTGCCCGATGAAACGAGGGATTGCGGGTACGATAAATCTAAACAAAGAGTTGCAAAAAATAATCAATCCGCCTTCGCCGCACAAGCGAGAAGTCAAACGCGCGGATTGCATTTACCGCGAGGGCGACAAGGTTATGCAACTTCAAAACAATTATCAACAAGAATGGTCGCAAACGGACGGCTTCAAGACCGTGCGCGGAAGCGGCGTTTTTAACGGCGATATAGGCGTGATTGAAAGCATAAATACGCAGATTATGCAGTTTACCGTGCGTTTTGACGACGATAAAGTGTCGATTTACGAATATAGCGACGTGGACCAACTCACGCTTGCGTACGCCGTGACTATACACAAATCGCAAGGTTGCGAGTTCGACGCGGTGGTTATCGCACTCGACGCAAACTATATGCTGCAAACGAGAAACTTGCTGTATACGGCGGTTACGAGAGCAAAGAAACTCGTCGTTATAAGCGGCAGTAAAAAGACCGTGCAACGTATGATACAAAACAACGAAACCGCAAGACGATACTCGCTTCTCATCGAACTTATCGAGCAAGAATGGCAAGGCGGCGCGTATGATTGAGTCGGAAAATAAATTGAACGGCGAATCCGAAAATGAATCGCCTAATATCCTAAATGCGGACGAACCGCAAGACCAAAAAGCGCAAACCGAGGAAACGCAAGCGGACGAAATTCAAAGCGAAGATTCGCAAGACGAAAGAAAGAGCGCAAAGGGCGGTAAGAGAAAAATCGTAATGCAAAAGGTCAAGACGTTTTTCAAGAAATTGCTCGGCGAGTTCGATTCGGCTCTTTTTCCGCTCGATTGCACTTGCGACGTATGCGGCGAGGAACTCGTCGAAGACACGAGATACCGCCTTTGCTCGGAATGTGTCGAGAAGTTGCCGTTTGTCAAAGGACATATTTGTCTTAACTGCGGCGTTCCGCTCAAAGACGAGAGCGACTACTGCAATCGCTGTCAATATCAAAAGTCCGCGTTCGTGAAAAACCGCTCGCCGCTCGTATACGACGGCGAAGTGAAGAAGTTGATATACAAACTGAAATTCGGCAAGAAAACGTATATCGCTCAAACGCTCGGCGCGCTTATGGCGGACAAGTTTATCGAGTGCGGTTTCGATTCGGAAATCATCGTCTTCGTGCCGATGACCGACGAGGAAGTGAAGAAAAGAGGATTCAATCAAGCCGAACTTTTGGCGTACGAGGTGGGAAACAGACTTAATATCGCCGTGCTTCCCGCGCTCGTCAAGGTGAAAGACACCTCGCAACAAAAGGAACTTAAAGGCAAGGACAGAGCAAACAACCTCGACGGCGCGTTTGCTTGCGCGTTCGAGCAAGTCAAGGGAAGAAAGATTTTGCTTATAGACGACGTTTTCACTACGGGCGCGACCGCCAACGAGTGCGCTAAGACGTTGCTCAAAGCAAAAGCGGGGGAAGTGTGCGTGCTGACCGCGGCCGTTACGCAACTTAAAATCCCAAACGAATGATATAGATTGATATATGCAAATTTATATAGTATAATTTGCTTAAATATAATAAAGGTGAACTATGGCACTTTTTAACGAAAACAAATTTAAGGTCAGAAAACTCAATAAAATCGCCGACAAAATCGAGGCTCTCGCGCCCAAATACTCGGCGATGGACGACGATACGCTCGTAAGTCAGACGGACGTGCTCAAAAAGAGGCTCGCAGACGGCGAAACGCTCGACCATATTCTTCCCGACGCATACGCGGTGGTGAGAGAAGCGGGCGAGAGAGTGCTGGGTATGCGCCACTTCCACGTTCAACTTATCGGCGGCATCGCGCTTCATCAAGGACGTATCGCCGAAATGGGTACGGGCGAAGGCAAGACGCTCGTCGCAACGCTTCCCGCGTACCTCAACGCGCTCACGGGCAAAGGTGTTCACGTCGTCACGGTCAACGACTACCTCGCAACGCGTGACGCGGCGTGGATGGGCAAACTCTACAAGTTTTTGGGACTTACCGTCGGCGTCGTCGTACCGCAAATGAGCGTAGAAGAAAAGAGAAAGGCGTATCAAAGCGACATAACCTACTGCACCAACAACGAACTCGGCTTCGACTTTTTGCGCGACAATATGGTCGTGAGAAAGGCGGACAAGGTGCAACGCGAACTCAATTACGCCATAATCGACGAGGTTGACTCGATTCTTATAGACGAGGCGAGAACGCCGCTCATTATTTCGGGCAGAGGCGGAAAATCCAGCGAACTTTATAAGAGCGCGGACAATTTCGCGCGTCAGTGCAGAGAGGGCGACGATTTCAACATCGAGGAAAAAGAAAAGACGATAATGCTCACCGATCAAGGTATCGAGAAAGCGGAAAGATTCTTCCACGTCGCAAACCTCACCGACCTCGAAAACACCGACCTTTATCACCACATTCAAGCCGCGCTCAAAGCGCACTTCATTATGAAGCGCGACACCGACTACATCGTCAGCGACGGCGAAGTGCTGATTGTAGACGAATTTACGGGTCGTATTATGATAGGTCGTCGCTACAACGAAGGCTTGCATCAAGCGATAGAGGCAAAGGAACACGTTCAAATCAGAAGCGAGAACAAAACGCTTGCGACGATAACCTTCCAAAACTTCTTCCGTATGTACAAAAAACTCGCGGGTATGACGGGTACGGCAAAGACCGAAGAAGACGAATTCGAGGGCATATACGCGCTCGACGTCGTCACCATTCCGCCAAACAAACCCTCGAAGCGAGTTGACGAACACGACCAGATTTACACCAAAGTCAGCGGAAAAATCACCGCAATCGTGCAAGACATTATCGACCATCACGCGACGGGTCAACCCCTTCTCGTAGGTACGATAAGCGTCGAAAAGAGCGAACAACTCAGCGATATTTTGAAGCGCAAGGGCATACCGCACAACGTTTTGAACGCAAAATTCCACAAGCAAGAATCCGAGATAATCGCTCAAGCGGGCAGACTCAATTCGGTCACTATCGCGACGAATATGGCGGGACGCGGAACGGATATTATGCTCGGCGGCAACGCGGACTTCCAAGCGAAACAACGTATGGAAAAGGACGGCTATCCGCTCGAAGTCATCGAAATGGCATCCTCGCCGCACGCAAGCAACGACCCCGCGATTATCGCCGCAAAAGAGGTGTATAAGCACCATTACGACGCGTTCAAAGCAATCTGCGACGAAGAAAAAGAGAAAGTCGTCGCACTCGGCGGTTTGCGAATTATCGGCACGGAACGCCACGAAAGCAGACGTATCGACAATCAGTTGAGAGGTCGTAGCGGACGTCAAGGCGACCCCGGCAGTACGGTTTTCTACATCTCTATGGAAGACGACATCGCGCGTATTTTCGGCGGCGACAGAATGAAATCCATTGCCGAAACTATGCACTTGCCCGACGATATGCCCATCTCTAACGGCATAATCACAAAGCAAATCGAAAGAGCGCAAAAAGTCGTCGAGGGCAGAAACTACTCGATAAGAAAGCAAGTTTTGAGTTACGACGACGTTATGAACGCGCAACGCGAAATCATATACAAAGAGAGAGGAAAAGTGCTTGACGGTATGGACGTACACGAGCAAATCCTCGATATGATAGACGACCTTGCAGAAGAAATCATCGGTTACTACGCCGACTACAAGACCGATTATCAGACGTGGGATTATGCGGCGTTCAATCAATCTCTCGAACAAAAAATGCTTCCGCAAGGCACGAATATTATGACCCCCGAACTCTGCTCGTGCTTCGACGTGTACAAACTCAAAGGCGCGGTTTTGAAAGTCGCGCTCAAGGATTATAACGACAAAATCGAAGCGACGAAAGCGGACGGATTCGACTTCGGCGAACTCGAAAGAGTTGTGCTTTTGAAGACGGTCGACTCGAAGTGGATGGACCACATCGACGCAATGGACGCGCTAAGACGAGGCATAGGACTTCGCGGCTACGGTCAGCGCGACCCCGTCATCGCATACCGCCAAGAAGGCTGGGATATGTTTGAAGATATGGTGTCGAGGATTCATTCCGAAACCGCTTCCATACTTCTCAAAATCCACGTCGAAAAGAGAGAAGACGGCTCTACCTCGTCCGTAAGACAAAACATCGCGGCGGCGCAAAAGAGCGTGCGCTCGGACAAAAAAGTGGGCAGAAACGACCCGTGTCCGTGCGGTAGCGGTCTTAAATATAAGAACTGCTGCGGAAAGAACAAATAACGAAAACGGTGTTTTATAGAGCAAATTTAGGCATATAAACATCGCATCGTGCAAAATACGGTGACGCTATAATAGGAAAATCAATATGTTAGATTACAACGAACCGAGAAACCAACTAAAAGAAATGCGCACGGAAATGGTGCGCGCTTACGAAAGCATAAACCCCGCTAAAATCCGTGATAGAATCAAAGAACTCGAAGCGATACAAAATGCCGACGGATTTTGGGACGACCCCGACAACGCAAAGAAAGTGTCCAAAGAAATAAGTCAGTTGCAAAGCAAAATCGAGAAGTTTGAAAAGATGATTGCGCGAATCGACGACGCTCTCGACACAATCGATATCGTGGAACTCGAAGGGGACGAATCGGAAGACGAGAAGATTCTCACGACCGTTCACGACCTCTCGGAAGCGGTGGAAAGTCTGTCGCTTGCAACGCTCTTGAGCGGCAAGTACGACTCACTCAACGCAATCCTTACCTTGCACGCGGGCGCGGGCGGCACGGAAGCGCAAGACTGGTGCAGTATGCTTTACAGAATGTACACTCGCTATTGCGAGCGCACGGGCTGGACTTGCACCGAACTCGACTATCTTGCGGGCGACGAAGCGGGCATAAAATCCGTTACGTTCAGAGTCGAGGGCGACAACGCGTACGGCTATCTCAAAGCGGAAAAAGGCGTTCACAGACTCGTGCGCATCTCGCCGTTCGACGCAAACGCAAGACGTCATACGTCCTTTGCTTCTCTCGAAGTTATGCCCGAAATCATCGATACGTCCGAAATCGAAATTCGCCCCGAAGACTTGAAAGTTGACACCTATCGCTCGTCGGGCGCAGGCGGACAACACGTCAACAAAACCGAATCCGCAATCCGCATTACGCACATACCAACGGGTATTATAGTTGCGTGCCAAAACGAAAGAAGCCAGATTCAAAACCGTGAAGTCGCAATGCAAATGCTTCGCTCAAAACTCATCGAAAAGCGCGAACGCGAACGTGAAGAAGAAGCGGCGCAAATCAGCGGACAACTCAAAAAAATCGAGTGGGGAAGCCAAATCCGCAGTTACGTTTTCTGTCCGTACACGATGGTCAAGGACCACCGCACGAACTACGAAACGGGCAACGTGCAAGCGGTTATGGACGGCGACCTCGACGGATTTATCAACGAGTATCTCAAACTTTCGTCAATACAAAAATAAGATACGAACAAACAATTTTCGACGGTGCGCATTTTGCGTGCCGTTGCTGTTTTGCAAGGCGCAAAACCTTGCAAAAGCGGTATTCTAACCGCATAAAATCATTTTTACGAAACAATGAACGATTTGCAGAATAAGCAAGGTTTAACGGTGCTTGCCATCGAGTCGAGTTGCGACGAAACCGCTTGCGCGATTGTGCGCGACGGCAGAAAAGTCGTGTCAAACGTGGTTGCCACGCAAATAGAAATACACCGTCGATTCGGCGGCGTCGTTCCCGAAATCGCGAGCAGAAATCACACGTTGGCAATCGAAAACGTCGTCAAAGAAGCACTCGAGCAAGCGCATATGACGAAGGACGATATAGACGCCGTTGCCGTAACCTACGGCGCGGGGCTTTTGGGCGCGCTTTTGGTGGGCGTAAACTTTGCCAAAGGACTGGCATATGCGTGGCAAAAGCCGTTGTTTGCCGTATCGCACGTCAAAGGGCATATCGCCGCAAATTATATCGACAGCAATCTTAAGCCGCCGTATCTTTGCTTGCTTGCAAGCGGCGGACATACGGCAATCGTAAAAGTGCTCGATTACGAGCATATCGAACTCATTGCGCAGAGCCGCGACGACGCTTGCGGCGAGGCGTTCGACAAGGTTGCAAGGGTGCTCGGATTGCCCTATCCCGGCGGTCCGGAAATTCAAAAATTAGCGCGCGAAGGAAAGCCCGTTTACAATATGCCCGAACCCAAATCGAGTGGGTTAGATGACCTGTATTTTAGTTATAGCGGGCTCAAAACCTTCGTCATAAATCTCGTTCATAACCTCGAACAAAAAGGCGAAGAAATACCCCGTGCCGACATCGCCGCAAGTTTCCAAAAATGCGCCGTATCGCAACTTGTCGATACCCTTGAAAAAGTCATTCGTGCAACCGGAATCAAAGACGTTGCCGTTGCCGGCGGCGTCAGTGCAAACGAGGAACTTCGCCGTCGTTTCGACGAACTAGCCTCAAAAGGTTGCAACGTTCATTATCCCAAACTCAAATATTGCACCGACAACGCCGCAATGATCGGCGCAGCCGCTTGTTTTCTCATAAAGAGCGGTGCGGATTGTGCGGATTTGTCCCTTGACGCCCGTGCCACCGTCCCCCTCAGGTGATGATTGAGCGAATAACGTCGTCAACGCCCTTTTGCTCACCCGTCACGTACGATTTAGTACGTTAGGCGGATTCGCAAAAGGGCGTTTCCTTGTTCTTCATCTCAATAGCGAGGTTTTTTTGTACTCTACAAGAGTGTGGGCGTGAACCTTAAATCACATATCACCCCTTCCCTTCGGGCTTTCCCCTATTGCTCAAACTTGCGCCAATTCTCTGCAAGATTACACATCGTTCGCAA
>CAKQLT010000038.1:0-15130 GCA_934254715.1 uncultured Clostridia bacterium | reverse complement strand
CTAGCACAGGGGGAATTTTTTGTTCACCGCTAAAGCTCCACTGAACCACCGGACTATCCGGTGGTTTTGTAATACAAGAAAACGGAATCGAAAGATTCCGTTTTTTTTGTAACTTATATCGCTTTTCAAAAATTATTTCACGTTCAAATACGCTATGAGCAACGCAACCGCAACGACAATCAGCACGCCGCCGAAAATCAAAGCAACGTTCAGTTTCTTTTTTTTCTTTTCGGGCGAGTGTTTCCTCTCGATATACTCTTGATAGGTTTCTTTTTTGTGCCAGTCCAAGCCCTTGCCCGCAGGCATATGCGTGTTAAAGAACGTGGACAATCCGTATCCTATCGCGTCGAACGCGCCCTTATCGGACGCCCACGACAACCCGCTTACGCACAACAGCACCACGCCCGGCACGAAAAACGCGTCGCACAGCACTTTCAAAACCTTGGATTGCTCGCATTGTTCCGTAAGCAAGCCGTTGACGCCGCATATCGTGAGAATGATTGCAAGCGCAATCACAAACAGAACGGCAATTTTTATAAGCGTCGTTTTCATTGCTCGTCTTGATTCGTATCCGCTTCGGCTTCGTTTGCGGTTTCGAGTATGACTTCGTTGCCAGCAACCGTGATACCCTCTTGTTTGAGAAGGGACAAATCGACGGGTGCGATAACGGGCATTTCGTCAACCGATTCGGCGGTTTGTTCCGTGACGGTTTCCTCGGGTTGCACGTCTTCCGCTTGAGTTTGTTCGGTTACGCCCGTCGCGTCGTCCGCGATTTCGCCCTTGCAAATCTTGACGTATCTTTCAAATTCTTCTTGGTTGCAAGACACGAAATGTCCGGGTTCGACCTCTCTCATTTGAGGTTTATCGACCGAATAATCGTGATCTGCAAGCGGATTGTAAACTATACGTTTACGTTGTTTTTCATATATAGGATCGGGAAGCGGAATTGCAGAAAGCAACGACTTCGTGTACGGGTGCAACGGGTGCGCGAACAGTCTGTCCGAAGTTGCGAGTTCCACCATATTGCCGAAGTACATTACGCCGATTCTGTCCGAGAAGTATTTGACGACGGAAAGGTCGTGCGCAATGAACATAATCGTCAAGCCGAGTTCGTGTCTCAAATCGTTGAGCAAGTTGATGACTTGCGCCTGAATCGACACGTCGAGTGCGGAAATCGGCTCGTCGGCGATAATCATTTCGGGTTCCATAATGATTGCTCTCGCAACCCCGATACGCTGTCTTTGACCGCCCGAAAACTCGTGGGGGTATCTGCCTGCGTGTTCTCTGACGAGACCGACTTTTTCAAGCACGTCGTACACTTTTTCGTCCACGACTTTCTTGTCTCTTATGCCGCGAATGGTGAGACCTTCCGCAATGATTTCGCGCACGGTCATACGAGGGTCGAGCGACGCAATCGGGTCTTGGAACACCATTTGAATCTTGGTTACGAGCCTCGTTTTGCGAGCGAAATTGAGGTCTTTAAGATACTGCCACAAGAGCGCGAAATACGCCTTGTCTTTCTTCTCTATTGCCGCAAACTTGGGTTTATAGTCCTCTTTTACCTTGTTAACGTGCTCTTTTGCGTAATCTCTGTCACATCTTTTTTGGTCGTGATTTGCTTTGCGAATGTTCTTGTTCTGCTCTTTCACCGCAGCCTTCAACTCGGCAAAAGACGCTTTCAAATCAACCGCGTTTCCTTCGTTTTCTTCGCCTTTCTTTTTGGACGAAGCGCGCTTCAAATCACCGAAGAATTTTTTGAACGCGGCTTTTCTCGCTTCCTTGTAGGAAAGCGTGCCCGCGCATATTCTTCTGCCCTCGAAGTACACGTTGCCCGAAGTGCAGTTGTAAAGTTTGATGATACTGCGACCCGTCGTGGTTTTACCGCAACCGGATTCGCCGACCAAACCGAAGACCTCGCCTTTTTTGATGTCAAAGGAAACGTCGTTGACTGCTTTGAGCGTGGACGAGCCGAGTTTGAAGTACTGGCACAGATGTTCGACGCGCAATAGCGTTTCTTGTTCGTTTACGTTCGTGTCCATATTCGTCTCCTTTTATTGTTGTTCCGCTTTGGATTTTTGCGCGAGGGCTTTCATTCTCTCGATACGGTCGGAAACGATTTTGGGCATTTCGACCTTTGGTGCGGACGGGTGCAACAACCACGTTGCCGCGCTGTGCGTATCGCTGATTTTGAACATCGGGGGTTGTTCCTCGAAGTCTATCTTCATAGCGTACTTGTTTCTTGCGGCAAACGCGTCGCCCTTGGGCGGATAAATCATATTCGGCGGCGTACCGGGGATTGCTTCGAGTTTCTCGTTGGTATCGAGGTCGGGCATAGAGGACAAGAGCGCCCACGTGTACGGGTGTGCGGGTGAATAGAAAATATCTTCCGCCGTACCCGTTTCGACGATTTTGCCCGCGTACATAACCGCGATTCTGTCCGCCATATTCGCAACGACGCCGAGGTCGTGCGTAATAAAGATGATGGAAAGATTTCTTTCCTTCTTGATTTTGTTGATAAGTTCGAGGATTTGAGCCTGAATCGTAACGTCGAGCGCGGTCGTCGGTTCGTCGCAGATAAGAATATCGGGGTTTGCGGCGAGCGCGATTGCGATGACTATACGTTGTCTCATACCGCCCGAGAACTGGAAGGGATATTGACGGTATCTCTTTCTCGGTTCGGGAATACCGACTTCTTCCATAAGTTTCAACGCCTTGTTCTTTGCGACGATGTGCGTAACGCGATACGCGACCGCTTGCGCCTTTTCTTTGAAGAAGTCGATCATAGCGACCGTAGCGGCGTCGAAATCGATGTTTTTGGCGTTTTCGACGGCGTGTTCGTAGACCGAAACGAGTTTGTCGATAATCTCGACGATATTGTGTCTTGCAATATCCAAATCGATGATTTTCGCGGGGATAACCTTATAATCGGGCGTTTTTCCCTTTGCGACGAGTTTGTCGAACTTCGCTTGATCTCTGTCGAAGCGTTTTTGTTCTTTCGCGTTGTTGGGAATCGCCTCGAAATAGGTGTTTATCGCGCGCATAATGCTCGATTTGAACGTATACGCCGCGCTGTCCTTTACGAGAGCGAGTTTGTCGATAGACTCGGCAACGCTCTCGCACATCTCTTTTGCGGCTTCCTTATACGCTTTTTTGTCGGGTTCGCCGTCGGTAAACACGCTTCTCTTTTGTTTGAGAAGTTCGATGGTTTCCTTTTTCTTTTCGAGCGAACGATTGAACGAGAACTCTATACCTTTCTTTGCCGTGTCGATAAAGTCGAGCATAAAGTTGTCGTCGAGGTATTTGCGCAAGAACTTGTTTTCTTCCTCGACGTTGTCGGGAAGTTCCTCGTTGTGTCCGAACGTCTGATAGTACGCAAGCGCAAAGTAGTTGGGCATAGTTTTTGCGCACGCTTCCTCGAAGCACGCTTTGAGTTTTTTAAGCGGCTCGACGCAAACGGAATAATCTCTCTTTTTCGCACTGACTTTGATCAAGGGTTTGACTGCTTCGATAAGTTCTTGACGAGCGGTCATAACGTCTTGCGAGCATACGTTTTCGTGTACGGAAAGTCTTGCGCTTTTGAGAATATCGTAAATTGACCTCGTAAAGCCTTCGACGGCGTTCTTTTCGATGTGGAAAAGCAAATCGTCGACGTTTTCGAGTCCTGTTTCGGCACTTTCGTACGCCTTGTTGTACGCGCCCTCTATTTTGAGGTGGTAGGTTTCAAACGTATCGAAATCTTTTGCCTTTTTGGCGTTGATTTTGCCTTGTTCGCTGTTTGCGGCAACGCCCGTTGCGCTGTTGACCGCCTCGAGCAAGAGAGCCATTTTCGTGTTGAACTCTTTTCTCGATTCTCTGCGGTTCGCCTTGTTTTTGAGGATCATCGCCTCGGTAAGTTGCATACCGATACGGTTGATCGGGTCGAGCGCGGAAAGCGGGTCTTGGAATATCATCGCGATTTTGTCGCCGCGAAGTTTGTGGAAATCTTCCTCGTTGATTTGAAGCAAATCCATACCGTCGTAGAGTATCTCGCCGCTTTCGACGATTGCGTTGGGTGCGGAAATACCTATGATTGCTTTGTTCGTGACGGATTTACCCGAACCGGACTCGCCCACTATCGCGAGCGTTTCGCCCTTGTAGAGGTCGAAATCGATACCTCTGACCGCTTGCACGTTACCTGCGTCCGTGCGGAAGGAAATACGCAAATCTTTAACTTCTAACTTCTTTTCCATATCAGCCCTCCGAACCTCTGAGCGACGGGTTGAACGCGTCGCGCAAACCGTTACCGAACAAGTTGAAACTGAGCAGCAACAGAGCAAGGAACAACGACGGCATCAACGCGACGTGAGCAGCCGTCATAAGCGCGCTTTGACCGCTTGCGAGCAGCGTGCCGACGCTCGTGAGATTGCCCGACGTCAAACTGATGATTCCGAGATAACTCAAGTTGACTTCCGAATAAATCATAGACGGAATGACGAGAGCGCAACTCGTGACCAACGTACCGAGTGCGTTGGGGAAAATGTGTTTGACGATGATTCTTGCGTCGCGTGCGCCGAGAGTGCGCGCGGCAAGGACGTATTCTTGATTTTTGTAGCGATAGAACTGCATTCTGGTCGTTGAAGCCATACCGATCCAACCCGTAAGGAAGAAGGACAAGAACAGTATCAGCGGCGCGCCCGACGCGCCCATATGCAGTTTGAGCAGCGTAACGACGATCATAGTCGGAACTGCGGAAAGTATATCCGAAACTCTTTCCATAACCAAGTCGACTTTGCCGCCGTAGTAACCCTCTATTGCGCCGTAGATTGCGCCGACGATCAAGTTGACGAGAGCAACCGAGATTGCAAACGCGAACGAGAACAACGCACCCGAAGCGAGGCAAGTGAAAATGTCTTGACCTTCTTCGTTTGCACCGAACAAGAACGAGGGTTTTTCTATACCGTCTTTAAGCACGTAAGAGTGCTGGAAGATGTAATATTCGTAGTAGTTTACACGGACTTCGTAGCCGGCGTCGATAGCGCGGGCGTATTCGTATTCGATTCCGTTTTCACGGTCGCCAGCGATACGCAAGGAATCGTAATCGTCGTAGCAAGTTTGTCCGATATTGTGTTTTTTGTAATCGGGAATGACGTTGCCGTTTGCGTCCAACTCTGCTTGCATAGAACTGGTGTTGAACTTGTAGTAGTAGTTTGCGGCGGTATCGACGGAAACGTTGCCTTTCGTCACGATTTGGTAGGTTTCGACCATTCTCTTTTGCGAAAGTCTGAGCGCGGGATAAATGACTTGTATGCCCGTTTCGTTCTGATACTGTTGAAGAAGTTTATATTCTTCTTCGGACATTTTCAGATAAACGCAACCCGTCTTTTGATAGGAATCGAGACGGAACGTATACATCTTGTCCTCTTTGGTGTATTCCTGATTTTTGACCGCGTAATGCCCCGTTTCTTCACCCATATAGTAGTAGTAATAGAACGTGGCTTTGGACAGAGTTTTTTCCTCGCAGCCGTCCCAGAAGTTTGTTTTTGCAAACAGTTCGCTGCGCGGCAATGCGTAACGGAAATAAGTATCTCTGTGCGACACGGGATATTGCGAGAAAATCGTACCGAAAATTGCGTACAAAATCAATATCAATATAACGCACGCGCCCACGATAGAGCCTTTGTTTTTGCAAAAACGCGAGAAAGCGTCCGCAAAGTAACTGCGCGGCTTCGTGGCAAGAGATTTTTCGTGCAACAAGTCTTGCTTGTCCACGAATTCAAATTTTTCTTTGGGGATGTTTTGATAGACTTGTTCCATATTACTTAGCCCCCATTCTGATTCTCGGGTCGATAATGCCGTAACTTATATCGACGATAATACCCGCAAGCAAGCCTACGAGTGTGTAGAAGCCCGACAACAACATAAAGAAGTCGTAGTCAAGCGAGTTGATTGAGTTCAAATACAAACCGCCGACGCCCGGTATAGAGAAGAATTTTTCAATGATAAGCGAGCCGCTGAGAACGGAAATAAATTCGCCCAAAATCATCGGGAAAATCGGAACCATAGCGTTTCTCAAAGCGTGGCGAACTATCGCCTGCCCTTTGGTCAAACCTTTCGTTCTTGCAAGAAGCATAAACTCGTTGGTCAACACTTCGGTGAGTTCCGCACGCGTGTATCGCGCATAACCCGCGATAGAACCGAGACACAAAGCCAAAACCGCCGGCAACATACTGTAGAACATTTCCCAAGAGAAATAATCCGTTCCGTTTGCCATCATAAGCGGGAACCATTTCCACTTGAAGCACAAAACGTACTGAATGAGGAACGCAAACACGATCGAAGGGATCGAGATGAGCAACATAACGCCCGTGGAAATGACTTGATCTTGCCATTTGTTCTTTTTGAGTGCCGCAATAATGCCGAGGCCGAGACCGATAGGCACGCCGATGAGCGACGAATAAACGTTGATGAGTATCGTGGGCGGCAAACATTTGACGAACGAATCCCAGACGGGTTTGTTGATAAATCCCGACATAGTTGTTCCGATGCCGAAATCGCCTTTGGTGAAAATACGCACCAAATAGTTCCAAAGTTGAACCATAATTGGGTCGTAATAACCTCTTGCGCGCAAGTTTGCTTCCAACAACTCTTTATCCTTTCCCAAACCGTCGTTGATAGGTATAGGAAGGGATTTTATCAAAACGAAACAGACCAACATAATCACCGAAAAGGTGAATAGCAACAGTCCCAGTCGTTTGAGTATGTATTTGAACATATACATAGGAAAACCTCTTTTTTGCAACTTATTACAACAACGCGAAGTGAGGACAAGTTAACTCGTCCCCAACTTCGTGTCGTAATTATTTATTGTCGTTTAACAATAATGCTATCGATTAGTTTTTGTAATCGAGAGTGCCGTTGTTTGAATCAACGAATGCTTTCCACTCTGTGTCGTCGTAGTTGTACTTCATATAGCGGATTCCGCCGTAACCCATAAACGTGTTGTAGTCATAGGAAACGTAGTCCACTTTGTAGCCCATCAAGCTAGCTGCATAGCTGCTGTACACAGGAATGGTATAGTATGCTTCCAAGATAGCGGTTTCGACTGCGCCGAGTGCTGCAAGTTGATCTTCCATCGGGAATTCCTTGAAGTTGACAGGGCAACCTGCTTTGCCTTGAAGGATCGATGACCATTCTTCGAGGTTGTAGGTGTACTTGCCGTCTTTGTGATTTTCATCCGGCGTTGCGTTAACGGTGACGCTTACGGTTGCAGGATTCCAGTTTACTGCATATCTGTTGTCTTTACCGATTTGAGTTTCGCAGAGCAAGTATGCAGGGTTGAATGCCGCACTACCCCAAGCACCGAAGCAGAGGTCATATTCACCGTTCTTGAACTGCTTAGACCACGTGCTGCTCGAGAATGTAAAGTATTCAACTTTGACAAGTCCTTCAAGATCCGTGCCTTTCGTCATTTCATCAAACGCAGCTTGGAACCAGTTTTTGATTCTATCGGTATCTGCACTTTGTGTTTCGATACCAAAAGTCAACACAACTTTTTCGCCCTTGCTATAGTTGCCGTCTGCAATTGCTTTCTCGACAGCTTGACCGACGAGTTTACGTGCAAGAGTGAGGTTGTAGCCTGTCGTTGCGTCGAGAGCGTCTTCAATGTCGTTGTAGGTACGAGTACCGACCGTCCAAGTTCCGTCTTCGTTCTTCGTTGCGCCGTATGCGTTGAGGATAGCCTCTTTCGCTTGCGTGCTTTCACGATAGACTTTGCCGTTTTCTACGTCGTAGTAGTACATACTGTTGAGCAATCCGAGAGCCGCTTGAGAGCTCGGTTTGTTCTTTGCGCAGTAATCGTCACGGTCGAGAGAGAGCGAGATTGCTTTTCTGAACTCGTCGTAGTTGAGCAAGAGATTGTTTCTTTCTGCAGTACGAGAAGTTGCGAGCGATTGCAAGTTGAGATCATACGTCCAAGTTTCAGGCGTGAAGTATGCACGAGAGGAAGTTCTGTAGTCAGCAGCGATCTTGACGTTCATACCGATGCCGTCGAGTTCACCGTTTTGGAATGCCATCCAAGCGGTATCCCATTCTTCGATCTTGGTGGTGACGATATTGTCGGTCGTATATTGTCCGAGGTATTGTTTCAAACCGTAACCGAACCATTTGGTGTTACGAGAAACGGTGTAGGTCTTTTGGTCTTGATAGTTCGTGAGTTTGTAGGGGCCCCAGCTTGCACTCGTTTCAACCGTCGTGCAGTAAGTGTTTTTGTAGGGGATACCTTCGCTTCTGTTTTCGCATTGTTCCCACAAAGATTTCTTGACGAGAGGCCAACTGCTGAAATAGTAACCTGCTTCATAAGTCAAGTTGCCGTTTTCATCGAGCGGGCTCAAAGAATCGTCGATAACCATAACGAGTTCGTATTCGTTGTCGCCGACAAAGTAACCGACCTCAGAGAAGTTCATAGTAGGATAGGTATACTTGAAAGCCCAGAAATGAAGTTCCTCGTTCGGATCTGTTTGCCAAGGTTCGAGAACAGCTTTCCAAGCCGCCGTCAAGGTTTCGTCTGCCGCAATTTGAGCATAGGTTTTGCCTTCCAAGCTCTTAACGGTGTCTTCGGAAATACCGACCACAGCCGCATAAGTCCACGCCGCACCGTTTTTGCTAACATAACTACCGTAGTTAGAAGAAAGCCAATTTCCGACGTAGCTGTTGGTCAAATCAAAAACGAGATCGTTCGGCATTTCGGTGATAGCAACCGTCCAATCAGTATACTTGCTGGTTGCCGCTCTCATAAGAGTTTGACCTTGCTTTACGTAGTTTTCTGCATTGTGAATAATGTAGTTACCCGCGTAATAGTTGGATGCAGTTTCAAAAAGATAGTTCGGCGAGAGTTGTTGTTGCATCGAGTAAACGAAGTCTTCTGCCTTGATTGCAGTGCCGTCGTCCCAAGTCAAATCTTGACGAAGCGTCATTGCAAATGCTTGTCCTTTCGTTGCGTCTGCCGCAAGACCGTATCTGCCTGCGTATTTTGCGGTGACGTCTTCGAGTTTCGTTGCCGCAGCATATTCAACCGTGTATCCGCCGGGTACGATTTCACCGTCTTCGTCGTATTGATAATTGAAATCATAGAACGGGCTAATGAAATAGCTTTCAAGGGTGTTGTTCACGTTGTCGCTCGACAAGATCGTGCACCACTGACTCGGCATTTGAGAAGTATAATCGTTATTTGTGTACACTTTGGGGTCGTCCCAGCCAGTGCCATCGGCAAAATAAGTTTGGTCGGGCGTCGGGTCTTTATCGTCGTTGCACGCAGCAAGCACGCCGACCGAAAGCACGAGAACCAAAATCATAGCCATTATAGCAATAACTTTTCTTTGCTTCATTGTTGTTACCTCCATTTTCCTTTTTTATATTGTTTTTTTGTTGTTATCGAGTTTTGATTGTCGCAAAAAAAATTGTTTCGACTTTTTTGCGAATTTGCTTGCTTTTGTCAAAGCATTTGTTGTATAGTATCAAGATTTTCATCTTTTTTTAAGTTTTTTTGATGTTCACATTATAAGTGCAGTTTGCCGATATGTAAACAACTTTTTTTGTTTTTTTCAAAATTTTAATTTTTATGCAAAATTCTTCTCTGCCCCGTTTTCATACTTTCATACCTCGTTTTGCCACCGCGCCCCGACGCGCACGCTTGTATTATTTATGGATATTTTACGTCTATATATAGTATATATTATACAGATGCGCAAAAATTTGCCTTATTTCGACAAAAAATCGCATTGCACTAACCCTCTGCCGCAACCGCCCGTTGCGTCTCGTTTCAATGCAATTTTAAGTTGATTTTATGCAAAACCCCTCGATTTTTGCATAAAAATAAAAATTTTTGTATAAGCGATTTCTTGAAAAAATCAACAAATTCTACAAATATTGCGAACATTCTTAATTTTGTTTGTCAAATTTGTAACTTTTTACAACCGAAATTTGCGCAACAATTCAATATAAATTAATTAAAACTGCCCCCGCTTCATCACGTGTTTTGTTCTTCCTCTACAAAATTTTTACGACGTGAACTCTAAAATCACACATCACCCCTTCCCTTCGGGCTTTCCCCTATTGCTCAAACTTGCGCCATTTCTCTAAAAAACTTTACATCGTTCGCAAGAGGGGGCAGGACGCGATTGACTTCGTAACAATCGCTATTCCGTCACTGCGTTCCTTACGGCACTCACATAGATAGGGACATTTCTCTACTTATGCCACTGCGCTTTGTGCGCCAGGCAGTGGCCAACGGACGGCGCAGTCGCTTGTACTGTCCGTCAAGTTCGGCGCTCATAGGCTCGCCGCCGTTGCGGCTCGTGTTCCGTCTACGAAATTATTTTTCGGTACAAGATTTTAACTAAAAATGCGATATTGAGATGAAGAACGCGAAAGAGGCACCCGAACGGCAACCCTAATTTACTAATCGTAAATGAGTTGTCGGGCGGGTGCCTCTGACAATGTTATTCGCTCAATAGCGCATTTTTAGAAAAATCTTGCGACGAGGTCTTTGGAATATTGAACGGTCTCTTCCATATCGCCGAAACTCATAATCTCGCCTGCATAGTAGGTGTTGAGGTTGCCTTGCATTGCTTCGACTTTCTCGTACCAACCGTCGGCGTAATCCTTTGAGAAGACGTGCGGGAAGTAATACCACTTGCGCTCGTAGACGCATTTGTCGATGTCGATGCCGCAGAGTTTCATATCGTCCCAAGCCATCTTCTTTGCTTCGTCGTAGGTCTTGTATTCCTTGCCCTTGTAGTTGCGAAGCACGTAAGTCGTGAGAACTTGGTTGGGTTCGTTTGCCCATCTGTGATAGAAGACCATAAGGTGACCGATGCGTTCGGGCGTCATATTGTCAAAGAGGTAGCCGGACATATCGGGATAATACGTTCCCTTCTTGCAGGTGACTGCGGTGACGTCGTAACGCTCGTAATCGATCTTTGCAAAGAGCTTCTTCTCGTCTTCGGTTGCGTCGAAGTAGTTGGGCATATATTGAAGCGGCGCAGTGACGATAATCTTGTCGTATTCTTCCATTTCGTCGCCGACGTAAACTTGAACCTTGCCGTTTTCACGCGTGACTTTGGTGATGTTGACGTTGAGGCGAGCGGGATGTTGCAATTTTGCGTTCACCGCTTCGTAGATGGATTGCGTGCCGTCTTTCCACGTCCACAAATCCTTGTTGACGAAGTACATTGCGGTTGCGAAGTCGAGGTATTTGACGACGTATGCCGCGGGGATTTCGTCGAAGAAGCCGTAACCGAATGCGGTGTACGGTCCGATCCAAATCTCTTGTGCAAGAGAAACGCCGTTCATCTTGCAGAAGTCTTTGAAGTTCATACTGAGATCTTTGAGGTTGGGGTTCTCGCCGACGACGTGTTCGCCGGTGACGGGATCGTATCCGTCGTACTTACCTTCGGAAACGCCCTTGTGACCCGTGTATTGATAGCCCTTATACTTGGTTGCAAGCAAAGTGCCGAGTTTCTTGACTTGAGATTTCATTCTCAAAAGGTGCGGAATGAGAAGCGGGTTCTTCTTGGGATTGAACGGATCGTAGGGTTTGCCGTTTTGTCTGCGGTAAGCACGTTCGAGTTTCGGTCCGTCGTGGTCCACGCCACCGAACAATTCGAGTTCGTGAACTGCGTAGTAGGTCGGGCAACCCATAATTGCGCCCATTTCAAATCTCTTTCCATCGTGATACGGAGAATGGCACTTGCCGCCAACGTGATCTTCTCTTTCGAGGATAGCGTAGTCGGTGTATCCGTTCTTCTCAAGGTGTACAGCCGCGCTCAATCCCGCAGGACCTGCGCCGATGATACAAATCTTGTCGTTTTTAGCCATAAGTCTCTCCTTAATTGAAAATACGGTTTATTCAAACTATTTGTTTGATAATAAAATTATAGCACCTATTTTAGAATTGTAAATAATTTTGAAAAAAATATCGATATTTTTTTATTTATTTGTCGATTTGGTATTCACAAGCAAAAACGGGCGTGTTATAATATACGATGATTCGGAGGTGGGTATGAAATTCAAATCCTTTGACGAAATGCTGCTGCACAACGCGAAAAATCACGCCGACGACGTCGCCCTCGCGTACGACGAGGACGGACAAATCAAGCGTCTGACGTATGCGGCGTTGTACGACGAAATTCAAGTGCGCAAGACGCAAATAGAACATTTGGACGCAAATTGCGTCGGCATTTTGCAAGCGCCGTCGAAAAAGTGGATTATAGATATGTACGCGTGCGTGCTCGCGCGCAAGCAGACCGTTCTGCTCGACCCGATGAGCGAGCCGGCGGTAATTCAAGCGCAAGTGCTTGCCACCGACGTGGAAACGCTTTTGACGGACGGCTTGACCGCCCCGTACGCCTCGAAACTCAAAATCGCACCGTCCGAAAAGGTGTCTCTTGCGGACGGCGAAGGAAATATACTGTTTTTCACGTCGGGCACGACTCATTCCTCGAAAGCGGTCGTTCTGACGTCGAAATCGCTGTGCGCGAGCGCGTGGAACGGACAAGCGAAATGCCCTTGCCACGCAAGCGACAATCTGCTTTGTATGCTTCCCCTCACCCACGTTTTCGGATTCGTATGCGCAATGCTGTGGCCTATGTCGCAAGGCGCGTGCGTGTCAATGACGAGAGGTATTCGATACATCGTCAAAGATTGCGACTACTTTAAGCCCACGATTATATCCGTCGTGCCATCAATTCTCAAATTCCTCATAGGTTTCAACGCGCTCAACGACGGATTGAGAATGATACTCGTAGGCGCAGGCCCCGCAACCGAGCAAATGCTTGCGGCAGCAAAAGCGAAAGGAATCGAAGTGCGTTTCGGATACGGACTCACCGAAACGTCGAGCGGCGTTGCGATAAGTTGCGGCGAAAATCCGTTTGCGATGTCTGTATGCCCCGACGACGAGATAACGCTCGGCGAGGACGGCGAAATCCTCATACGCTGCCCCGAGTGTATTATGCAAGGCTACTACAAAAACCGAGAGGCAACCGACGAAGTGCTTATCGACGGCGTGTTGCACACGGGCGACCTCGGCAGATTCGACGAGGACGGAAACCTTTATATCACGGGTCGCAAAAAAGACGTCATCGTGCTTGAAAACGGCAACAAGATTTTCTTGCCCGAATGGGAAAATCAAATCGCCGAACAACTCGGACTCGAGGACGCCGCGCTTGCAATCAAAGACGACGCGATAACCTTGTTCGTGGGCAACGACGACGGATTTTTGAACGTGAGTTTGCTCAAAGATAAACTTGCGGCGTTCAACAAAAACAAACCGTTCAATATGCAGATAACCCGCCTCGAAGTTTTGCCGCACAAATTGCCGAGAACGGCGACGGGCAAAGTGAAAAGATACGAACTGTAAAGACGCAAAAAACAACGCAAATATAAAAAGCAATTCTTAATATGCAAACGGCATAAAAGGAGCAGATATGGCACAAGTAAGCAAACAAGAGATTCAAAACAAACTGACAGGACTTATCAAGCAATATATCCCCTCTTTGCAAAACGAAGAAATCACGGGCGAAACGCCAATCAATTCAAAGGGTTACGAATCGCTCAACTACATCTACATCATCTGCACGCTCGAGAGCGATTACGGCATCAAAATCCCCGACAAAACGTGGATGAAACTGCGCACCGTAGACGAAGTCGTGGACGTCGTGTACAACGCGGCAAACAAATGATTTTCGTCTCAAAACAACGTTTATCAATACAAAACGGTGATATAAATGACTGATTTGGTATATACGACCCACCACAAACTGCTTGCCGACGACGTGACGATGTATCGCAATTTGCGCCCGTCGGTGCTTATGCGCAACCTTCAAGAAATATCCATCGCGCACACCGAAGCGCTCGGCGCGGGCAGAGCGAAAACCCTCGACAAAGGCGCGTTGTGGGTGGTTTGCAGAGTGCGTCTCGAAATAGACAAACTGCCTTGCTACGACGACGAAGTCACCCTTTCGAGTTGGGCGGGCGACACTATGCGAGTGCTGTTTCCGAGATATTATCAAATGCTCGACAAGGACGGCAACACCTTGCTCAAAGCGAGTGCCGTTTGGCTTTTGATGGACGCAAAAAAGCGCAAAATGGTGTTCCCCGAAAACTACGGCGTGGTCGTCCCGGGAATAAAAACGGGCAATGAAATTCCCTTGTCTTTCGGCGTATCCCTCGGCAAACAACAGAACGTAAAACGCTTCAAAGTCGCATACAGTCAAGTGGACATAAACGGGCATATGAACAACGCCAAATACCTCGATTGTATGGAAGACGTTTTGGGCAAAGACTACCTTGCCTCGCATACGCTCAAAACGCTTGAAATCGAGTTCAAGTCCGAGATAAAACTCGGCGCGAGCGTGCGCCTCGAATACACCCTCGACGGCGACAACCTCACGATGATAGGTTTCGTGCGCAAACGCCCTTGCTTTGAACTCAAAGCGGAATTTGCAAACGAGTAACCGCAAAACGCAAAAGGCAAACCGCCTAAAAACAAAAAACAATCGTCAAGCAAATCCAAACAATCAAGCGGGGCTAAACTATTATAAGGTTGGCGTTAAATAAACAAATAAGGCAAAAATTGTATACAAACTCGTTACGGCGGACAAATAAATCGTTTGACGAGCAAAACAAGTTATGATACAATCGCATTAAATAAGGGAGTAATCGGCACTTTCCCGAAAGTGCAATAAAGCCGCTAACACGAGCGTTGTCTCCGGTTTTATTTGAAATGATGAGACTTATCCGTGAGGATAGGTCTTTTTTGTTTGTCTATTGCTCAAACGGCGATGCGGCAAAGTCAATCGCCCATCGTCATTCAGAGCGTAGCGTGGGAATCCCCTAAATAGAAACGAAAACTTTTGGGGCGATTGTCAAAAACCGCACTTGTTCTCGCAATCACTAACCGCGCAGAGAATTTGTGCTATCAGTTCAAACACGGATAAAAATTCAAGCCACAGTTTCGCCAAATTATCTGCTTGGTGGGTGCGCACTTTGTGCGCAAGCGGAAAATTAGGACGGCGATATGGGCGCGACGCGTTAAACAACACATTCGGTGAATGTGTTGTAGCCAAAGCGAACGAGGCGGATTGCCTTGCAAACG